>DAIUCM010000111.1:0-13943 GCA_036846145.1 Bacteroidota bacterium
GTGTAAAATTAAGAAGTATTTTTAATGATTGTTATATATGCAGGAATTTAAATAATTGCTGTTATTCGCTTTCTCCATAAAAATCATTAACTGAAAATTCATGGTTAAAAATTCAAAGGCCTACCTTTGCATAGTATGTTATCCACTACAGAAGAAAATTACCTGAAATGTATTTATAAGCTGCAGCAGCAGGCAGAAAGCGGGGTAAGCACTAACGCAATTGCCGCACATAGTAATATAGCAGCGGCATCGGTTACCGATATGCTCAAACGCCTTTCAGAAAAAGGCCTTATAGATTATATCAAGTACAAAGGCGTAAGCTTAACAGCAAAAGGCGAGGAGCTGGCAACCATGCTGGTAAGGAAACACAGGCTCTGGGAGGTTTTCCTGGCTGATAAGCTGCAAATGAAATGGGATGAAGTGCATGAAATTGCCGAGCAGCTGGAGCATATACAATCGCCATTACTGGTACAACGGCTCGATGAATTTTTAGGCTTCCCGAAATTCGATCCGCATGGCGACCCGATTCCTGATGAATTTGGTAATCTTTCGCCACGTACAGAGCAGGTATTGGCTGAGCTGCAGGAAGGAGACTGCGCAACAATTGTTGGTGTAAGGAATCACGAAACTTCTTTCCTGCAATATCTTGAAAAACAGCGCCTTACGTTGGGCAGCCATATATGCATAGCCGAAAAAATAGTTTTTGACAACAGCGTGGTGCTCAAAAGAAACAACAGCGAAGTAATACAAATTTCACATATTGTAGCTGAAAATTTGCTTGTTAATTTAAATGATTAAAGTTTGAAGAAAAAAATAAATTTAGGTTAGTCTAAAAATAAATTTATTAATCATCTAAATATTTAGTTTTGTTTTGTAATATTGCAATATCAAATTGCTTGTTACATCTATGCAGATATTCAATTCACATAAATCAGGAAAATCATTAGAAGAGGTTCACGGTTCGGTTGATCCGCAAAAAAAACGAACGGCCTGGGGCAAAATACTTGCTTTTTTCGGGCCGGCATATCTCATCAGCGTTGGTTATATGGATCCGGGTAACTGGGCTACCGATATTGCCGGCGGAAGCCAGTTTGGTTATTCGCTTATATGGGTGTTGCTGATGAGTAATATTATGGCCCTGCTTTTACAAAGCTTAAGCGCCAGGCTTGGCATTGTTGCTGGCCGGGACCTTGCGCAGGCCTCACGCGAAACATATTCGCCGGCTGCGAACATACCGCTTTATATACTTGCCGAAGTAGCCATTGCCGCTTGCGATCTTGCTGAGGTTTTAGGTATGGCCATCGGTTTGAACTTGCTATTCGGTACGCCATTATTATTGGGTGTAGGCATTACCATTTTAGATACGTTCCTGCTGCTGTTTCTTCAGCGCTACGGCATGCGCAAAATGGAAGCGTTTATTATAAGCCTGGTTGCCATTATCGGCATGTCGTTTATTGCCGAGCTTATTTTCGCGAAGCCAGATCCTGCCGCCATATTAAGTGGTTTTGTGCCATCTATACCTAACAAAGAAGCCTTATATATAACAATAGGCATAATTGGCGCTACGGTTATGCCACACAATTTATACCTGCATTCCGCGCTTGTACAAACCAGGAAAATTGACAGGGATGAAAAGAGCATAAAACGCTACCTTAAATTCAGTTTTATAGATTCGGCCATTGCGCTGAACCTGGCATTTTTTGTAAACGCTGCCATATTAATTTTGGCCGCCTCGGTATTTTTCAAGAATGGATTATATGGCGTTGCCGATATACAGGATGCGCATGAGCTGCTGCAACCTTTACTGGGTGAGAACCTTGCGCCGGTATTATTCGCAGTGGCGCTTATTGCATCGGGCCAAAGCTCAACAATTACCGGTACCCTGGCAGGGCAAATAATTATGGAAGGCTATATTCACCTTCGCCTGCCAATGTGGATACGCAGAACCATTACAAGGATGCTTGCCGTTGTGCCTGCTTTTTTCGTGATCTGGTATTTTGGTGAAGATTCTACTGCCGACCTGCTCATTTTCAGCCAGGTAATACTCAGCTTGCAACTGGCTTACGCAATAATTCCATTAATACATTTTGTAAGCAATAAGGAGCGTATGGGCAGTTTCGCCATTAAGCCGCTCGTGCAGGTATTTGCCTGGTTAATTGCCATAGTAATTGTTATTCTTAATCTGAAAATGATTATTGAAGGTGAGGCCGGGCAATGGTTTTTACAACTGCCCGCCAGTATGTGGTGGCTTAAAATTATTATAGGGATGGTTTTTGCCGGCCTGCTGTTTTTACTGGTTTACATTACCTTAAAGCCGGTTTTAAATAACAAACTGAAGCCAAGCAACAAAGTACCGCATGGCAATGCCGGGCAAATTGGCGAAATACAGCAAACCGTTTACAGGAAAATTGCGGTAACGGTAGATTTTTCGAAAATGGACAATAAAACCATAGAACATGCTTTAAGCCAGGGGGGTGTGGAAGCCGAATATATCCTTATACATGTGGTGGAAACGCCAAATGCCATGCTTGTGGAAAAGGAAGTTGGTGATTTGGAAAGCAAAGCAGATAAATCTGCCTTAAAGCAATACGTAGAAGAGCTAAAAGCTAAAAACTATAAGGTGCGCAGTGTATTGGGTAATGGCAGGCGGGCCAAGGCAATTGCCGATATCGTTAACCGTGAGCAGGCCGACCTGGTAGTTATGGGTGCGCATGGACATTCGTGGTTAAAAGACCTTGTTTTCGGGCAAACCATTAACTCCGTAAGGCATTTAATAAAAGTACCTTTGCTGGCCGTTAAATAGATTTCTGATTAATAAATGGACCTAAAACATTTTTTGCTGCAACCTTATATGCAACGAAACTGCATAATTTTGCATCTTTGGATTTACATCAGGTTATGAAAAGTATATTTAAGCCAGGCGATAAAAAAGATTACCTTCACCAGGTTACAAATGCCGATACGGCAATATTTGGTACAGACATGGTACACCCGGTTTACGCTACTTTTGCACTGGCACGCGATGCGGAATGGGCCTGCAGGCAATTTGTGCTGGAAATGAAAGAAGCAGATGAAGAAGGTATTGGAACATCTCTTACCGTAAACCATAAATCTCCGGCGCTTGTTGGTGATGAAGTTAAATTTACGGCAATGGTTAAAAGTATTTCCGGGCACGAAATTATTTGCGCCTATACTGCCAGCGTTGGCAGCAGGCTTGTTGCCGATGGCGAAACCGGTCAGAAAATCTTGAAAAAAACAAAAATTGAAACGTTGTTTGCATCAATAAGATAAATAGCGAATAGCATAAAAGGTATTTTTAACCAGACCTATATATGGAAACGTGTAAAAGGCTTAACATTAAGGCGTGCAGACAATGTAAAAACTTAGTTTATAGTGGTATATGAAGTTTTTATATTTGATTGCACTACGCTGAGATTGAGTTTTTAGAGCTGCCCATATGTGACTTTAGCTTTTAGCTTTTAAATTACCAAAACAGAAATAAAAATAATGCAGAAACTGAATATTCAGAACAAAAAAGCAAATTTTGAATTTGAAATACTGGATAAATTTACAGCTGGTGTTATGCTTACCGGAACAGAAATAAAATCGGTACGCGAAGGCAAAGTAAATATGAGCGACGCTTTTTGTTCCTTTATTCAGGGTGAACTTTTTGTGCGCAACCTGCATATTTCCGAGTACAGCTTTGGTACCCATTTTAATCACGAGCCCAAACGTATGCGCAAGCTATTGCTTCAGAAAAAAGAATTACGCAAGCTAAATTCAAAAGTAAAGGAAAAAGGGCTTACCATAATACCGTTACGCCTGTTTATGAGCGATACCGGTTACGCAAAAATAGATATAGGCCTGGCCAAAGGTAAAAAAATATATGATAAACGCGAAAGCATTAAGGAAAAAGATGTAAAACGCGATTTAAGCCGGAGTTACGCCCAATAAACAAAATATGGCGTTTTGGTTAAATTCAAGCCATTTTTAACAGTTTTTGCGGATCCCATAGCTTTTAAATGTTTAAATTTGTACAATCAACTAATTAAAATCAATATATGACAACATTTACAAGATTATTAATGTGTGTAGTGCTGCTGTTTGCTGTAATTACGGCAAATGCGCAGGTATTAAAACCAAAAAAGTATATAAGCAAAAATGCAATTTCGGTATTGCTTGCCAAAGAGCGTGTTGCTAAATACGGCAATACTGCGAAAAGAGCAAAAAATGAAACCCAGAAAAAAATTGCAACATATGTTTATATTGACAGGGACGATAACGGGCAATTGCGTGATACAGGCGAAAAGTTCACCTTTACCTGGGGCGCCAACGGTTTGCCAACACAAGTATTAATGCAAGGTGTTGAAGATGATATTATTGATGGCCAATCAATACCTTACAGGGTTATTTTTTCAAATTTTGTAAAAATTAACGAAGCAGCAGAAGGTGAGCTGGACTGGTTTGTAGGAACATCAGGCTTTGATGCAAAAGACGGCCTTTTCCAGATTTATGTAGGAAATACATGGGTAAATTATGCAAAGGTTGTAAAAACAATAAATGCCCAGGGTTTTGCTACCGAAATGCTGGAGCAAAGATGGCTTATTGGCACATGGACCGATTATGCAAAAGATATTTATACTCACAATAGCCAGGGAAAGCTTACAGAAATTGTTAGACAGGAACGCAAAAATAACCAGTGGGTAAACTCACTGCGCTATTTGGATATGTATGATGATGAAGGCCGCAACTTTGGCTCCCAGGAAGACGAGTGGGTTAACAATGCCTGGGTTACAAATTATGGAGGTAAAACTATTTATACCAAAGATAATACAAACAAGATTATTTCAGCTGAAAGGCAAATGTTCGACCAGCAGAACGGCAACTGGGTTCCATTACAGAAGCAGGAATTTGAATGGATAAACAACCAGATTACAAAAGTAACCGAGCAGCATTATAATGATGGAAGCTGGCGCACATCTATGGAATACAGAAATATTGTATGGAAATCTTTCGATCCGCTAAGCACAAATGCTTATCCTGTTATGATCGGTGGAGAAAACTTCCAGTCGCTTGATGTTTATAACTACGATGATTTTAATAATGAATGGAGGCTGGTAAATCGTAACCGCAATATTTTTACCGGAAATAACATGACCGAAAGCATATTTGAAACCTGGACCGGAAGCGAATGGGATACATCTTCCAGAACCATGCGTACATTTTATTCAAATGGCGATGAAAAAGAAATCAGATACATGTACAAAGATAACAATGAATGGAAGGTACAGTACGGATACGGCTATAATAACACGTATGATAACGACGGCGATATTACAAGAAGAGCAGGATTAGAATGGGACAGCGAAAATAACATGTTTGTTGAAGAGGATTTAGAGCTTTACACTTATACAACAATAAACGTAGGTATTTCGGATAATGATGCTAAGTCAGCTATTGTAAAATTATATCCTAACCCGGTTACAAGTGGCAATGTTACAGTTGAATTACCAGCTAATGTTAAAGCAGCAGCATATGTTACGGTGTATGACAACACAGGCCGAATGGTGTTAAATACGGTAAACAGCGCTGATAAAAATTACCTTACGTTAAACACAGGCAACCTTCCAAAAGGGCTTTATATTGTAAATATAAATCAGGCTGGCAAACTTGCTAAAGCACAGTTTATTATACAATAAGTTAATTTAGTAAGATATAAAATAAATGCCCGGCTGTATTATAGCCGGGCATTTGTTTTATATATGATTGTATCATCATATGGTACTTCAAAAAACTTTGAGATATAGGAGTGCAAAAAAATTAAACCCACAGTTTACTTTGTAAATGAAGATTTTAAATTTGATAGCAAAAAGCTGATTTTAAGTTTTTACAAGTGTCAATATATGTATGCAGCAAAAATGCTGTTGTATTAAAAGAAAACTGACAAGGTAATATTGGTTGCGCCCATATTCTGCAGGTCGAAATTAAAAGACGAGGGGCTCGTTGGCGTTTCAACCGGTTTCTGGTCAGTTCCGTTTTCTCTGCGGGTAACTTCAGTTGAGCCTCTCGAGCCAAACGCCATATTTAGCCCATAGCTGAATTCAGCACCTATTGCAATTCCATCAGTAATAAAATAATTAAAGCCAAACATTGGCGCAATACCTAAAGCAAAAGGCGTTGCGGTATAATTTACAGTTTGCTGGTAATCGCCATTCTGGTCGTTTCCGGGGGTTTTGGCGGCATTTGTAACCTCGGTGCGGGTACGGTTTCTTTGATTGTTAAAACCTAATATTACATCGGCTCCAATATATGGTTCCAGGCGCGGTCTGTCGCCAAGCGATTTCTGGATACCTCCTGCTATGCCAAATGCAGACTCCCTTTTTCCTGTTGTTTGTTTTATACCGCTTAAAGTATCGTTAAGTGAATTGGTAGTAGTGTTAAGCGTGTAATTCGCCGAAGCTCTTATAGCCAGGTCATCAGCAATATAATGCCTGTAAAGTAAGCTTCCCGTACGCGAAACATTCGCATTAAAGCCAAGGTTTTGTAAACCATTAATACCAAGTGTAACACTTTTATCGCCTGTGCCTGGCCTTTGCTGCGCTTGTGATGGAAGGTTAACTGAAACAATAGCGATTAATCCTAATAAGAGTTTTTTCATGATGAATTTTTAAATTTTTCATCAGAGATTAGCATAAACGCTCAAAAGTTGGGTGAAGGAACAACATTTTTACAGGCAATTTTATAACTACCTGCGCCTCATTTTCTTATCCCACAATCCACTTTGGGGTTTGTTACGATATTTGTTCACTTTTTTTGGCGCTTCACCACCATTGGCAACGCATTTTTGCTCTTTGCACGATAAATTACCTGCAGCAAAGCTTAGAGAAACTGCTGCAATAAGGCAAAGCTTAAAGTATTTTCTTAATGTTTCCATATGAATAGTATAATCAAAAATACAAAAAATGAAATTTAAAACCTTGCCTTTCATGAAATTCCAAAGTGGGCGAAGGTATTTTTACCATTGCAATTGCCGTGCAGAAAGTATTAACAAACTTGCTTTTGGTCTTAATTTTATTAAGATCAACATCTAAACTTAAATAATATTGCCTGCTTCGCTGGAAATGATTTACATCAGGATCGTTGATCTGGTGATGATGCGTTCCTCTTAACATGCCATCGCCGCCATAACCAATTGCCAGGTTCAGCCACTGAGGTACTTTTTGCGAAGGTATGATATGGTTAATATTTGCAGAAAGCCAATACGTTTGCCCGTTGTAATCTTTCACCACATTTTCTGCTAAATTACTTCCTAATAAATTCGGTTTTAAAGCGGAATATTTTGTCGGCATAAAGCTGAATTTCATCATCACTTTCTGCTCTTTCCATGCTAACTGCTGGCTAATAAAAAGTGCCGTACCAAAAGTATTCGCACCTAAATCTCCCCAGCTGGCGCCATACTCCGGTGAAAACCCATCAAACATTTCAATCGGCAATTGCATGATGAATCCCCATGTTCCACCGAACCAGATTGCTTTTTTCTCCGGTACGCCGCTCCATCGTAACATTCTATAGCCATACATTCCTTCGTAATAAGATGTAATGCCATGGCCCAGTTTATCCATGCCCAGCCATTCATCATTATCGTTAAAAAAGTGAAATTTTGTTTTCTGCTGATCTTTGTACCAGGTTTGGCTTAGGAAAATAATAGAACCTGTATACCATGTTGCCGCTGCTGCTGTAATCGGTATAAAACGTTTCTTGATTAAAGTATCCGGAAAATTAGCTTCATTTTGCGCAAATGTCTGATTTAAAGATAACTGTAAAATAAAAAACCATAGTAAAATTTGGCTTGCGGCTTGAAGTTTGCGGCTTGCGGAACTTGGTTTGTGGTTTTTATTTATGCTGAAATTCATTTGCAGAAATCGGCTGTAAAAATAGAGAATAAATCAGCCGTTTCCATATATGCTTTTGCTAAAAAATGCTTTGCGTACAACGGATTGAAATCCGTTGCTATAAAATTGGCCATCCCTGCAGGACTAGGTTCGGAGCGATAAATAAGTCCTGTAAGAACGACAAATTTTGTAGGGAATTCATTCCATCCGGAAATTTCCTTTCTAAAACGAAAAAGAGTTGACAACTTTTCAAAAGTTGTCAACTCTTCCATAACTGATTATTTATAACTGTTTACTGGTTACTGCCAAAAAGCGTTTCCTGCGCAGCATCTAGAATATTTACCGCTTCCTGGTGGTTTTTTGCTTCGGCATAAATACGCAAAACCGGTTCTGTTCCTGAAGCGCGCATCATTACCCAGCTGCCGTTGTTTCCATCTTTACTTAAATGGAATTTATTACCGTCTTTATCTTCCGTTCCGGTTACTTTATAATCGCCAAAAGAAGTATATTTTCCTGCTTTAAGATCAGCGACAGTCTTTTCTTTTAGCTCATTTTCTACATGAAGATCGTAGCGCTCCAAAGCAAATTCACCAACAGCATCGTATATTTCCTGTATCAGCAATTCCATGCTTTTGCCGGATTTCGCCATGTATTCCAGGATAGTTAAAGCGATCCAAACGCCATCGCGCTCAGGAATGTGATTTGCAACCGCAATACCGCCGCTTTCTTCACCGCCAACCAACACTTCTTCCTCAATCATGTAGCCGCAGATGTATTTGAAACCGATCTTGGTAACAATGTTTTCCAAACCATATTTCTCGCACAGTTTGCCGATTTTAGAAGTACATGAAAACGAATTCACCACTTTGCCGCTCATACCTTTATACTTGTGCAGGTAATTTACAAGCATCAGGATAATATGATGAGAATCAACAAATTCTCCATGAGAATCTAAAATACCAATCCTGTCCGCATCGCCATCGGTTGCAAAAGCAAAACCTATTTTTCCATCCTTGCGGATCATATCTGAAAATGGCTGCAGGTTTTTCAGAATCGGCTCCGGCGCTTGTCCTAAAAATGATGGATTGTAATCTGCATGCAAAGCCAAAGCATCAGGTAAAAGCGCTTTCACTGCGCGCTGACCGGCACCGAACATGGCATCGTAACCCACACGAATTCCGCTGTTGCGGATAGCTTCCATATCGAAACTGTTTTTTGCGTGCGTAATATACAGGCCTTCCATGTCGTAATACTCGATTCTACCTTCCGCTTTCAGGTCATCAAAAGCACGGAAATCGCTATCGTACTTGGCAGGAAGCAGCTTTTCTACTTCATCGATCATTTCAGGAAGGGCAGGGCCGCCGTAATTGCCTTTAATTTTGTAACCATTGTAGCTTGGCGGATTGTGGCTTGCCGTGATGATAATTCCGCAACCGGCGCTCAAGCGATTTGTAGCCAAAGAAACCATTGGCGTGGAAACAAAATCGGGCGAAATATATACGTGAATGCCATTGCTCGCCAAAATACGCGCCGTAGTTTCCGCGAATAATTTACCACCGAAACGGCAATCGTAACCCACAACTGCGCTGCTGTCCGGGTATTTATCTTTCATCCAAAGTGCGGTTGCGTATGCTACGCGTTTTACATTATCAACCGTGAAATCATCTGCTATGATCGCTCTCCAGCCGTCGGTTCCGAATTTTATATCTGACATAGTTTTATAATTTGTGAGATTGGGTTATGAATTGGCTTTAATTAAAAAGAAAAATCCTGCGATTATTGTAATGGATAAACCAAATATTAAAATATATTTTGCCACTAAATTAAGTTTGCTATTCTTATTTCTTTTCCTGTTTAACAGATAAAGTATTAAACTAATTATTCCGGCTGGATATCCTACAATTATTCCGGCTGGATTCCATGTCCAACCATAAATTAAAAATATTAAGGCAAATACAACAGCGCAAATATTTAAGAATATTTCAATATTCCTATTGTACTTAACAACCGTATTGCCATTTTCTTCCATATATAAGTTTGCTCAAAAATGCTTTAAATTAATTTCATCAAGTTATTTATAGTTGCCTCAGAATCAAATTCCTGTTTTAGTTTAAAAATTACTTGGTCCTTATAATCTTTTGAGGTTAAATCATTTGAAATGAGTTTTAAATCACTAAGTAAACTTTCTATAAAATACCACTCCGAATCATTAATAAGCATTTTCTCATGTATTAATCCAGAACGTGCAAAAGCGTCAATATCTCCTTTATATCGATTGTAAATATCTATTTTTTCAGTTGTTATCATCAAAAATCGCTTTCGATTAAATATTAAACGTCAATTTCCACTTCTAATGCTCGGGATTCCGGCCTGCGCCGGAATGACGGTTATTGTTTGAAGCGCTTCGGTTGTTATTTTACTTTCGCCTACAAATATACGAATCTGCAATTTTATAACTGTTTGCGCAATCATATTATTCTATGTTTACATATATACATTTGTCATAAAATGCTTCAAGGATTTTCAATTTTCACTTCATATTCAATTGTTTCTTGGCAATTTTTTTAGAAGTAGGCACTTATGGGATTTCTCAATTTAGTATTGAGCCTGAAACAAAAAAATATTGATGAAGTTTTTATAAAAATATAAATGTCTTCTTCATCAAAATATGATCCTCAATTTCATCACCGCAGAAGCATCCGGTTGAAAAGCTACGACTATTCCAGTGCAGGATTGTATTTTATTACACTTTTATGTTTTGAAAGAGAAAATCTTTTTGGGAAAATTGAAAATGGCGAGATGATCTTAAATGATTTTGGAAAAATCGCTTACGAAAACTGGCTTAAAACTGAAGAAATACGTCCGCAAGTAAAGCTCGATGTTTTTATCATAATGCCGAATCACATGCACGCCATTTTCCAAATTCGCAGCACATCCCGTAGGGGCGAATTGCATTCGCCCCATTCGCCTCAACACGAGGAAGTTGATCCAGCAAAAGAACATGTGGCTCAACCCGGCCAAGAGGGCGAAAGCATTTCGCCCTTACGTGGACCGGTGCAAACAGTCGGGGCTGTGGTGCGAGGTTATAAATCTTCCGTTACAAAACAACTTAGGCTCGCAGGTTTTGATGGAGAAGTGTGGCATCGCAATTATTATGAGCACATTATAAAAACTCCCGAAGCTTATGAAAATATTTCAAACTATATCCTAAACAACCCGGCAAAGTGGCAGCAAGATAAATTTTTTACATAACCATCTGTAAGGGCGAATTGCATTCGCCCCTGTATTCGCCCTTGCATTCGCCCACGCTCATGCTATTGGAGCCGCAAAAAAAAATGTAACTCAACTTGGCAGAAAGGGCGAAAGCATTTCGCCCTTACATGGACTGGTGCATCTTTTTTTACTTAAAAGCGTTTATACCAGTAACATCCATACCCGTAATCAGCAGGTGAATATCATGGGTTCCTTCGTAGGTTACAACGCTTTCGAGGTTCATCATGTGGCGCATAATGCTGTATTCGCCGGTGATTCCCATACCGCCGAGGATCTGGCGCGCATCGCGGGCAATGTTCATGGCAATTTCTATGTTGTTGCGTTTCGCCATTGATATTTGCGCAGGCGTAGCACGATTTTCATTTTTCAACACACCCAAACGCCATGTTAGCAATTGCGCTTTGGTAATTTCGGTGATCATTTCGGCCAGTTTTTTCTGCTGCAGCTGGAAGCTTGCAATTGGGCGGTCGAACTGTACACGCTCTTTCGCGTAGCGCAAAGCTGTATCGTAACAATCCAATGCAACGCCAAGCGCGCCCCAGGCAATACCGTAACGTGCATTGTTTAAGCAGCTTAACGGGCCTTTTAAGCCTTTAACGCCGGGTAAAATATTTTCTTTCGGTATCTTAACATTATCAAAAACCAATTCGCCGGTAGATGAAGCGCGCAAGCTCCATTTGTTGTGAATTTCCGGCGCGGAGAAACCTTCCATGCCTTTCTCTACAATCACACCACGAATTTCACCATTATCATCTTTCGCCCAAACCACCGCAACTTGTGAGTATGGCGAATTTGAGATCCACATTTTAGAGCCGTTCAATATATAATGATCGCCGTTATCGCGGATGTTGGTTTTCATACCACCCGGATCTGAACCATGATCTGGCTCCGTGAGACCGAAACAACCCAGCCATTCGCCGCTGGCAAGTTTAGGTAAAATGCGGTGTTTCTGCTCTTCGCTACCATAAGCATAGATCGGGAACATCACCAGCGAGCCTTGTACCGATGCTGTAGATCGGATTCCGCTGTCGCCGCGCTCAATTTCCTGCATCATTACACCGTAAGAAATATAATCCAAACCTTGCCCGCCATATTCGGTAGAAACCGTTGGGCCAAAAACACCCAGATCGCCCATTTCTTTTACCAAGTGGAAAGGGAATTCCGCACGCTGCGCATAGTCTTCAATGATTGGCGTAACGTTCTTTTTCACCCATTCGCGAACGGTGTTGCGGATAAGAATATGTTCTTCGGTAAGCAATTCGTCAACCTGGTAATAATCATGAAACTCGAACCGATCAACGAACTGGCTGTGCTTTTTTGTTTTATCCTGGGAAATAGTATCTTGCATTATGCTTAGTTTTGAGCTTCAAAATTAAGGTTTAACCTTTGAATTATGGGAATTGTTGGGCTAAAAGGCGTAGAAGTGCTCGCTAAAATTGGCGTTTTGCCGCAGGAAAGGGTAGTGGGCCGTAAATTTCTGGTTGATGTTGAAATAACAACTTCGTTAAAAGCAGCTTCCGAAACTGATGATCCGCATAATATTCTAAATTATAAATACATCGCCGATGCGGTGTATTCTACACTGAGCCGTGAATTCCAATTGATTGAAACTGCTGCAAGGGCTGTTGGTGAAGATATTTTAATACATTATCCGCAAATTGAGGAAATGAAAATTCGCATTTACAAAACCAAACCATTTTTGCAGGGAAGCATATATGCGGCTTTCGTGGAGTGGCATTATCCGGGAGATTTTTAATTAGCCAATTAGCCGATGTGCCAATTAGCCAATTAATGATTGAATGAATGAAGGATTGAATGACTGAATGTTTTGGAAACTGCAGTAATTTATAGAGACGGCGATTTATCGCGTTTCTGGCTGTGAATTTACATATATGCTTTTGCCGGAAAATGCTTTGAGTCTTCGTGGAAAAACCAATTTCAACCAAAATATTTCCTAAAAAATTAATTTTACACAAGAATTAACTAATTTCAGAATACAGGCTTTATATTTGCATCTCTTTACTGATATTGGTTCCGTGGCCGAGCGGCTAGGCAAAGCTCTGCAAAAGCTTCTACTCCGGTTCGAATCCGGACGGAACCTCAATTTTAATTAAAAAACGCCCTTTACATTACGTAGAGGGCGTTTTTGTTAAATTCAATTCAGCCGCTGAAATTTCTTACTGAATACTTACTTTAAGAAACCATATTTAGATCCTCCGGCAAGCACGATTGATGTTGAACAAGGTTGTTTGAAAATTCAAATCTTGCGGTTTATAACTCCGCTACCAATGGGTATGCGAATGCAAGTTTACGCCCGTTTTTTTAGAAGACAATTATTGAAAAACATTTGACAGAATTGGTTCCTGGAAATAACATAAGTGCCGAATTTTGTGATATACATTCTTAAATTTTTGTGTTAAATGTGGTTTAGGTAAATAATTAAACATACATTAGCGGTTAAAAATATTGAATTTATAAAATGAGAATTTTCCTCGCTTTTTTATGCTTTTTTTTAACCTATACATCGGTTTTTGCGCAGGACCTTATTGTAAAAACAGATGCGACCGAATTACACGTTAAAGTTATAGAAGTAAGCCCTGACGAAATCAAATACAGGAAAACAGATAATTTAGAAGGCCCTGTTTACACCATTGCTGTTGAAGATGTATTTTATATTAAATATGAAAACGGCACAAAGGATGTATTTAACAAGCCTCAAAGCGAACCGAAAATAGCAAATAAGTCGAAAAAAGGAAAGAAAAATATAACATATAATGC
>DAIUCM010000112.1:0-13900 GCA_036846145.1 Bacteroidota bacterium
ATATATAACTTCTTAAAGAAATGCTTTAGTTTGGTTTATGATTTTGAATTAAAGTTCATCAAGTAATTCTCTTGCAGATTTCAATTTAATTTTTCCTGCGCGGGCAAGTTTTACTTCTTCAATAGCTTCTTTGAATCCTTCGATAAATTTTTCTTTATTGCTCTTTAAGGGCTTTATTTTTACATTTTTAAGATTACGCAAAATCTCGAGAATATACTCTGCTTTATCGTCCTTTATATCTAAAATTACTTTCATAGCTAATTACTCTTACAAGTTTAACGCTAAAAACATTTCAAACTACGAAATTTCTTCCAGAAAAATCAATTTCCATATATCATTTCCTCAAAAAATGCTTTCATCGCGGTGAGACGCCAGGCATGTCGTCTCTACAAAACGCGTTTCAGCCAATTCAGCATTCAAAATTCAACATTTCCAATTCATAACGCATATATCAATCTGATAAAAAATACCTCGGAAAACCATTTCAAATTTCCTTAAATTTGATGTCCGGTAAAGATTGAGAGGATGATTTCGCAGGACACGATTGAGCGTATTTTAAGTGTAAGCAATGTGGAGGAAGTGGTTGGCGATTTCGTGACCTTAAAAAAGCGCGGCGCCAATTTACTGGGATTATGTCCTTTTCACAACGAAAAATCGCCTTCGTTTACTGTTTCTCCGGCAAAGGGTATTTATAAATGTTTCGGTTGCGGAAAAGCCGGTAACTCGGTGAATTTCGTAATGGAAGTGGAAGGGTTTTCTTATCCTGAAGCTCTAAAATATCTCGCGCAGAAATACAATATCGAGATCGAAGAAACGCAGTCGCGGCCGGAAGAAATTCAGCATAAAACAGATCGCGAAAGCCTATATATTTTACTATCAGCGGCGCAAAAACATTTTACCGAAAACCTGCAAACTGAAGAAGGAAAATCTGTCGCCGTTCCGTACCTGAAAGAGCGAAAACTAAATCAAAAAACCATTGATGAATTTCAACTGGGATGGAGTTTATCTTCCTGGGATGGTTTTAGTTCCTGGGCTTTGAAAAACGGTTTTACGAAAGAATACTTGCTTCGCAGCGGAATGGCAGTTGAACGGCAGGATGGAAGCCTGATCGACCGTTTCCATGAGCGCGCAATGTTTCCGATACATAACCTCAGTGGAAAAGTAGTTGGTTTTGGCGGCAGAATTCTGCGGAACAATGCGAAGGAGGCCAAATACATCAATTCGCCGGAAACGGAAATCTATAACAAGAGCCGCATTCTGTATGGTTTATTCCAGGCCAAAAAAGCAATCCGCCAGCACGATTTATGTATTGTTGTGGAAGGTTACATGGATGTTTTGTCTATGTACCAGGCTGGTGTTGAGCAAGTTGTCGCTTCATCCGGAACAAGTTTAACTGAAGACCAGTTACGCCAGATAAAACGCTTCACCGATAATGTAATTTTACTTTTCGATGGTGATGCGGCCGGACAAAAAGCTGCTTTACGCGGAATAAATATCGCACTGGAACAAGGCCTTAATCCAAGAGTGGTTTCTTTACCTACAGAACATGATCCTGATACTTTTGCAAAAGCTTTTGATGCCGAGGAAATCGCGAATTATATCAAAGAGAACGCAAAGGATTTTGTGCAGTTCCGCGCTAGTTTCATTAAAGAAGAAGAAAAGAACGATCCGCATTTCCAGTCGAGAATAGCGAAAGAGATGCTGGAAAGCGTTTTGCTTTTACCAGATACTTTAAAGCGCGCTTTCTATATAAAGGAGATCGAAAAAATACTTGGCCTCAGCGAAAAAGTGCTTTACGAGGAAACAAAGCGCTTACAGGTTGATAAATTCAAGCAGGAAAATAAACCGCACGAAGTAAATATTTCAGCGCCGCCAGCAGAGCCGCAAAAGAACATAGAGATTACAACCAATAGTGGTGTTTTAGCACAGGAAAAACAAATAGTAAAAACACTGCTTTTGTATGGCGATAAGCCTTATAACGAGGAAATTAATATTTGCCGCTATATGGTGCAGGAACTCGAAGGCATTGAGTGGGAAATTAAGGATTGCGAGCGCATTTATAATATGTTTGTGGAAGCAATTTGCGTGGAAGATGAGCTTTTTAGCCTGGCGAAAGTATTGAACGTAGAAGCCCCTGAAGACCAGACTTTTATTTCGAATTTAATACTAACGCCGCACCAGATCAGCGAAAACTGGAAACGCTCTTTAGGAAGAGAAATAGTTACGCCCGAGCAGAATTACTTGCCGGAAGCCCAATCGGCCATTTTAAACTTTAAATTGCGCAAAGTACAGCGTTTATTGGTTCAGAACGAGAAAGATATGAAAGCCGCTAAAACCGATGAGGAAATAAATGAGCTGCTTGCTGTACATATGCATTTGCTGGAAATGAAAAAACAGCTCGCAGCTGAGATTGGAGCAGTTATAATTTCATAAGGAATCAAGTAAGATGGTTAGTGCTTCGAAAGTTCGGGATTCCGGGTCAAGCCCGGAATGACGTAAATTGTTCGCATATTTCGATTGTACTGAATTGCGCCTCGTCTATTACTGTCATTCCGGGCTCGACCCGGAATCTCGAACAATTGAAAATCTGAATAAACTTATAATTTTAAAATATGTAATTACTTCCCAACTACATACGCCAGAATATAATTCTCGATCTTTCGATAAAAAACAGGCAATTCTTTGTAGTACTTTTCCTTTTCTATACAGCCTGTTACCGTACCTTTTTCAGCGTAATTAAATGGCCTTATTTCCAGGTTCTTACGGAAATCCAGCTTTCGCTTGCCATAATATTTGTACAAAGCCTCCTTGGCGCACCAAAAAACATGAATCTGCTCCATCCGGTTGTCGTCATCAAGGTTTTCAAATTCATCCTCTGAAATAAATTTCTTCGCAACACGCTCAATATTAGGCTCAAGCAGCTGGATATCAACGCCGCAGTCTTTGTTACTAAGCAGCACGGTAACCATTTGCCCGCTATGGCTGATGGAAAGCTTCTGATCTATATTTTTCAGGTATGGTTTGCCGAATTCATCAACCTGAAGGTCAATAAATTTACTGGTATTCAGCATCTTACGCAACAAAACACGGCTGCAAAGCCAGTGCATGCTGCGTTCTTCGCTGTTCAGCGCGCTGAATCGCTTAATATCTTCCTGTCCCCACTGCAATTCCCATTTCAGGTCTGCCGCGTCTTCCTCAATGTGCCAAATCGCCAGCCGGCTGTTGGCATCTACCTCAATCTCTTTAAAAAGGGGCATGTATGTTTGTAAAAGTTTGCAAAGTTCAATACAATTTTTAACATAAAGAAATAAATTATGTGTAAGGCGTTTTGAGGCCTGCGTTTTAAGTATTAAGTATTAAGATAACTGATCACTGGTTACCGTTCACTGGTCACTGAAAACTGTTCACTGAAAACTGTAACTTTGCTTTGTGATAAAAATTGAAGTCGAGAAAAAGGCTGATTTAACTGGCCACCGCGATGCGATTTATGCATTGGAAAAAGGCCCGGGTGTTGGTGAATTTTTCTCAGCAGGTGGCGACGGGCATATGGTTTTGTGGAATGTAAACAATCCGGAAGCGCCCGGTAAAGTTATAGCCCGTTTTCCCACAGCCATATATTCCTTGAATTATTTAGAAGAAGAAAATGCGCTCTTAGTTGGTACACGTTTTGGGAATTTGTATTATCTCAATCTCAATACCAAAGAAAAAGAGAAGGAACTGGGTTTGGCAGGCGATATTTTCGCTTTGGAAATTTATGAAAACCAATTATTAGCATGCTGTGCCAGCGGACATTTATATTCGCTGGATCTGAAGCATTTTTCCATTAAACAGCATATACAGCCAACTAAAGAAAATGCACGTTCATTGGCTTTTGATACTGAAACAAACACTTTGGCCTGCGGATTCAGTGATGGACATATCCGGCTTTACGATGCTGATATTCTTGAAGTAAAAGCTTCATTTTTTGCGCACGAGAAATCTGTTTTTGCTTTGCAATTTATGCCTGATGGTAAATTATTAAGTGGTGGGAGAGATGCGCAAATGAGGCTTTGGAGTAAAGAAATTACAGGTTTAGCTGAAAGAACAATTCCTGCGCACATGTTTACTATCAATAAACTCATATATAGTCCCGGTAAAAAATACTTCATCACGGCCAGCCGCGATAAATCTTTCAAAATTTGGAACACGGAAACACTTGATTTATTGAAGGTTATAGAAAGGCCAAAATTTGCTGCACACACGCATTCTGTAAATACAGCACTCTGGATAAATGAAAATACCATCATTTCTGCAGGTGATGACAAAACAATAAAAACCTGGCGATTGAATTTTTTTGAGAATCACGAATAGAAATTCCGATATTTGAACCTTCATTAGCAAAAGATCATGATCCTTTCCGATAAAAGAATACTCGAAGAGATAGACAAAGGCAGCATTTTAATAGAGCCTTTCCGCCGCGAATGCCTCGGTACAAACTCGTATGATGTGCATTTGGGCAAACACCTTGCCTGTTACACAAGCCGCGTTTTAGATGCCCGCGAGCATAATAAAATTGAAGAATTTAAAATACCGGAAGAAGGTTATGTTCTGCAGCCAGGAGTTTTATATCTTGGTGTAACTGAGGAATATACAGAAACGCACGCACATGTTCCTTTCCTGGAAGGTAAAAGCAGCGCCGGCCGGTTAGGTATTTTCATCCATGCAACTGCCGGCAAAGGCGATGTTGGATACTGCAATACCTGGACGCTTGAGATCATGGTAATTCAGCCCATTCGTGTGTATGCCGGAATGCCGATTGGTCAGCTGATCTACCATTCTGTAGATGGCGAAATCGAGACCATGTACAAAGACAAGCGAAATGCTAAATACAATGGCCGCACTGTGAAGCCTGTAGAAAGTATGATGTGGAAGAATAAGTTTTAAATTACGAATTAACGATTATGAATTACGAATGCTTCATCGCCGTGTAGAGACGACATGCCTGGCGTCTCACTGCGAAGAACAATATACATCAAAAGCATTTTTCACAGCATCCATATATGGAAATTGTGAAAAATGCTTTTTGTTTTATTCTTTCATTTTTATGAAATATTGTGGGAAATACTTTTTGAAATAAATATTTTCTCTCTTCTTTTATCACTCAAGACAATTACCGTATTGTTAGCTCTGGAAGATAATCTGCGGGGATATTTCATGTCTTTGAAAATTAGTTTTGAAGTATATACATTTTCCAAAAATGCTTTTATCATTGTTTCAGGAAAGCCTGCGTATATTTCTGATTAGTAATAGTACTTCGTCTTTTTTTGCGAACTATTCTTCCATCAACAATGGGAAGCAATTTTCTCTTTTTAAAAATGAATGTATCCGGATAAACTTCAGCTTTTTGATTTGAAAGCGCGTATTGGTTTGCAATGATTTTTCCCGGAATTTCATCTGCTGATAGGATTAATTCATTTTTACCTTCATATTCAAGTGTATCATATATTAACACCACCTTAAGCATTAATTTTTTATTATTTATTTGCCATTTCCCTGCAGACCAAACATGAAAGCTGTGTGAGTTGAAAGTATATTTAAAAGTTGAATCATTTTTTAAAAATAGACATGCACCAAAATGAGTACAATATTCGCCCAGAATTGATTGCGCTTTTAAATTTGTTTTTGCAAAGACACAGACAAATAAAACTATGAGTATATAAATTTTCATATATGTACTATGCAAAAAAAGCTTATCTTTTCTATTTAAGCCTTCCTGAGGTCCGTTTCCGTCATAAACTTCACGGTTTTCATGATATCATCGTGAAGAATACGGTCATTTTCTACAAAGCTTACTTCTTTCCTGTATTCAGAGAGCAAATTTTCCAACAGGGTAGAAGTGCGTAATGGTCTGCGGAATTCAATAGCCTGCGCGGCATTCAACCATTCAATTGCTAAAATGTGTTTCAGGTTTTCTACTACGCGCAGTGTTGCTGTTGCAGCGTTGGATCCCATGCTTACATGATCTTCCTGGCCATTGCTGCTTGGAATAGAATCTACAGAAGCTGGCGTGCAGAGCTGTTTATTCTGGCTCACCAAACTTGCAGCTGTGTATTGCGGAATCATGAAACCACTGTTCAAGCCTGGTGTAGCAACCAGGAACTCAGGTAGGAATCGCTTTCCGCTGATTAGATTATATGTTCTGCGTTCTGAAATATTTCCAAGTTCTGCCAAAGCAATTTTCAGATAATCTAAAGTTAAGGCTAATGGCTGACCATGAAAATTACCGCCGGATAAGATCAGGTCTTCATCCGGGAAAACATTCGGATTATCGGTTACAGAATTATTCTCGGTTTCGAAAACATCAGCTACATGTTTTATAGCCGTTTTGCTGGCGCCATGCACCTGTGGAATACAACGGAAAGCATAAGGGTCCTGAACCTGTATTTTCTCCGATTTTAATATCGCGCTGTCATCTAAAATCCTGCGGATCTGCATAGCCGTTTGCATTTGTCCTTCATGCGGACGAATACGATGAATGTACGGCAAAAATGGCTCAATTTTACTGCTGAATCCATCAATGGAAAGCGCGGCGGTAACATCCGCCAGGTAACTCAATCGCTGAGCTTCCAGAATACAGTAAGTTCCATAAGCACTCATAAACTGTGTTCCGTTTAGCAAGGCCAAACCTTCTTTTGCTTCCAGCTGTATAGGCTGTAAACCATGCTGTTGCAGGAAATTTATAGCCGGGCCTGAACCGCCTGGACCATCAAAAGCACCTTCACCAATTAAAGGCAAACACAAATGCGCTAAAGGAGCCAGATCGCCGCTTGCACCAAGCGAACCTTTATCAAAAACTACTGGTAGCAGATCATTATTATAGAAATAGATCAGCCTTTCTACTGTTTGCAATTGCACGCCGCTGTAACCATAACTCAGGGACTGAATTTTGAGCAACAGCATCAGTTTTACAATGGGTTGAGGTACTTTTTCGCCCACGCCGCAGGCATGGCTACGCACAAGATTATCCTGCAACTGGCGCAAGCTTCCCGGATCTATTTTTATATTGCATAGGGAACCAAAACCTGTATTGATTCCGTACAAAAGTGCATCGGTGTTATTCAGTTTATCATCGAGATACTGGCGGCATTTCTGGATTTTTGCTTTCGCTGAGTCGGATAATGCGAGCTGTTTTTTCTCTAAAATGATGCGGCCAATTTCCTCTAATGAGAGATGATCTGAACTTATATAATGAGTTTGCATATATCTGTTTGCTGAAAAATGCTTTTTGTTTTAACCTCTCCGGCCTCTGGCCACCTCTCCTAAATCAGGAGAGGAGTGGTGCTCCGACTGAAAAAGTACCTTAGTTGTTTGTTTTATTTTTCTATATCTCGATTCTCTAAAATTGCTTTCCGGATTGAAATTATTACATGCAAAAATCTCAAAACTTTAATCGAAGCGCCACTCCTTCCCTAATTTAGGGAAGGTGCCTGGAAGGCGGAAGGGTTAACTTTTCAAAACTTCCAGTAATTGGTCCCAATTTAACTTTTGCTGCTCACCGGTTTGCAGGTTTTTCAAAGGAAATATTTCACTGGTAATTTCTTCGGAACCAAGCATCAACATAAAGGGAATTCCCTTTTTCTCAGCGTAAGTAAACTGCTTTGGCAGCTTGGTTTGCGATGGATAAATCTCTGCAGCAATTCCTTCTTTACGCAGCGCATATAAGGTTTTGAAAGAATGTGCTTCTTCTTCCTTACCAAAATTCGCCAGTAAAACTTTTACATTTGAAATCGAAGTTTTTTGCAGCAAATCCAGATCGCGCATTACATCATAAATACGTTCCGCACCAAAACTAATTCCAACGCCTGGCATATCTGGTACACCGAAACTTGCAGTCAGATCATCGTATCTTCCGCCGCTGGCTATAGAGCCCATTTGCACCGTTTTTAATACAACTTCGAAAATAGTTGAAGTGTAATAATCCAGTCCGCGGGCAAGTTTAAGGTCGAGTTCTATTTCGCCTTTTTTAAAATCTATCCCTGAAAGGTAATTTAATACTTCGCGCAACTCAGCAACACCTTTTTGTCCGGTCGGGCTTTTAGCGAACCATATTTCCAGTGTGTTTAATTTTTCCTCAATTGTGCCTTGTAAGCGGAACAAACCCTGCATCTGGTGGATCTGCGTTTCGCTGAAACCACGATTACCAAGCTCACGAATTACGCCATCTTCACCAATTTTATCAAGTTTATCAATCGCAATGGCAAAATCCTGAAATTTATCACTGAAATCCCATGCTTCTGCCAAGCCGGCAAGTATTTTACGGTTGTTTATCTTGATGTAGAATTCCGGCATTTCAAGTGTGCTCAGAACTTCATCGAACATCAGGATACATTCTGCATCATATATTAAAGAATATGAACCTATTACATCGGCATCGCATTGGTAAAATTCTCTGTATCTTCCTTTTGCTGGACGGTCCGCGCGCCAAACTTTGTCGATCTGATATCTTTTGAATGGAAAGGCTAAATCATTACGATTCATGGCAACATAGCGCGCCAAAGGAACCGTTAAATCATATCTTAATCCTTTTTCAGAGATATTTGAAGTGATTTTTCGATATTCTTTTTGCGATAACGCTTCAGTATCAACTTCTTTTAAATACTCGCCACTATTCAGAATTTTGAAGAGCAATTTATCGCCTTCTTCGCCATATTTCCCTGTCAGCACACTCATATTTTCTACTACAGGTGTTTCCAAAGGGCCAAAGCCATATTTCTGGTAAACATTGCGAATGGTATTGAAAATATGTTCACGCGCGTAGATTTCCTGCGCCGAAAAATCACGCATTCCACGGGCGAGGCTGGGTTTTACTGTTTGCTTGCTCATCTCTGCAAAGTTACAGAAGTTTGCGGCAAGGTTTAAAGCATTTTTTGAGGAAGTTATATATGGATTCTAGATCGGACTTTCTGAATAAAATCCGGACCTGATTTTTACGAGGAGATCATTAATTTTATTATAATCTGGAACTTCCTGAAGATCTCTTTCTTTGTAAAAGTTTTCTATTTTTTGCAACTTGATTTCTGCTTCTTGTACTAATGCTTCATACTCGAATTCTCCAGCGCGGATTTTTAGCAGGTGCTCACGATTCGGCCTTTTTACAATTATCTTTCTATGCAAAGCAATCTCTTCCGCCATATCTAACAGGCGAAAAGTATGCATCATGTTTTTGGCATCGTAATTTTTACCGTGAGAAATAGTGTTTTGATAGCGCTCATTGTTCCGTTTTTCTACCCAATCCCAATAATTCTTGTAATCACCGCAGTATTTTGTGTAACCGTCCAGGTTAAAAGTCATTACCGTTAAGGGGATTGCATTTTTATCAACACTGCTTAACGAAATATCATTAGAGTTGTCCTTGCGCATAATTCCTTTATAACCCAATTCGCCGGTTTCATCATAAAACAAATGGTAAACATTTGGCATATGCGGAATTTTAACAAGGCCACAATTTTCCTGTTTTTTGCTTTGGAGATTTATCCATTCCTGCACTTTAACTGCGCCCTGTTTGTAGGGAACATAACAGAAATCGAGGATTGTTTTTCGTTCCGGCGCAATGGGATTTACGATCTTTTTATTCAGGCCTCGGGCCTTTTTTATCTGCGCCGCTGCGTAACCGGCAAATGTTTCTTTACATAGTTTAGATAAGAAGATTTCCGGCTTTACTTCTTCAAAAATCGGATGCCTGTACAAGATATTTTCTTCCGGCGTTCCAAGCATTTCAAGCAATGTAGGATTGTTTTTGGCAAGCAATTCGAAGAACCGGCGTAATTCGTAATAAACTTCATCGTTGCTTTCGTTACTTACTTGCGGAATATAATCGAGACTGTAAAAAATATCTTTCGGCAGGATAAAAACACCTTTTATATCTGTATCGGAATGCGGTAAATCCAGTCCATAAGCTTTGCTGCCGCTGATGCATTCAAAAACAATTAGTTTATTATCTTTTAGAAACTGAATATCAATGGTTTCCGGCATGGATCAACGCTCTGAAAAATTTATCTAAATGGTCAATATCTGTATGCTTGCTCTCGAAAGCATTTTTTTGCGAATCGCAATATGTAAATAGCTTATCAATATAAATATGCAGTTCTGGAATTACATCAACCAAATCTCCTTCGGCAGAATTCCTCTTCTTCTTCAGCAGATCATCTAAAATTGCCAGAATATTTTGGTCTTCAATCAGTGGCAGTAATTTATGATATTCCATTGGCGGAATAGTGCCTTTCTGCGCGATCCAATAAGCTGCAAGCACAGGCCTGATAACATAGAAATATTTCTTGGCCTTGGTTTGCTGACTGTTTTTGAATGAGTTATATGCATTGATGGCTAAACCCAAATAATGATTAATCGCTGGTTTCGGCGCAAAGCATTTTTCAGCCAAAGGCCATATGCGTTTCACAAAGTCTTCGTTTTTCCAATAAATAATGGGCGATTGCAGCCACTCAAAAATCACGGCATTCGATTTTCGCATCAAGCGCAAAGCTTTCCTTATTTCCCAGCCGCCAAAATCCAGCTCACCAATCAAAGGATATTCAATAGAATCTTTTTTATCGTTGATAGACAAATACCAATCCTGCGGATGCACATAAATAAACCTAACATCATAATCGGAATCATTGGAAGCAAAACCCCAGGCGCGGCTGCCCGATTCGCAGCAATACAAAATGCGGATTTTCTCCCTTTGCTCAATTTCCTGCAGTTGCGAAAATATTTCTTTGCGTATTACTTCAGTTATCATTATTCACCAATAAAGCTGCAATATAAGCTATTCATAAAAAATGCTTCCACTCAAAATAGAATGAAAGCATTTTTTGACAAGTTGATATATGGAAATTACTCTATTCGGATGAGTCGTTTTGTAACAGCTTCATTATTTATTATAATCCGAAGCATATAAATTCCAGGTTTCAGATTATGCTCATCAGTATGAATAGTTTTTGTATATTTTCCAGGTTGTTTTATTGTATTTTCTGGAATAGCTAAAATTTCGCGGCCATTCAAGTCAAAAATTCCGACTACAATTGCGGAAGGTTTAGTGAGTGTATATTCAAAATTGAATGATTCCCTGAAAGGATTCGGATAGACATTTAATTCCAAGCCTTTTTGCAGTTCAGCGTTAATAATATTATTGGTGTGTATCTGAACCGAATCGGTAAATAATTTCTCGCAACCAGACTGATTTTTAACAAGCAGCGTTACATTATACGTTCCAACAGCCGGATAACGATGCGAAGGATTTTTAGCATACGAAGTATCTCCATCACCGAAAATCCATTGATATGAAGTATAAGAACTATCGCTTACAACGAATTTTACATTGCGCTCAGAAATAGTTTTTGATATTAGTAAATCTGGAAAGGAGTAAACAGGTATTTTCTTGAGAAATGTATCATTAAAATTAACAATATCATTCTCATTATTTGGTTTATAAGTCCATATTTTTAAAATGTTTATTCCCTCGTCAAACGTAAATTCATCAAGTGTAATGTGTAATGATGTTTCTTTAGGCTTTAAGGAAGGATTATAAACTTTGGGCAATTGCACAACATCATTTACCGACCAGCCTACACGTACGGTGTCTAAAGTTGAAATATCGGAATAGTTTTTTATCTTAATATATATTTTCTTAACACTGCTACCGCAGTTGTTAGTTGGATCTAAATCAATACTTACTACTCCGGCATCCGCAAATTCATCATTTATTTTAAGCAGGAAAACATCTGAACCTCCGCCATAATCGCTTTGATGAACAGCATTAAAAGAAATTGAATCTGTACTTGTTGTTTTGCCACTTAAATATATATTAAATGAATTATCCAGGGCAATGTTATTAAGATGTGTCATATCATCCCCGGTTCCTCCATAATACGTTCCCCAAATTCTTTTGCCGGAGGTGTCAAACTTAACCAGGAACACATCCGATTCTCCCTTTAACGATTGCTGGTAAGCTCCATTCGTTGCAATTGCTGATGTACTATTTGTATGTCCTGCAATAAATACATTTCCATAAGGGTCTGCAATAACTGAATTTGCTATATCCTCGCCTTTGCCGCCATAAAAACTTCCCCATATTCTGCTGCCTGAACTATCGAATTTTGCAATAAACGCATCAGTAAATATACCTCCAAAAGCCGGTTGATGCGAATTTGAAGAAGCAATGGTGGCTGAACCAAATGTTACGCCGCATATGTAAACGTTATTCCCTTTATCTATTGCAATTGATTTAATTATATCACCACTATTTACTCCATAATATGTTGCCCATATACGTTTGCCGCTGTTATTAAATTTTGCCAGGAAAGCACCACCAAAAGTTGTTTTGAAAGCTCCAGGAGTAACAATATCGGAGGTACTTTGCGTCTGGCCGCCAAAATAAATATTCCCGGCTTTATCAGTGGCAACCACATAGCCAATATCTGCTCCGGTTCCCCCATAATATGTGCTCCATAGTTTTTGTCCGCTGCTGTCAAATTTCATCAGAAAAGCATCGAAACTGTTATAAACCGGTTGATGCGTATCTTCAGTTGTGATATTTGCCGGGCTACTGGTTCTACCCGTAATAAAAATATTACTGTAAATATCAACTGTCAAAGCGTTTGCAATATCATTTCCGTTCCCACCTATATATGTAGCCCATATACGTTTACCGCTGGGGTCAAATTTTGCTAAAAAAGCGTCTCTGTTATTCCATTTTGTTTCCTGATAAGCGCCTGAAGTTGCAATAGAAGTTGCGCTTAGTGTTTCACCAGCTATATAAATCTCGCCGGACGAAGTATCTATTACAACAGAATTGCTGCTTTCTAATCCAATCCCTCCAAAGTATGTACCCCAAATGCGAGCTCCTTTAGCATCAAATTTTACCAAGTACACATCACTGTTCCCGCTTTGTTCGGTTTGATGCGCGCCTGTTGTTGCAATATTCGCTGTACTATAAGTATTGCCGGTTAAGTAAATATTGCCTGATTTATCAGTAGCAACAGACTGGCTGCTTTCAGCTTCATTTCCACCGAAATATGTCGCCCAGATTATGGTTGGGTCAATAACTAACGTATTGTTTTTATTGTATTTTCCTGTAAATGATATTTTATTACCAGCTTTAGTATATTCAATTTTTACTTTTTCTTTACTTTCAGCTAAATAAGAAAGCGGAATGTTTTCTTCAACCACACCAAGCGAAGTATTAATTTGCAGGTTGCCATTCACTAATTTAATATTTCCAGCACCATTATAAGCAAACTGTATATTTTTAATATCAGCGCCCGGATGTAAAACAATGTCATACTTTAGCTCGCCTTCTTTTTTTGCGTAGAAAACCAGGTCAATATTCGGCCAGATATTTTTGTAAGTCAACTGGCTATAGCTGTAAATTTTCTGTATTCCATTTTCCGGCGTATGCGCTAAATAATAATTGCTGTAACTCTGGCTTTTGGCTTGCGTAATTATTTGCGGATTACTGTTGGCACCTGTTAAATGTACATCAACTCTGTGCGTGCGGATTGTAACTTCTTCTGGCTCAAGATTATTATTTATAAAAGGATTTTGCTTAACCGGTTTTCCATTTGCTTCAGAAATATTTTGTTTTTTGTCAATTGTATAAACTTCGTAACTGAAAGAATTGGCTTTGAAGATCACTTTCATTCCAGGCGCAGCATAAATATACTTTACATCGCTTCTCAAATTACCATTCTGGTCTGTAACCTGGCCTTTGTTTTCTGTAAAACCAGCCGTTTGTTTGGTATGTAAGTTTTGAGCATGTTGTTTCTGCGTGTTCGAAGAAAATACCACTAACGGATAGCAGAAAAGTATAAACAGCAGGAAAAACTTAGCATCTTTTATCATATATCATGGCTTGAAAATCAATAAT
>DAIUCM010000113.1:0-13861 GCA_036846145.1 Bacteroidota bacterium
AGCGCCACTCCTTCCCTAATTTAGGGAAGGTGCCCGAAGGGCGGAAGGGTTAAAGTATTTTTTACTAATTGGATATATAAAATATATAAGTAGCCACATTAGAAAATGTCTTTAGGAATAGTATTAACTGAAAAAGGTAAAGTTCCAATTTGGAATGATGAAACATCTGTTTCATTTCACGAAGAGCAATATTATTGGTATTTGTATCCAACACTGATTAAACAAATCCAGAATCAAACAGGAAAAGTAATAGATTTATATGATGATGCTGAGTTCGAAGGTGGAAGTCTGTTAATACTGGAAAAAATAGTAATTAATCAATTAATAATTCTTGAACAAATCAAAGAAAAATCATGGGAAGTTCATGTTGGAACACAAACCTATCCGGAAAAAAAGCAAATTTTTGAAACTGTGAAAAGGACAACAACTATTGAACTGCTAGAAAAGCTTCTTCATATTGTACGATTAGCAATAAAGCAAAATGAGAAAATAATTTGTCTTGGGGATTAATAAATTATAGCGATTGATTTGTGCATTTTCAAAGCTAACAATTTCCAAAAAGTTATCAATTTATCGCACATTAAAGCATTTTTTGGCAATATCAGATATGTAAGAAACCCAAATCATATATAATCAAAATAGTCATACAAATCACAGTTCGAGACAAAAACCATATATGCTACTCCACGAAAATGCTTTCCTCTTTGATGCGGAATTTGCAGATTTCCTGAAACTGGGCTGGGATCATATTATAGATATAAAAGCATACGATCATTTGCTTTTCGTGATGACTTTGTGCGCAGCATTTACGGTGAAGGAGTGGCGAAAAATTTTAGTTATCATTACTGCATTCACCATTGGCCATTCGCTAACTTTAGCCTTATCTACACTTAATTATATCATTCTTCCGTCAGATTTGGTTGAGCTTTTAATTCCGGCAACAATTTTACTTACGGCGCTAAGTAACATCATCATTAAAAACCGCGACGAAACGAGCAAGACTTTTGAAAAACAACTGATTATCAAATATTTTATTGCACTGGTTTTCGGCCTGATTCATGGATTAGGATTTGCCAATAACTTCAAGTTTATGTTAGGTGAAGAAAGCAGTATCTTAAAACAACTTTTTGCATTTAACAGCGGATTGGAACTCGGGCAAATTACAGTGGTTATTGTATTTATGGCGTTGCTGTGGCTGCTCACCAAAATATTTAATATTATTCACCGCGAGTGGAACCTGTTTGTTTCCGGCGCAGGCGCAGGCATTGCCATTATCCTTATTTTAAATGTATTGTTTCCTTGAGGCTCCTGCTAACATTTCTGCTATTGGTTACAAGCCAGTTTATGCTATCGGCGCATCCGCTGAAAATGGCTTATACCGCTGTGAAATACAATCCGCAGAAACAGGTTTTTGAAATAAGCCACCGTGTTTTCCAGGACGATTTTGAGCTCACCCTGCAAACAAAATATAATTATTCAGGAGGCGATGTTTTCATAAACCAGAGATCGGCCGTTACGCAGGTAACATTAAACTGGTTTTTCGATCAGAATTTTAGCATCCAGTTCAATGGCAATAAGCCAAAGCTGCATTTTAAAAGCATGGAGCAGAAAAACCAGATGGGCATTATTGTAACTTACGAAACGGAAAGGATCAGCCTCAGTAACTTAAAATCTATCAGCATATATAATTATATTATGATGGAAATCTTTAAAGAACAGGTGAATATGTTCAACCTAAATATTAACGATGAAATAAAACGAACGCTGAAGTTTGAACTGGGCAAAACGAATGAAATTATCGCCCTGTAAATAAAAGCATTTTTTGCATTACTTATATATGTAAGCAAGTATAAATAAAATTGAATCAGTTACTTGCAGATAATTTAATTTACTATTTTTGGCAAATAAATATCTGCGAAAATGAGATCTCTGTTTACATTACTTTTTATTATTTCCCAGGCTTTAAATGTTTCTGCCCAATCGCCTTTTTTCCCATATTTTAATACCGAGGAAGAAAAGTGGACTTACATTGATGTTGAAGGAAAAAAAGTACTGGATATTAAACTCACTAATTTAGAAAATCTTATGCCTTTCAGCGATGGATTGGCTGCTGCACAGGAAAAATCTACAAAGCTATGGGGTTATATAAATACTAAAGGCGCATGGATAATTAAACCGCAATATGCTATTGCACAGCCTTTTATAGATGGATACGCCATAGTAAGCAATCCATGCAAAAAGAATTGTAATACAAGTACAGATGGCTTGTTAAACGATCATATAAGTTACATATTAGATAAAAACGGGAAGATTATTTTTACTGATAAATCGCAGGAAAGCAATCCATCTAACCGTTATTCTCTGGAAAAAAACCTGGGCGATGGCTTATTCCGCATTATAATGGGCTACGGTGTAAGTGACATGAAGAATGTAATTAACCTAAAAGGTGAATTTTTATGCGCAACTTACAGTGTTTTCGGAGCTGGAGATATAGCATATTCGCGTGAATTAAAAGCTTTTAAATGCCAGGACAAATACGTTAATGCAGCCGGAAAACAAGTGCTCGATCTTTCGAAATACAGCTATATTGAGCCATATATAAATGGTTATGCATGGGCTTTTTACCAGGAACCATCGGCCGGCGGCGAAGATATTGGCTGGCATATTTTACTGGATCTGAAGGGCAAGGAAGTTCTGAAATTAAATGATAATGAATACAAAGCGCCGCAAAAAATAGAAAACGGAAGTTTTGTTTATGCGGATGCAGAATATAATAGCTTCAGATACAATATGGCTACCAAAAAAAGCGAGCCTTACACGCCAAACGAGTATGAACAGCTGTACGGAATAAGCCTTGGAAATAAAGAGTTAAATGGCACCAAATTTATACACGCACCAAAAGATGAAGGCGGAGAAATAATAGGTTTTTTAAGCGGAAACGGAACTGCCTTTTATAAATATGACAGGTAAATCTGTTTATTGAATATCAGCGTTTTTCACCTTCAGCCAATGCGATAAATTACTGGTTAAAGTAAATGTGTTGGATGCGCCGCCAATATGATATGCCGCCCGGCCAAACGAAACATTAAACCGGCTTACGCGGAAACCAAATCCATACGAATAGCCTACAAAGCCGCGATGATCGGGAATGGTCATTTCCTTGCGGCGCTGGTGGTTATACCCCGCACGTATGTGAAAATTCTTAGAAATAAGTATTTCCGCACCAATGTTTATATGGCGGCCAATCATATCCGCAACCGATGGTTTTTTATCCTTTATTTCGCCGGTTGCCAGGTCGGTTTCAGGCTTTTTATTCGGGTCTTTATACGTCAGGTCCCACTTTTGCAGGTTGTGCAGCAACACGTTAAAGCGTATGGGCATGTGTTTTGGCTTTAAAGATGCGCCAAACTGTATCTCGAAAGGCATCGGCTCGCGTGTTTCAAAATACGGTTTCAGCTGGTAGCCTATATTTTTCATCACCATACCTAAAGTGTATCCTTTCGCAGAATCTACATACGCGCCGCCCAGGTCAATCGCCGCGCCATATGATTTATAAATATCATATGTGGAGTGAACAAATTTAACATTTGCGCCATATGAATATCGTTTCCATTCGCGGCCAATTCCTGCAAAAAAATTGTACTCGCCAGCTGTAAAGCTGCCAATCTTATTGCCATTTACATCGGCACGCGTAAAATCGCCATAGCTTATGTATTGCATGCCTGCGAGTATGGTTCCCAGGCTATCGAAACTGCGCGCATAGCCAAGCGAGCCGAAATTTATATCGCTCATATAGTCTATATAAGAAAATTGCGCATGGTTGTGCATCTCCGGGTTCAGCAGCGCAGGGTTCTGCATGCCCAGGCTTATGTCATTATCTTTTACGGCAATCTGGTTTCCGCCAAGCGATGCCACCCTGGATGACAACGGAAGATTCATGAATTTATAAATGCCATTTGCGCCAATTTGCGCGCTTAACTGGTACGCAGAAACCACATATATACTAAGAAGAAAAAATAGCTTGCGAAACTTCATACAGCAAAATAAAACTTCTTTAACGAAAAACCGGCCTTTGAAGTATTTTTTTAATGAAGTATATATGCATTCATTAAAATTTATATTGCCATGTATGAAAAAAATGCCTCCAGGTTTACTCCCTGAAAGCATTTTCTATAAATCAAAATAAGAAATTTACATCACCAGCTTTTTCGATATATCTTCGTTAAACTGTTGTGTAGTGTTTTCCTGTTTCCCGTTCAATCTCTCTATAAAATCAGGCTCGTTCACATTTACTGCTTTACTGATTTTTTCCTCTAACAGCGCGTGCTCAATTACATCCTTCATGGTTCTTACATAATGAAACGTAAGCCCTTCAATGTACTTCGCTTTTACATCCCTTACATCTTTACGGTTCTGCTCGCTGAGTATTATCTCTTTAAAACCAAGACGTTTAGCTGCAAGAATTTTCTCTTTAATGCCACCAACCGGCAATACAGAACCACGCAAAGTAATTTCACCGGTCATGGCGATTCCGGGCTTAATTTTACGCTGCGTATAAGCCGATGCTAAAGCAGTAAGCATGGTAATTCCCGCGCTTGGCCCTTCTTTGGGAACAGCGCCTTCCGGAACGTGAATATGCAGATCCCAGTGGTCAAATGCTTCCGGGCTGATGCCAAACTCTTTGTATTGCGATTTAAGATAAGAAAGCGCCGTAAGAGCTGATTCTTTCATTACATCGCCCAATTTACCGGTTAGGTTAATTTTTCCTTTACCAGGACTCAGAATGGTTTCAATATAAAGCACATCGCCGCCAACACTTGTCCATGCCAAACCTGTCGCTACACCGGCAATTTCGTTGTTCTGGAAAATATCTTTCTCGAAAATTTTCGGTCCAAGAATATCTTCTAAATGCCTGCCTTCAATTTGTGGAGAAACATCATCGCCCATTACAATTTCCTTGGCTCTGCGGCGCGCAATGGAAGCAACTTTTTTCTCCAGGCTACGAACACCGCTTTCGCGTGTATATTCTTCTATAATCCGCTCAATTACATCGCCTTTTATCTTCAGATCCTCTTTTTTCAAACCATGCATTTCGCGTTGTTTCGGAATAAGATAATCTTTAGCTATTTCGACTTTTTCCTCTATCAAATAACCCGATAATTCAATAATCTCCATACGATCTCTCAGCGCAGGATGTAAAGTATCCAGTGAGTTTGCCGTAGCGATAAACATTACATGGCTCAGATCGTATTCAAGCTCTAAATAATTGTCGTAGAAAGAATTATTCTGCTCAGGATCAAGCACTTCCAGCAAAGCAGAAGCAGGATCGCCACGGAAATCTGAACCTATTTTATCTATTTCATCCAATATAAAAACCGGATTGCTTGATTGCGATTTTTTCAGCGCCTGGATAATTCTGCCTGGCATAGCGCCAATATAGGTTTTCCTGTGGCCGCGAATTTCAGATTCATCGTGCAAACCGCCTAAGCTCATTCGCGCATGTTTACGGCCGAGCGCTTTTGCGATAGATTTTCCAAGTGAAGTTTTACCAACGCCCGGAGGTCCGTACAAACACAAGATCGGGCTTTTCATGTCTCCTTTCAGCTTCAAAACAGCAAGATATTCTAAAATCCTGTCTTTTATTTTCTCTAAACCGTAATGATCTTTATCCAGTACTTTTTTGGCGCGCTTCAGGTCAAGATTATCCTTCGTGAATTCACCCCAGGGCAAATCCAGCATCAGTTCCAGGTAATTTAGCGTAACGGAATATTCTGCAGCGGCAGGATTCATCCTTTCTAACTTGCTGAGTTCCTTGTTAAAAGCAGCTTCAACTTCTTTGCTCCACTTTTTCTTTTTCGCGCGCTCGCGCATGTTCTCAATTTCCTTGTCGGGAGAATCGGCACCAAGTTCTTCCTGTATGGCTTTTAGCTGCTGGTGAAGGAAATAGTCGCGCTGCTGCTTATCGAGATCTACTTTTACCTTGCTGTGAATCTGGTTCTTAAGTTCCAGCAATTGCTGCTCTTTCGATAAGTGACCCAAAACAAGTTTCGCACGTGTTTTAAAATCTACCGATTCCAGCAATTCCTGTTTTTCAGCTACAGAAACCGTTAAATTAGAGCTGATAAAATTTACCAAAAAGCGCGGGCTGTCAATATTTTTTATGGCGATTGAAGCCTCCGATGGCAAATTTGGCGAAAGGTTAATTATCTCGGTGCTAAGATCTTTTAATGCGGAAACTGTGGCGCTGGTTTCTTCATCCATTTCCAAATGCGCTTCTACAACAGCTTCCACTGTGGCGCGCATATATGGCTCTGTACGGAGAATTTCCTTTATACGAAAACGGCGCTTGCCCTGTATGATTGCTGTTGTATTACCATCAGGCATTTTCAGCATTTTAATGATATGGGCAATAACACCAACCTGGTAGATATCACCTGTTTCCGGGTCTTCAATCAACTCAGATTTTTGTGCAACAACGCCAATTATCTTCTCTTTTTTATAAGCATCGTTTATGAGTTTGATGCTTTTATCGCGGCCAACAGTAATAGGAATTACTACACCCGGAAACAAAACCGTATTGCGCAAAGGCAAAATGGAGAGTTCCTCGGGAGCTTGCTCTTTATCCATTTCTTCTTCTTCCTCAGGCGATAAAAGCGAGATAAATTCAGGCCCATCATCTTCCGGCGAATCGCTGAACGCAGCAAACCTCGACCGTTTATATTTATTTTTTTCTGACATGTTAACTGCAATAATAATCTAAAAAAACGATTAATACGTATTAGGTTCAATTGCTATGCCAAGGAAGGTATTTTTTGATGTTTGTATATATGGAAAGTTAAGGCATTACTAACATACTAAATACAAGCATTTTATACATTTAGCGGAAAAAATGGCAGTATATGTAATAGATAAACTTTGGCTGACAAAATGTTTCTTGGTAATTGATTATTCCTGGATTTTCTTTTTTTAGCTTTTTCACAATTTCTAAAACTCCTTCATGCTGGCGCAAGATTTAGCGTAGTGGTTCTTGTGCCTACTGCATATAATGAAATACAAAGAAATGATTTGGATTCCAAAATCGGTACAAGAACCGCTGTGCTAAATCTTGCGCCAGCCTTAAGCGGATATTTTACTTATAGAATTTGGATTTTTTTTGAAATCTTATTCCGCCAAAACAACCTGTATGTTTGATCAATAGTAACATTGTCACTTCTTTCCTTTATTTTTAATTCTTGGAACAATTCCTAGTGTGCCAATTGCTCCGCAATTTAAATAATGCCACCTAACCTTATTGTGTTTATATACCTTTTGATCAATACAAATTTCGAGTTCCGGACAATAAAAATCTTGTAAAAACATACTGATTAAGTAGTCGTATTGATATGTCTCAACCAAAACAGGAATTGTAGTTGTATCTGTTCTATTATAATGAATAGGTAGTTTATAAAATTCAATCGGAGAAAGGTATTTTGTTTTAGCTGTTTTAGGCAAAATTAAAGTATCCATATTGTAAATTAGACTTACCTGGATTAATTCGGAGCCCTTTAAATTTAACATCTCATCACAAAACTATAATTCTATAGATGATTGAGGATATAATTTTAAAGGGATCAATAGTATGCAGCAAATATAAAATACTCTTGCATACTTGTTTATAGTTTCTTTCATAGCCTTTTTAAAAACTCCTTTAAAAGTGCTTCCTGAATGCAGAAAGTAGCACACATAATACCATTATACATGGGAGTCATTTTAGAATTACTTCTTACTTGCAATCCATTTATTCACATTCTCCTCCAGCAGATCTAAAGTTACAGAGCCATACGTTAAAACCACATCATGAAATTCGCAAAGGTTAAAATTACTGCCTAACTCTTTACGTGCTTTTGCTCGCAGGTCAAGTATTTTATTCATGCCTACTTTATAAGCAGTTGCCTGGCCGGGCCAAACTATGTAGCGCTCAATGGCATTTACGCATTCGCCTGGAGGTTCTGCAGTATTATCCATAAAGTACTGTATCGCCTGCTCGCGTGTCCATTTTTTATAGTGAATTCCCGGGTCAACAACCAATCGTGCGGAACGCATCAGCTCCATGCTTAAACGGCCAAAATCCTGGTACACATCTGTATAAAACCCGCCCATTTCTTTCGGAATCAGTTCCGAGTATAATCCCCAGCCTTCAATATAAGCTGTATGGTCGCCAAACTTACGGAATTTAGGTACGCCTGTAAGTTCCTGTGCTATAGATATCTGCATGTGGTGGCCTGGAATACCTTCATGATAAGCCAAAGCTTCTATCTGGTAAATTGGCACCTGCGTCATATCGTATAAATTTGCGTAGAAAATTCCCGGTCTTGTTCCATCTGGCGATGGGCGCTCATAAAACGCTGTTCCTGCACTTTTCTCGCGGAATTTCTCAACGGCACGCACTTCTATATTGGCTTTTGGTTTGGTGATAAACAAAGAATCGAGGTGTTTTTTCATCGTTTCAATATAATCTACATTCTGCTTCAGATAAGCCTGCCTGCCTTTCTCGGTATTGGGATAATAAAACTGTTTATCGGAGGTCATGAACCGGAAAAACTCCTTAATATCGTTGCTTTTGAAATTAGTTTTTTTCATAATTACACGAATTTCATCGTGTATCCTGGCTACTTCTTTAACGCCCAGATTATAAATTTCTTCGGGAGTCATGTTGGTTGTAGTACTGTGGCGAACTGCCATGCTGTAATAAGTATTACCATCAGGCCAGCTCCATGCGCCAACAGTTGTGGTAGATTTTTTCTCAAGCTCGGTTAAATAGGCAATCAGCTTTTCATAAGCAGGTTTTACAGATGTTAAAAGTGCTCTGGAGGCTTCCGTTCGCAGCGAATCTTTGGTTTTCTGCGAGATGTTCTCCAGCTTATCAACCTTCACACTAAAATCTGCCATAACAGGATTCATGGTTTTAGAAGCGGTAAATGGCGCATCGCTGATGATATTCCTGCAGGCATCAATAATTTTTGGGTAAGCGAACTTTGGCAGAATAATGCCTTTTTCTTCACGTACACGCAGGTTTTCAATCAGCTGGTCGAAAAGCGGATTAACTTTATCGAGCCGTGCGATATAATCTTTAGCATCCGGCAAACTATCTACCTGGTGAATGTTCATAAGGAAAGTTGGCACTTCTGTATGCAAACCTTCCTGCGGATTGATCGGGTAATTATGGAAGCGCCAGTCAAATGCCTCAATTCGCTTTTTCGCATCCGCTTCAAAAAGTTTGTAACTGAGCTGTGTCTGGTAATCAAGTTTTTTAATATCAATTGTTTTCTGCAATGTCTCCAAATCGCTTTTTACCATATTTATTGTCTCTTGGGTGAAAGTATCTGAGATATTGTTCCACTCGTTGTATCTTATTTTTTCACCCAGGTAAGCGGCGTACATTGGCTCACGCGCAAGCATCTTATCAAAAACCTGGTCGAAGAATAAATTAGCCTGCCTGCTATACGAGGTATCTGCCTGCGTGCTGGTTCCGGCTGCATCTTTGGTCTGATTATCAGAACCGCAGGAATAAAATAACATGGCCGACGAAAGCATAAGACCCAAACCAGCCTGCTTCAAAGTATTTTTTCGTAACATTATATATGTAAAATTAAACCATTGCAATTTGAGGAAAAATTGCCTCTAAAATATTTCCTTGTTTATAATTTATTTCTGGTGATGTTTTCTTCCGGCGAAATCCAGCCGAACCAGTACATCGCAAGGCAAAAATAAAGCACCGAACCGGCAATATTCACAAATATATCTTTCAAGGCTTCGGCAGAGAAACTAAATTGCCCTTTAAACGTAAAACTGGCCTGGTAAACCTCATTAAGCATGCCCAACAGGTTAAAAAGCACTACAATTTTAAGATGAAGCCATTTTTTATGGCCGGTTTGCCGGGAAAAAATGCAGAAATAAAAATATAGCTGTGTACACACTACCAGGGCAAATGCAAGATGCTCCACAATATTCAGTACCATTATTTTCGATAAATCTAAATTCGGCTTACTGGCTGAAATGATTGGAAACAGCACTTTACTGCCCCGCTCTAATATAATGAATGACAGGTAAATAAAATATAATAAATTAAGCGCTTTGAACCTGCTCTTTAAATAGATTTGCTGACGGTTAAGAAATTCGATACTGATAAATAAAGCAAGCCAATATCCTAACAAAAGGTATTGCCCGGTTACAAGAATTACCAGGGTTAAAGCCAGCATACCAATCCTGAAGCTGATAATATTCATAAGCCCGATTAAGGAATTTAATTGAAACTGCAATTTGCTTTATTTTGCAATACATATATACATTCCATGAAAAATGCTTTGCCTTAAAAATCAAATAAATCCAAATACATTATTAAGATTTGTTTTCTAATTCAATAAAGGATAAATTCGCGGCTCAAAAAATTTAACAAAACATAGATGGAGAACATCGTTTATTTGGTGCCGGCCCTGGGTATTCTTGCCCTTATTTACACGGCAATACAAAGCGCATGGGTATCGAAACAAGATGCCGGCGACGGAAATATGAAAGAGCTTGCAGGTTACATTGCCGATGGTGCAATGGCATTTTTGAAAGCAGAATGGAAAATCATGAGCTATTTTGCCATCATAGCCGCCATTTTGCTTGGCTGGCTTGGCATGCAGGAAGGTACGCCTGAAAATCCGATCCACTCAAGCCCTGTAATAGCCGTTGCATTTTTAATTGGCGCTGTTTTTTCGGCTACGGCAGGTTATATTGGTATGCGCATAGCAACAAAGGCCAATGTACGTACTACACAGGCAGCGCGTACAAGCCTTTCCAAAGCATTAAAAGTATCGTTTACAGGCGGATCTGTAATGGGTATGGGCGTTGCCGGCCTCGCTGTATTAGGTTTGGGAAGTTTATTTATTGTATTTTACTATATGTTTGCGCAGGGCGAAGCGCCTACCGGCGATGGCATGCGCCAGGCAATTGAAGTATTAACCGGTTTTTCACTGGGTGCTGAGTCAATTGCACTTTTTGCGCGTGTTGGCGGTGGTATTTATACCAAAGCTGCAGATGTTGGCGCTGACTTAGTGGGTAAAGTTGAAGCCGGTATTCCGGAAGATGATGTTCGTAACCCTGCAACTATTGCCGATAACGTGGGCGATAACGTAGGTGATGTTGCCGGCATGGGCGCCGACCTTTTCGGTTCTTATGTAGCAACTGTACTCGCAACAATGGTATTGGGCCAGGAAATTGCTTCTGACGATAATTTTGGCGGCCTCTCTCCTATTCTTTTACCTATGGTAATTGCCGGCATAGGCATTATTTTTTCAATTGTAGGTACATGGTTCGTTCGTATTAAGGACGAAAAAAGCAGCGTGCAGGCAGCACTTAACTTAGGCAACTGGTCATCTATTATTTTAACGGCTATTGCTTCTTACTTCCTGGTGAACTATATGTTACCGGCAGAACTCAGCCTTCGCGGATTCAAATTTACCTCTATGGATGTTTTCTGGGCAATTATTGTAGGTTTGGTAGTTGGCGCGTTGATGAGCATTATTACCGAGTACTATACCGCAATGGGTAAACGCCCTGTAAAATCTATCGTACAGCAGTCTGGTACCGGCCATGCAACTAACATTATTGGCGGTTTGGCTATTGGTATGGAATCTACAGTTCTTCCAATAATAGTTCTGGCAGCCGGTATTGTGGTTTCTTACGCTTTAGCCGGGCTTTACGGCGTGGCGATCGCTGCTGCAGGTATGATGGCTACAACCGCTATGCAGCTGGCAATTGATGCGTTTGGCCCGATTGCAGATAATGCTGGCGGTATTGCCGAAATGAGCGGTTTACCAAAAGAAGTTCGCGAGCGTACCGATAATCTCGATGCTGTTGGTAACACTACTGCTGCTACAGGAAAAGGATTTGCGATCGCATCTGCAGCATTAACTTCACTGGCGCTTTTTGCAGCGTTCGTAGGTATTGCAGGCATAGATTCTATTAACTTATACGAAGCTCCGGTACTGGCAGGTTTGTTCATCGGCGCCATGATTCCGTTCATCTTCTCAGCCCTGGCAATTTCTGCTGTAGGCCGCGCAGCCATGGCAATGGTACACGAAGTTCGCCGCCAGTTCCGCGAAATACCTGGAATTATGGAGTATAAGGCTAAGCCAGAATATGAAAAATGCGTGGCTATTTCTACACAGGCTTCCATTAAAGAAATGTTACTACCGGGCGCAATTGCCTTGATTGTTCCGTTAATTATTGGTTTCGGTTTTAAAGATGTTTTTGAAGGCACTTCATCGGCTGAAATACTTGGCGGGGTACTGGCCGGCGTAACCGTTAGCGGTGTATTAATGGGTATGTTCCAGAGCAATGCCGGTGGCGCTTGGGATAATGCCAAAAAATCTTTTGAAAAAGGCGCAGAGGTAAACGGTAAGCTCGAATATAAAGGCTCTGATGCGCATAAGGCATCTGTAACAGGCGATACCGTTGGCGATCCTTTTAAAGATACTTCAGGCCCATCCATGAACATCCTCATCAAATTAATGTCTATCGTTTCGCTTGTAATTGCGCCATATATTTCAGTTACACCTTCCGCGAATCCGCGCATAGAAATGCCGCACGATGGCAGATCTGAAATCAGGATCAGCCCAGAAAAAGCCGAACAACCTGCCAACACTCAGGTAGTTACCGTAAAGTAATTTTCTGAGATATAATATATGAAAGGGCTGCTGGAAATTCCTGCAGCCCTTTTTGTTTTAAAGCATTTTACTGAGAAAGTATATATGGAAAATGGTTGTAAGGTTGCTTCCTGTATCAAACTGCACGACAAATGCTGCCATAACTACAATGCTAAATCTACAGCCAGTGCCTCATGATACTTGTCACTTGGCAGGACCCGAACGACTAAAGTATTTTTCAGTAATGCCATATATGCAGGTAATTTAAAAATTAGCAAGGTTGCATCTTCATACGCACGCCGTACATCACGAAACCCACAAAAATTACTTTTTCTCCGCTTCCAGTTCTTCCTTTTTCTCCTGTGCTTCTGGATTATCCTTGCTAAGAAATCTCCTGTCAGTCAAAGAGAACATATCGCCACGCGCAAGTACATGTACCACAAGCCGTTCAATGGATATTGGCGAGCCTTCATCAATTTCGGTTATGTTAGATGAACGAATATCATGGCCATCAATAATTATCACGTTTCCAGACCCGATGGCTTCCATTTCAGCGCCTTTGTTTACCAGTACCGCTGTATCTTCTTCCAAACCAATACCAACATAACTTGGGTTAATGGCAACGGCCTGCGCAAGCCGGCCAAATCTGCCTCGTTTAATAAAATGCGTATCTATTATCACGCCCGGGAATAATCCAAAGCCTGATGTAATCTTCAGCTCGCCCTTAAAAAATGCTTCTTCGCTGGCGCCCTGGAAAATCATGGCGTTGCTCATTACCATGGCGCCGGCGCTTGTTCCGGCAATAATAAAATCTTCGTTCTGGTATTTGTAACGGATCTCTTCCAGTACAGGCGATCCGCCTAAAATGGTGCTTAAACGCAGCTGGTCGCCGCCACTGAAAAGTACCGCGCTGGCACGGCGGATAGCCTCAACGTTACGTTCTTCATAAGCATCGTCGCGCGTTTCAATATACAGCACTTCGGCCCGGTCAATACATTCAATATTTTCAAAAGCATCCAGATAATCTCTGCCAACTTCATCGGGTATTCTGCTGGCGGTAGGTATTATTACAATTGTACCATCCAACGGGCATTCGCTAATTATGCGTTTAAGAATTTCCTGCTCAATAAAATCCGGATTTATCGCTTCTTTATCGCCCTTATCATCAGGTATGCCTTTGTGTTCGCTGC
>DAIUCM010000114.1:0-13817 GCA_036846145.1 Bacteroidota bacterium
TTCCATGATGCTAAGATACAGCTTTTTTCGCTGTTATAAGTAGAACTTAGCCTTATCAATTTACAAAAATGGGCGATAGTAGTGTTTCAATAGTACCTAGAATTTCAGAATATAAAAACAAAGAAAATAAAATTAAAAAAATATTGGAGTGGCTTCAAAAGAATGATATTATTGAAAAGGAGCTTTCTGATTGTATATTAAGTAAAAGTCATGGATATAAAATTTCTAGCGGGGCTGAATTTGTTGTTAAGGAACCGGAATTTTTACCTTTTAATTTAATTACAAATGGTCTTGAGATTGTTACAGAGCGAAGAATTTTTACGAATATGGAAGGTGGCCTTGAAAGTTTAATTTGCCCGGTTTGTGAACAAGATTTAGCGGAAGAAGACTGGGAGTTTTTCGAACGATGGCATTCTGGCGAAACCGATAATATTACCTGCCCTAAATGCAATATAAGTTCTGATATTCATAGCTTTCAATTTGAACCACAATGGGGTTTTAGCGAACTTGGTTTTACTTTCTGGAACTGGCCAGACTTTACAGATGAATTTATAGCAGCATTTGCTGAAAAACTTGAAACAGAAGTTGATATGGTTTACGCGCATGTATAATTTTTCTGAATAGCTTAATCTTTTTGTTTTTACTCAACCGAAATCTGGAACCTGTGTTAGAAAAGCCAGAAATCAATTAAAAGATCATGAAAGGCTTTAAAAACAATATAGAGAAACTTACAGAAGAAAATAACAATTTCCGCAAAGTTTTATACACCGGCGAACATTCTCAGCTTGTGCTGATGAGCTTAAAACCGGGTGAGGAAATTGGCGAAGAAACACACGATGAGAACGACCAGTTTTTCCGTTTCGAAAGTGGTACAGGAAAAGTGATGATTGATGATACCGAATACCGCGTAAAAGATGGCGATGCCGTAGTTGTACCGGCAGGCGCAAAGCACAACGTCATCAATACCAACGATACCGATGACCTGAAAATGTACACCATTTATTCACCGCCGCACCATAAAGATGGCATTGTACGTAAAACCAAAGAATCTGCAGAAGAGAACGAGGAAGAATTTGACGGCGAAACCACGGAATAAATTATTCTCTCGATAACTAAAATTACTAAAAACCTCTTGCAGAATTGCCGGAGGTTTTTATTTTAAAAGCATTTTTTGACTTATTAATATATGTAAAATGGAGGCAAATACTTATATTGCATCTGTTTAATTTACAATTAAATAAAGGGAGATTATGACTCACCAGGAAATACTCAAAAAGGTAGCGTGGAAAGATCTGCGAACGCTTTCTATTAAAGAAATGCTGATTGAAAATAATCTTACTATTCCCTGGTTTGTTATTTCCATGGCTCTGGCTTACTATGGTTATTACTTTTTAGCTTTACCTTTTTCGATGTTCTTTTTCTTAACCAGTTTCAGGCAGGTGCATAATGGCTTTCATAACTCGCTGGGCACCAACAAATTTCTTACCTGGCTTACATTATATTTAAACAGCATTTTGTTAATGGTTTCTCTGCATGCTGTAAAATTCAATCATATCCGCCACCACAAATATTGCCTTTCCGATGAAGATTTTGAAGGTAAATCTGCCGGAATGAGCTGGTATGGCGCAATATTATATGGCCCGGTTCATATGTTTCTCATTCATAAAGTTACTAACCAGCTGGCGAACAATAATTACCGCCGCAATATGTTTTTTGAATTATCTTCTATTGCTGTTTTTACTGCGCTGATTTTTTATTTCAATATTCATATTCTTATTTATCATATTATTGTAATGATTTTAGCAGAATTTATGATGGCGTTCTTTGCGGTCTGGATAGTTCACCACGATACGCGCGACGAGCCGGATTTTGCAAGAACGCAACGCAGCGAATGGAAAAATAAAATTACTTTCAGTATGTTTTATCACTTGGAGCATCATCTATTTCCGGCTGTGCCAACCATAAAATTACCCGAGCTGGCCAAGAGAATTGATGCCGCTTTACCGGAAATAGAAAAGAAACAAACCTTTTAAGATGCAGAAAACTACAAAACCACAAACAATAACCGATTATATTTTCGATTTCCCGAAAGATGTACAGAAAAAGCTGGAACGTATCCGCGAAATCGCCAGGAAAACAGCGCCGGCAGCAGAAGAAGTTATCAGCTATGGTGTGCCAACCTTTAAGCTGAACGGAACTTATATGGTATATTTTGCTGGATATAAAAATCACATCAGTATCTACCCTATTCCACATGGCGATGACAATTTCCAGGCAGAAATAAAACCCTTTGTTGCAGGAAAAGGTACTTTACAATTTCCGCTCGGCAAACGCATGCCCTGGGAACTGGTTGAGAAAATAATAGCGCAGAGCTTACTAACAAACCTTGAGCGCACGCAAAGCAAAAAGCCTAAAAAACCGGTGGAAACAGAGTAATAATACCTGCATACATATCATGCAATCGCCAGAAATGCTTTGGAGTATTGGCTGGCATGCGAATGCCGGCAGATTATAATTTCTTTTTGGTGATCAGCTCGCTATAAAAGCCATAAATGTATATCTTTATTAAAATTTTCGGCAAGCGCCATATATGCTTTCTATGAAAAATACTTAAACATGGTAAATCGCAAATTAAAGCCGGGTATTCTTCTGTTTCTATTATTTATAGTTTCAAAAATCAACGCGCAGCATTTTGAGTGGGCATCTACCAGTAGTAACCTCTTTTCTGGTTTTAAAGGCGGTGTAATGGATGCAAAGGGCAATTTTGTTGTTGCCGGTGAAATGCCACAGCTGAATTATTACAGTGGCGGCGAGGCTCTTTTGTATGATAGCGAAGGCAAAGGCACCAAAGTAACTGATTACCGAAGCTGCCTGCTGGTTGTTAGCTATACGCCTGAAGGCAAAATAAACTGGGTTAACAAAATAAAGCAAGGTGAAACAAGCAGCCTGGAAACCGGTGGTATTACTGCAGATAATAAAGGAAACATCTTTGTACTGGTAAAGGCCGAAAGCCGTATTTATATAAGCAGCGCAGAAGATGAAGAATACGGCAGAGGCAGCACACTTTCTGAAAAAGTGGATGAGGACGAAAATGATTTTGACGAGGAAGAAAATGAAAGTGATGATGGAGACGAAGAAGAAAATTACCCGGGCGCGTATGTAGTTGTTTGTTTAAATACACAAGGCCATCCGCAATGGATCCGCCGCGACCTTGCCAATATTATTGATGACGTTACCAGCTTTGAGGTTTCGCCGCTTGGCGGATTTGTGTTTGCCGGAACTACCGAAAAAAGTATCAAAACAGTAAATGGTATTGCAAAAGCAGGCAAAGGCGGTAGTAATTATGTACTTAAAACCGATGACAGGCTAAATGCGCAATGGGCAGATATAGTGCAATACCATTCCACTACTTGCTGCACATACCAGATTCCATCCTGCAAAGCAAAAGTAGCGGCAGATGGCACCGTTTACACCGTTGGCACATACAGGTTTGGCGGAACTTTCAGCGATAAAAGCTCGCATAAAGCAGTAATTGTAGATTCCGTTTGGCAATACAACGAGCCGTATGAGAGCTACCTGGCAAGTATAAGTAAAGATGGAAAACTGAATTGGGTAAAACGTGCCGGAAGCAAAGCTATTTTCAGTGCAATAACAGTAACTAAAGATGGCATCTACATCAGCGGAAGATTGCATGCCGGCAACAATGTTTTTGGGCAGAAACCCGATACAACTAAGGGCAAACGTATGCTGCTGGCCGGCTTCAACCTGAAAGGACAGTGTAAATGGGTAAAAACCAATAACGGCAATACCGGCAACAGCCTGGTGGCCGATGCCAGCAACAATATTTATGTTTCCGTGGAAAGCAATCTGGCCGATCCTAAAAATCCGCTTATACTGGAAGAAGATACGATCAAAAGAAGCTACTCCAGCCTTATAGTTGCCAGCTATGATAAAGATGGAAATTACCGCTGGTATAAGATGAGCAATGTGATGATGAGCTCCAACGAGTTTCCAACTTTGGCGATAGATAATTGCGGTAATATTTTTATAGCCGGCGAAATGTGGTACGTGCTGAAAGTACAAACATCCTGGTTTGATGCCGCATTTGTTAAAGGTGATGGTTACGGAGCTGCGCCACTGGTCGCGAAGCTGAAAAATTCTATACAATTAACCGAAAACCTTAGTGGCGATAAAAAAAGCACAACAAAAGGAAACGTTAAAACAGAAAGCCAGGGATTTTGCACTATTAGTCCCGGCCCATGGCAGCTTATGAATTTCCCGAACCCATTCAGCGGAAAAACCACCCTCAGGCTCAGCACAACATATAGCGATAAAAATATACAGATGCAGGTTTTCAGCCTGAAAGGACAATTGATATCCACCGTTTTTAACAACAAAAGCCTTGATGCCGGCCAGCACGATTTCACTTTCGATGCACAGGTAAACAATCTTTCAGCCGGCGTTTATGTAGTGGTGGTGAAAGGCAGCCAAACCGTAGCTTCAACTGAAATTGTAGTACAGAAGTAAAGCATTTTTCCCCGCATACTTATATGGCCGCTTTAACGTTTGAAGAATTACCATTGCAACACATTTCGCTTTGATAAGAATTTGTCTCATTTGCCTTACAGCCATACTATTCTTTGTAAAGAATACTGCTGCGCAGAAAATAAGTTTTTACAAAATTCCGGCGCAAAGTTTTAATCCGTTTGAGGTGCTTGGCGGAGCAAAATATGATGTTAAGGTAGAAGTTCCGGCATTGCAGATCAGTAAGCAGATCACTTTCGGGCAGTACAAAAAATACCTGGAAGCTATTGAAAAAGATTCATCAAAAGCATTCTACAAAACCCAGTTACCCGATAGCAATATGCACCTGCCGGAAGTGTATAAAGCTTATATTTCAGGAAATAAATTTGATGATTTTACAGTGGTTGGAATTAGATGGGAAACCGTAATGAACTATTGCAAATGGCTAACCTTGAAAGAGAACGAAACCAGCCCGAAATGTTATTACCGGCTTGCACTAACTTCCGAATGGTTATCGGCATATAAGCACCTGCAAACGCTTAGTAAAAACCACGATTTTAACAAGAATTTCAGCGACTGGCTTATTTCAACGCAGGATGAAACATCGCAAACTGATTGGAAAACTATGTTTGCCTTTGATCTCACTTATTTTCATAAACCAAACGAACCGTTATCTCTTAAAAGAAAACAAATTATCGGAAACTCGTACCATTTCAGCAGAAAGAACCTGGCCGATTACCACCAATACAGTTATTACGCGAGTGAAGGCTATGCGCATGTAGGATTTAGGATTGTTTGCGTAAATATATCTGATAAACCAGATGATTTAGCAGAAGATGTATTTAAATTCTGGGGATTAAAGTTATGAAAGCCAGCATCTTTTTCATATTGTTATTCCTGCAGATTATTAATAAAACCAGGCTTTTCGCGCAGCAAAGCAATACATTTGAAAACGAAAAACACAAATGCGTTTACCAGCTAAAAAATGGCGTAATTGATGGTAAATACCAATCTTTTTATAAAAATGGCGTTAAAAGGTGCGAAGGTATAATCAGCCAGAATTACCGCAGCGGTTTATGGTCGGTTTGGGATTCAGCAGGCCGGTTAAAAATGCAGCGAAATTACAGTAATCCCTTTAGTTATCAGCGGCTGTTTCCTCCAGTTTCAAAGCATGGCCCTATTCCGTTATTAAGCCAGCCGCTTTACCATTTGAAGCATACGGAACAAGGCTATATAAAGAAATTCCGGCTGCGCGAAAGAGCTGTTGTGTATGCGAACCTCCGGTACAGAGAAATTCCGATTAAAGGCAACGAGCATTTGTTCGATACGGTTACATGGAAAAAGATAATTTATGACTTTAAGGCAGGAAAAATTACAGCTTACCAGCCATATTTAATCCGCAATTATAACCTTGATACTTTAAAGCCGGAACGATTTGATACCAGCCAGCTTAAACACATTAAAATGATTGGTTTCAAGATTCGTGAAGAGATGGTTTTTGATAAGGACAGGCTGCTGGCTGAATATCATATTATAGATATTTTACCAATCTGGAAACGAAAGGACAGTTTGGCGAAAGGCGATTTTTGGGCAGAAAAGTTATGGTTTAGCTTCAATGATCTGCGCAGATATTTCGCGCATGCGCAGCTTCCGGCGCGGCTGCAAACACCATTGGTTAAAACAATTGATGATGCGTTCTTTTTCAGGCATTTTTATGGATTTGCATATATGGAACCGGAAATTTCAGGCGGCTACACAAGGAATTCCTCCGATGCTGAAGAAGGATTTAACTCCATTGAGCTGGATATTGAGCTGATTGAAGCGGAAAATGATCTCTGGATTGAATTTGCAGGCTGATCTCCCATATATAATACTCATGAAAAATGCTTCGATGAAGTAAAAGAACAAAAACAGGTTATATATTTGTTTAAACATATAATCGTTACGCTATGAAAATTGTCCGCATCATAATTTTACTGGTATTTACGCTTCCGGCACTGGCTTTTAAAGCAGATAGTTTTACAGCGGAAACGCCAGCGGACTATAAGCCGGCTAAAAAAATAAATAAAATGAAAGTAGAAATCTGGAGCGATGTAATGTGCCCTTTCTGTTACATAGGTAAAAGAAAATTTGAGCAGGCGCTGGAAATATTCCCGCATAAAAACAATGTTGAAATTGTATGGAAGAGCTACCAGCTTGCGCCCAATATGAAAACCGATACAACAAAAAGCATAAACCAGTACCTTGCCGAATCGAAAGGCTGGACATTGGATTACGCACGGCAAATGAATGAGTATGTTACGAAAATGGCTGCCGAGGTTGGTTTAAAATACAATATGGATAAAGCCATTCCTGCCAATTCCTTCGATGCCCACAGGCTCTCGCATCTGGCTGCCAAACATGGCTTCCAGGACAAAATGGAAGAAGCGCTTTTTAAAGCTTATTTCACAGAAGGTAAAAATACAGCCGATAAAAGCACTTTGCTAACGCTGGCTAAAGAAATTGGATTAAGCGCTGAAGAAGCCAAAAAAGTACTTGACAGCAACCAGTTTGCCGATGCTGTAAAGGCCGATATTAAAGAAGCACAGGAAATTGGGGTTAATGGTGTTCCATTTTTTGTATTCAACCGCAAGTATGCTGTAAGCGGCGCCCAGCCAGCTGAAGCATTTCTAAAAACCATAGAAAAAGCCTACGAGGAATGGCGCAAAGCAGGCAACAGCTTACAGCCCGAAACCGGTAATGCAGAAGGCGCAGTATGCTCACCCGAAGGCGATTGCAAATAACCGATTAATATTTTCCGCTTATAAATAAAGATTATGAGTTGCTTTATTTCAGACCGTTTCAATATATATATTAATCTATAAAGCATTTTTCAGCCATATATAATATAGCCGAAAAATGCTTTGCTTTTTTACAGCTTATAGAAGTTTTTTGTATCATCAATCACTAAATATGCATATATTAGCGATGAATTATTAAGCCGATAATATGCGCAACTTTTACCTGATTGCCATGGTATTTTCTTTGTTTATAACAAGCTGTGCCAAAACGCCGGAAGTTAAGCCCGAGGTTAAGAATAACCTGCCGGGTGGCGCAGGTGGCCCTTACAACCTCGCATTTTTCAGCAGGCTGAATGGCGCAGGAGTGAATTCGCGGATGTATATAAAATATGGCGCCGATAAAATGCCCGCCGATACCGCCATGTATGATAACAAGATGAATACTATGATTGAGCCAGGTTACGGGCCGCACACACATTTCGACGGGCTTACAACCGGCACCTATTACGTATTGGCAAAGTCTGCAACCGCACAGGCCGATACAATAATTGTTTTGACCGAATCATCTAAAAAGAAGCAGGATATTTACCTGAATTTAAAATAATACGAGTTAATAAAATTGTTGGAAGGTTGGAATGTTGGAATGTTGCTTCGCATCGCGGAATTATTTCCCGCAAAGGCGCAAAGGCGCAAAGTTTTAACCGCTGATTAATAATGATTTATTTGATTCCGCTGATTTTATTTTTTGATTATTGAAGCATTTTTTGATCAAGTGGTATATGTGATTTAGTTGAAAGGTTGCAAAGTTGCAAGGTTTAAAGGTTGCTTCGCATCGCGCCATTCGTAATTCGTAATTGATTACTTGGTTGTTGCGCATCGCGGCATTTTAATTTTTAATTTTTAATTTTTAATTGAAGATGCGGCATTCGTAATTCAATGATTAAGGCATCTTAAAAAGCCGTGTTTGTTGTATTTTTACCGCCTTATGAAATCTGTTTTCGCGGCTTTGATTATACTTTTTTGCGGCACAGCAAACGCATTCGCACAGAAAAAAAGCCGGCAGGTGACCGTAAAAGCATGGGTACGAGACTCGCTGCCGCCAGTTAGCGATACATTAACAGATATTCAGCGGGTTGATATGATTTACCTTTATGTACTGAAAGCTAAAAACTACAGGAAAGGGCGTACACTCTTTGCCTGTATGCGCGCTACATTAAGGCATAACTATATTCCTACACTTGGTTTAAGAATTCCGCTTACGCTGGAAAACACTCCATCTTTCCGCAGGCGTATAAAAAAGCTGCCAGGCGCCCTTTTCGCTGACAATACTGGCAGCAGAGATTCGGATAAGCTCCAGCATTTTTTCGCCTCGGCCTGGCTGGCATATTTTACAAATGACCCTCAGTTTGCAGATCTAGTTGGTATTGCTGTTGAGCGCGGTGAAGACCTGATTGTAACCAGTGATATTTATGATGAAAGAGATATACGCGCAAACAGGCTGGGGCAACAATTCGCCATTCAGCTTCGTAAAAATCCACACGCTTTACCCGGCGATCTGTTCCGCGCCTGGAATGATGATTACAACAAAAACAGCACCCGAACCAAATAACACAAGCCCGGCCCTTCAGCCCGAAATAAAAATCCGGCTTATCTCATCACAAGTCCGGCAGTTCTGTATCTATCTGTTAAATAAGGCATTACCTCATGTTTTTCGTGCCTGGGAATATAGCGAAAAAAGTTTTTTGATGAATTTTGGATGTGTAAACCCAACGGATTCCAAAAGCATAACATCTAACCCAACAAATAAAAAAACAGGTTAGGATTAAAAGTTATGAAAATCTCATTTAAAAAACACGGCAAAACAATTAGTATAAAATCACTGGCAATGCTGGCATTACCACTTGCGCTAAGTTTTAACGCTTGTAAGAAAGACCCGGTTGCAGAGCCCAAGCCAACACCAACACCCGAAACGCCAAAAGAAGCGCTTGTACTGGATCACATAAAAGTAAATACCGTACTGGAGGACAGGGTTTCGGACCCAAATGTACCGGATTACCTTGTCAATAAAAATATTGCAGTATTGGCTGAGCTTACTATAAAGCCTGGAGTTGTAATTGCTTTTTCGCAAGATTCGAGGCTGGATATAAACAGTAACGGAAGTATTGTTTCAGTTGGCGAGCCGAATAAAAAAATAAGGTTTACCGGCCAGGTTGCACAAAGAGGTTACTGGAGCGGAATAGCCATTTACTCAATCAGCAGCATAAATGAGTTTACACATACCGAAATAATGCATGCCGGCAGCAAGCCAATGTTCGATAATATAAAAACGGCTATAGGGCTTTTTGAGCAGGCAAGGGTATCTTTAAGCAGCACAACAGTTGCGCAAAGCGGTGGCTATGGCATGTACCTTCGCAATAAAAGCATACTAAATACTTTTGCAGCAAACAGGTTTACAGATAATAAGGAAGCGCCGCTAATGCTAACGGCAGAAAATATACCGCAGTTAGATGCCGCAACGGTTTTTACCGGCAACAATGGCAGAAATGTAATTGAGGTTATGGGCTCGTATATTGATGGTGCCGATGAAATAACATGGCCTGCGTTTCAAGATAATACGCCTTACCGCTTTTTAGGCGGAATTACCACACGAACCGGATGGAAACTATTGCCTGGCACAACCATAGAAGTAACTGAAAATAACATGATTAATATTGAGCGTGGTTATATTAATGCTATTGGCACGGCCGATAAAAAAATCACCATACATGGCGCTGTAAAAAGTACCGGGACATGGAAAGGCATTACCATTTATTCAAAAAGCGCATCTAACGTTATGGAACATGTAAAAATAAGCCATGCGGGCGGCATTAATATGCTTGGCGGTACAAAAGCAACGCTTGCACTTTTTGGCTCAAACCATGCAAATCTTAGCCTTCGCAACTCCGAAATAAGCCACAGTGGCGGCTACGGCATACATTTGTTCGGCAAAAATGCCTCGCTTAATACCGATGTTGAAGCGAGCAACACATTTGTAGCCAATGCATTATCACCAGTATTTGCGGAGCACTAATATGTAATTGTATAACTTTCCGGATATGGGTTATACATGCGAAGCCCTGTAACATTTATGTTACAGGGCTTTTTGCTTTTTTTATACGCAGGCTAAAAAATACCCAAAAGTAGTGATACAGAAAAGCCATAAATAGTGATAAACTTCCCGGAACTTAAATGTAACTTTGAATTATGGTATAAGTTCAATTATTTAACGCTTTAATACCGGCTATTATTGAACAATATTACGGAAGCCCTTACCACCCATAAACCGCCCCTCAGCTGATTTTGAGGGGTTTATGTTGATAGAGTCGTAAGCAAAACAAATGATGTATAAGAACCGGTATAAATTAGGGCTTATGATAAATATTGGCAAAGTATAAATACTTTATAATAAGAACCTGGCTACAGCAAGCGTAAATTGTTTAAATTAGAAAAACAAAGCAAATTAGTATGAAAAAAAAATTTCTTATAAATACAGTGCTGGTATGTGTAAGCTTTTCCGCAAAGCTTTCATTGCTGTACCGGGCTACCTTTAAATTAAAGAAGCTGAGCAGCAATAAAAATTAAATTAAAGAGTTTCCGCAATTACCATTTATTATTTGTGGACTTTAACGGCTCCTCCGTATCTGCCCCATGTTGGAGGAGCCGCTTAAAGTTTTAGCATTAATCAGCCCAGTTAAACTTAAGCATAAATATTTCGTTTTTAACTTATTGAATATTACCTTAGTATAGCCATAGTCACTGACCAAATACTTATAACATGCGCAAAAAATTACTCAAAACCGCAGTGCCTGTAATATTGGCGTTGCTGCTGCAATCTTTTGCTTATGAAAAAACAGAAAATAAGGTAGCTTCCAGAGTAAGTTTTAACAAAATCACATTCAGCAAGGCTGGTAAAAATGCCAAAGCGCAAAAGAAAATGATATTTGTAATTATACAGGCGGAGTGGTGCGGCGCCTGTAAGAAAATGCAGAAGATTACAGCTAATGACAGTGTTGGCAAATTTTACAACGAGCGCTTTATAAGCATTAAGTTCAATGCCGATAATTTATGGCAGTATTACAGGGCCAGTAACTGGGGTATAACAAGCGTTCCGGCCATGATTTACCTGGATGAGAGAAGAAACGTGATCCACAAGGTGGAAGGCTTTAGAGATGCGGCCGGCTTAATAAAGGAAGCCAATACAGCAATTGAAAAACGCAGGAACCCGCAAAAAAAGAAAACTCACTTGTTCGTAATGAAAAGTGAAAGCAGCATGCAGCCTTTTTCGTTATTGTCACTGCAATAGCAATTCGCCGTAACAACAATAGCTTCCTCACCGGTTTGTAAACTATAAGTGCAGGCCCCAAGAAAATTTAAGCTCGCCAGATTCAAGCCCAAGGCAAAATTACATATATACAATGCCTGAAAAATGCTTTACATCCTAAGTTTATGCCGTAGCTGCAGCTGCTTCAAATTCCGATGTTTCGTGGAATACCAGGTGCGGAAAATTCTCCCTTGTAATGTTTATCGCCCAGGCGCTGTCAGCAAAAAATACCGGCCTTTCTTCCTTATCAAAACCAATATTCTGCGCTTTTCTTACTAAAAATTCTTCCAGCTTTTTTTTATCGGTAGATGTTACCCAATACGCTTTAAAATAATTGAGCGGACGGAAATCGCACTTAGCGCCATACTCATGTTCCAGCCTGAACTTTATTACATCGAACTGCAGCTCACCTACCGTGCCTACAATTTTCCTGCTTCCGGGTTGTTTCAGAAATAACTGCGCAACGCCTTCCTCGGTTAATTGCCTAATACCTTTTTCCAGCTGCTTTGTTTTTAACGGATCGCGGTTTTCAAGCTCCTTAAAAATTTCGGGCGAAAAACTTGGTATGCCTTTGTAGTGCAGTGGCTCGCCTTCTGTTAATGTATCGCCAATTTTAAAGTTGCCGCTGTCATATAAACCAATTACATCGCCGGGCCAGCCTTCTTCAGTAAGCTGTTTATCATTAGCCATAAAAGTTGTAGGATTGGCAAACCGAAGCTTTTTATCGAGCCTTGTATGATAATAAAATTTATTACGTTCAAACTTACCCGAGCAAATACGTAAAAACGCTATCCTGTCGCGGTGATTCGGATCCAGGTTTGCGTGAATCTTAAATACAAATCCGCTGAATTTATTTTCCTCGGCCTTTACTTCACGCTCAAGCGTAAACCTGCTGGCCGGGCTTGGCGCAATTTCCAGGAAAGTTTCCAACAGCTCTTTTACGCCAAAGCTGTTAATGGCGCTGCCGAAAAATACCGGCGCCAGCAAGCCATCGCGGTAAAGCGCAGTATCAAAAGGCTCATATAATTCCTCTACAATTTCTACATCTTCACGTAGCTTCTCGGCGTAGCGCTCATCAATATACTGCTCAAGCTCGTTGCTGTTGATATCGGTAATGCTGGCGTATGTTTTCGATATCTTGGTTTTATCAGGATCAAAAAGATTAAGCTCCTTCTTGTAATTATTATAAACGCCCTGGAAAGTATGGCCCTGGCTTATTGGCCACGTTAAGGGCCGAACGCTGATGCCGAGCTTTTCTTCCAGCTCATCCAGCAAATCATACGGATCTTTACCGGCGCGGTCCATTTTATTAATAAAAATAATTACCGGCGTATTTCTCATCCGGCAAACCGACATTAGCTTTTCCGTTTGTTCCTCAACACCTTTAACACAGTCAACCACAAGTATTACGCTGTCCACCGCGGTAAGTGTGCGGTATGTATCTTCGGCAAAATCCTTGTGGCCGGGCGTATCCAATATATTTACGCGCTTGCCATTGTATTCAAAACCCATTACAGAAGTAGCAACAGAAATACCACGCTGCTTTTCTATCTCCATAAAATCGGAAGTAGCGGTTTTCTTCAGCTTGTTGCCCTTAACCATTCCCGCCGTTTGTATAGCGCCGCCAAATAGCAAAAATTTCTCTGTTAAGGTAGTTTTTCCCGCATCCGGGTGGCTTATAATAGCGAAGGTTTTGCGCTTGTCTATCTCTTTAATTAAATCCATATATACTGCTGGCCGAAAATGCTTTATTAATGCCGGCTTCTTCTTAAAGCTTTGTAATAAAAGAAATCCTATTCTTTTTTTCTATAACCTGAAAGCCTGTTTTTAAAGTTCTTAATGAACCGTAAATTTCGCGCAAAGGTACAAAATTCATGTGCAGGTTTAATAGGCCTTTGGCGGTCAAAATAAAGTATTTTTGGCGGGCGCTTTATATGGAAAGTTTGCAGACAAACTAAAAAATACCCAAAAGTAGTGATACATTTTGGCTGATAATGGTGAATGGTTTTTATATGACATTACTGAACTTTGATGCTGAAAAAACAATAACTTTTACAGCAGGAACCGGTAATGTGTTAAAAAATTAAATAAATAATTGGCATACATTACATTAACACATTTTTTTAAATAAAATTTGTAACACTGTTTAAAAT
>DAIUCM010000115.1:0-13755 GCA_036846145.1 Bacteroidota bacterium
AAGTATTATTATGCGCGCAATTAGTCTGAATCTGTTTAAGCTCCTGTTTTTCATAAATCTGCCAATTGTTTGTCTCTGCCAGGCTCCGAAGCAGATGCCACTAAGTTGGAACGCAAAGCAAACCTCTGCCTTCATCGAAAACAAAGGCCAGGTTACAGACCAGGATGGAAAGCCGAGGCCTGATGTGAAGTATATTTATAACGCACCTGGTTTTAAGCTAATCCTCAAAGAAAACAGCTTTTCCTATGAGTTCTATACAGTACAACGTAAATCTATTCTAAAACCGGATGATAGATTTTCTGCTTTAGAACTTATGCCTGAGCCTGCTACCGTAAAAAGCAGCAGGGTAGATATTACATTTGCCGGCGCAAATACTTCGCCTGTCATAATAGCTGAAGATAGAAGCACTGACTTTAATAATTACTACCTCGCACACACTCCGGAAGCAGGAGTAACGGATGTGTACAGTTATAGTAAAATTACCTACCGTAATATTTATAATCATATATCGACCTTGTTTTTTATGTAAAGCATAAGGAAGGGAAGCCATATCTCAAATATGATATTATTGTACATCCAGGTGGAAAGGCTGAAGATGTAAGAATGCTCTATACAGGCGTAGATGGACTTAGTGTAAACGAGAACAATATTAAATTCAAAACACAATATGGCCAACTGGAGGAGAGCATTCCCTATTCTTATATAAAGGAATCCGGCAAGGAAGTAAAAGCCACATATAAAAATACAGGCGATTGTGTATTATTCTCTGCTGCCAAAGAATACAATGAGACCTTAATAATAGACCCAATGGTAGTTTGGAGCACCTATTATGGTGGCAATGGTGATGAAATAAATCCAGTAATTGCAACCAACAATAACGGCGATGTATACATTGTTAGTCAAACTACTAGTACAAATAATATAGCTACTTCAGGCGCGCACTTATCTACCGTTAGTAGTGGCAATTTTGGAATGCTAGTGAAATTCAATAGCAGTGGAGTAAGGCAATGGGGCACTTATTATGGTAGTGGAGGTATCCAGGGAATGGGAATCTGTATTGATATCAATAACAATGTTATTATTACAGGTTCTACTTATGATAAAAGTGGTATTGCTACTACAGGTGCGCACCAAACAACAAATCTGGGCCCGACCAATAAGACTGATGCTTTTGTTGCAAAGTTTGATAGCAATGGTAAAAGAAAATGGGGTACTTTTTATGGTGGAAATACAGGTGCCGACGGGGGTGCAGGGCTTACAAGCGATGAGTACGGAAATATTATAATGATAGGAACTTCTGGCAGTACCTCAGGTATTGCAACCACAGGTAGCCATCAAACATCTAATGGTGGTAATTATGACGTTTTTATCGTAAAGTTTGATAGTTCCGGAGTGAGGCAGTGGGCAACATTCTTAGGAGGCAATGGTAATGATTATGGTTTTGAAGTTGCTACAGACAATAATAATAATATTTATGCTTGCGGTACGACTGTAAGCAGTAATAATATATCTACTACAAGTAGTCATCAATCCTCATTTGGAGGTGGTGCAAGTGATGCTTTCCTTGTAAAGTTTGATAGTACAGGCAAAAGAATATGGGGAACATATTTTGGAGGAAGTAGTTTTGATTATGGATCAAGTATCCATTCAAGTAATGATGGGTATGTTTACACAACAGGTTACACAGGGAGTTCATCAGGTATCGCTACTTCAGGAAGCCATCAAACTTCCTTAAACACAGGTTATTCAGACGCCTTTATAGCTAAATTCGATACGACTGGTGTATTAAAGATGGCAACATATTTTGGTGGAAAAAGCGAAGATAATAGTACATCTATACGTACAGATAGTAATAATATTTATATTGCTGGTTATACCTATAGTACTCAAGGATTGGCTACAAAGGGCGTGCATCAAGACACGCTTGCAGGGAAAGAAGATGCCTTTTTAGCTAAGTTTACAAAAAACGGTAAATTACTTTGGAGTACTTATTTTGGAGGGACTGGACCAGACCGGTCCTATAGTATTGCAGTATATAATGGTTGTAGTATTTATGTATCAGGTCAAACTGGAAGTGATAATGGAATTGCCGCCACAGGTGCTCACCAGACTACACGTACGGCCTATTATGATGCCTTTATAGCGAAATTTCCAACTTTTGGCGTAGCTTTTACCGGTACCTCTTCTCTCTGTGTTGGTACATCAGCGGTTTATAAGACAGTTAAAGAAACAGGCAGCACCTATACATGGAAAGTTAGCGGCGGTAAAATAACCGCTGAAAAAAGCAGCAGTGATAGTATTACAGTACAATGGGATAAAGCAGGAAAAGGCACTGTTAAGCTGATTGTTTCCCCTGCCAGCGGCTGTTATGATTCTGTTACCAAAACAGTTACTGTACATGCCCTTCCCGCTGCCTATACCGGCTTAGGCACAAGCATATGTTATGGCAACCAGGTAAGCATAGGTGGTAAAGCTGTTACCGGTAACAGCTATTCGTGGCGCTCCGTACCGGAAGGGTTCACATCTACACTGGCTAACCCTACAGATAAACCGCTTGTGACTACAAAATACTACCTTACTGAAACAGTAGTAGCAACAGGATGTAGCAAAACAGATTCTGTAACAGTACACGTAATTCCACTTCCCGTAGTAGATATAAACGGTGCCAATGCCTATTGCGAGAAGGGTAAAACAATCTATACCACAAAAGCAGAGAGCGGAAGCACCTTGAGGTGGGCTGTAACTGGTGGTACAATCCTGAGCGGACATGGCACCGAAAGTATAGTTGTGGTTTGGAATAAATGGGGAGAAGGAGAGATAAAGCTTATAGAAACAACTATTAACGGTTGTATAGACAGTAATAAAGTCAAAATAAAGGTATACGCATTACCTAAAGCTGACTTCACCGGTACACGGGTTTGCCATGGCGATACCACAATATTCAAGAACTATAGTAATAACTCGGCCATATTTCACTGGAACTTTGGAGATAGTAGCACATCAACTCAAACGCATCCACGCCATGTCTACAGCGCTCCGGGTGTGTATAATGTGGCGTTGAGTGTTACCTCTTATGATGGCTGCGTAGATACTTTCAGAACCCTTATTACAGTAGATTCTATGCCGGCAGCAAGCTTTATTACAGAGAACAATATATGCCTTGGCAAAGAACTTACATTTACCAATACCAGTACTACAGGCGATATCTATAACTGGCAATTTGGTGACAACAGTACATCATCATTAAAACAACCGAAATATGTGTATAAAGATACCGGTACTTACACAGTAACATTAAATGTAAAATCTGTTAATGGCTGTACAAGCAGCACTATCCAAAAGGTGAGAGTTAACGCTATGCCGAAAGCTGATTTTACGTTCTCCGATGCTTGCCTGGGCGAAGAAGTTAAATTTATGAACCAAAGCATTTTTGGTGATACCTATATATGGAACTTTGGTGACAATAATACTGCAACTACTACAATTGCATATCACCTGTATAAAGTAGCCGGAACATATAAGGTCCAGTTAAAAGTATTAAGTAAGAGTGGCTGTACTGATTCTATTACCAAAACAGTAAGAGTTTTTACAAGGCCTGATGCAGCCTTTACTGTAACTAAGGATAAGGAGAAAAGAACATTCACCTTTACAGCTACCAATACCAGTTACAATAAGTACTTATGGCAGTTTGGTGATGGTAAAACAGATACAACAAATTCTGTAAAGCATACTTATAAGAATGACTCTACGTATAAGATCAGCTTAAGAATTACTGACAATAATGGTTGTACAGATACGAAAGATACGACAATAATAGTAACAACTGTAGGAGTACAAGAGAATGTCAATGATGAATTAAATAAAATCCAAGTATATCCAAACCCGTTCAACAACCAGACAGTAATAGAATGCAGCCTCACAAAAGCGTCAAATGTTAGCATAACACTATATGATATAAGTGGCAGATCGCAAATACTGATTCCGCTTAAATTACTACCTACAGGTAACCATCAGTTCTTGCTGGATGCAGCAGAGTATAAATTAGGTGCCGGCATTTATCTTATAAAATTAGATATTGATGGTACGTCGGTCACGCGCAGAATTTTGAAAATAGAGTAGGGTTGTTATGTGTCGATCAGTGTCCTGTATTGGTAAATACTGCGTAAGTCAGCTATTAAAAGTTCGATATTAGTCGCCTCCGGACTACATCAATTTTAAACAGCCTGTAAATGAGAAATTTACAGGCTGTTTTGTTTTTATTTAAATTTACTTTTTTTAATTGTTTGTTATTTAAGCTATCAAGTTATTGATTATTAAAACCTTAATGCTTATGTTTGTTTATAGGAATTAATAATGCTCTGAATATAAATCAGCGCTTTTTTATATAATTTATCTTTTTCCTATGCAATTAACAAGAAAAAATACACTGCTTATATTTTTAACATTTATTAGCCTTTTATTAAAAATAAATGATCTAAGCGCCCAACTCTCTGGTAATTATACTTTAGATCCGCAAGGTAGTGGCACAAGTAATTTTACAAGTTTCAAAATGGCCGTAGATTCTCTTACCATACGGGGAGTTTCAGGAGCAGTAACTATAGAAGTAAGTGCCGGTACATATAGTGAAAGAGTAAGTATTAAACCTGTAAAAGGCGCAAGTGCCAAAAACCGCATTACATTTACATCAGCAGATAAGGACAGCAGTAAAGTTATTATCACGCAAGCTTCAGCAACTACATCAGCAAATAATTTTACTTTGCTACTGGATGGTGCAGATTATATAACTGTAAGCTATATTACAATAGAAAGATCAGGCACTAACAGCTATGGCCGCGCATTAGAAATAAGAGGTGGCGCATGTCATAATATTTTCGAGCATAACCAAATCAATGCATCAAAATCCAGCAACACTAATAGCGCAGGTATATACAATGCGCCCAATTCCAGCCTTACAGACTCAAATAATGTTTTCCGGCATAATATTATAAAGTATGGTTATTACGGAATTTTCTACAATGGCGCTTCACTATTTGCGCAGGAACCTGGAACGCAGATTTACGGAAATATATTTGACAGCATTGCTTACTGTGCAATAGATGTGGATTATCAGTCTGCTTTGCTTATTCATCATAATAAAATAACAAATACCAAAAACGGCATTTATACCTCTGCAAGCCGTGGGCAACAGAAAATTTTCAATAATTACCTGGAATTGAACGGTGGTGACGGGATTTACATTTCAGCTTGTCAATCCAGCTCCAGCAACATTTCATTGGTTTATAACAACTTTATTTCTGTTTTGGGAAATACCGCCGGGGCGGGCATTTATGTACACAACAGCGCCTATCATGATGTGGTTTTTAATTCGGTGCTTATATCTTCCTCGAATACAACAGGCAGCGCTTTACATGTCAACGGATCCGTTTTTGAGCCGGGTATAAATTTGATCAATAATATTTTTGTGAATATTGGTGGCGGATTTGTAGTTGACGCAGAACAGAATTCTATAAACAGTATGGATTATAATAACCTCTATACTACGGGCAATTTTGGAAAATTCGGCGGCAGTACTTTAAAAACATTTGCTGACTGGAAAAGCAAAGCAGGTTTAGATGCAAATAGTTTATCGGTAGATCCCGGTTTTAAAAGCAACAGAGATTTACACATAACAAATAAAACCTTAATTGAAGCGGCTAAGGTATATTCAGCCGTAACAACAGATTTTGACGGTGAATACCGAAGAAATAAACTGCCGGATATTGGTGCAGACGAAATACCACTTGCATTGTATGATGCCGGCATCAGGTCATACATATATACCACACAGGGAAAATGCTTTGGTACCTATGATGTAAAAGTTAAGGTTTACAATAATGGTGATACGTTGATGGATTCAGTAAAACTGACTTATCTGCTCGACGATGTTATACAATCAAGCGCTTTTTACAAAGTAAATTTAAAATATAATAAAGACACTGTTTTAACTTTAGGTAAGGTTACAGTTACAGATACATTACAAAGCATTAAGGTTTATGCTTCGCTCCCAAACAATTTTAAAGATACTATAAATAGCAATGACACTGTTACAGTAACGGTAAAATCGGCCTTAAGTGGAACATACAGTATAGGCCAAGGGAAAGATTTCCATACCATAAATGAAGCTGCAAAATACCTTAATTATTATGGAGTCTGTGGTAAAGTGATCTTTGATATTGAAGATGGTACTTACCGGGAGAAAGTTAATATTCATGAAATCCCCGGATCTTCTGGTATTAATGACGTTACTTTCCAAAGTAAAAGTAAAGATAGTACTAAGGTAATTATTACCAGCCAGTCATCTGAATTTCCGGACAGCAATTATACCGTGAAATTAACCGGCGCCAGTTTTGTAACTTTTCAATATTTAGCAATAATAAGTACCGGTTCTAACACGTATGGCAGGGCTGTTTTTATAAGTGGAAGGTCAGATAGTAATGTTTTTGCCAGTAATATAATAAAAGCAGGTTTCAGTACAAGCTATTTTTCTTCTGCTGTGTTTTGCGATACAATGCCAAACAAAGGAAATAAAATTATACAGAACCGTGTAAAATATGGCTATAGCGGTATTTCTTTTCCGGGCGTAAAAAATAAATTAGATTCCGGCAATGTTATAATAGATAATATAATAGATAGTTTTTACAGGGAAGGTATTTACACATATTACCAGGTTGCCCCGCAAATTACAGGCAATACCATTTCTCATTGCAGGAATATATTAGCATACGGAATATATGCAGGGTACAGCCTGGAGAATTATAATATAAGTTATAATAATATAGAACTTAGTGCCGCCAGTTTCTCAAAAGGAATAGAGGTGAACTATGGCGAAGGCACTGTAGATAAAAGAGGGCAGGTAGTAAATAACCTTATAAGAATAAACAAAGGCAGTGATATAGCATGGGGCATTTCGTCTATTTACAATAATAATACATATTTTCTTTTTAATACCGTTCTGGTTAAGGCTACTTCAGCTAAAGGCTATGCTTTTTACGGATATTCCGCACCTACACCTTATATAGATTCTAATGTATTCGTATATAATAACATATTAATGAATGCAGGTGGAGGGTATACCATGTATAATTCCTACGACTGGTATATAGAAGAGTCGGATTATAATAATTATTACGTTCCTGCAGGATCAACAAAGTATATTTATTCTGGGACCGATTTCTCCGGTTTCAGCGCATACCAAACCTCGACCGGCAAAGATGATAACAGCCATTTTATTGATCCCAAATTTAATAATGATACTTTGTTAGTGCCAGGCGCTGCCAGACTGGATAAAGCTGCCATGGCCATAAGTTTTGTTAAAGATGATTTTTACAGGAAAACAAGGTCTAATTTACCAGATATTGGCGCAGTTGAATTTAAGCTGTCATCTCCAAGAGATTTAGGTGTAGTTGCAGTTTATAGCGATATAAAAGACTGCGGCAGCAGAAATACAAATCTTAAAGGCGTAATTGTAAACAACGGCACAGCATCTCAGTCAAATTTTTCTGTCTGGGCAAAAGTAACAAACAGCAAAGGCAGCACAACTTACAGGTATATATATACCGATACACTACATTCTTCTGTTTCAGATACCTTAGAGCTTTTAGATTCTCTGGATACATATTCGGGTGACACATTAAATGTTATGGTCTATACATCATTATCAGGAGATTATGACAGGCAGGATGACACGGTTAAAACAGCTTTAGTATTTAAGGGTTTACCGGAAGTGCCCAAAACGCATGCTACTGCCATTTGCAGTCCTGGAGTAGTTACTTTATCTGCGAAAAGTGATGCTGATATGCATGTTAGATGGTACGATTCTTATACATCTGCAAATGTTTTAAGTAACGATACCGTCTTTACGCCATATATTACTACTACCGATACTTTTTTTGTAAGCATACAGAAGTATAAAAAAGCTACTGTTGGCCCTGAAAATATAAATTTTGGCGAAGGTAATATTTATCCGGGAAGCGGCGGCAGCGTTATTTTCAATGCTTTATCTGATTTTATATTAGACTCGGTATTTGTGTATGTAAAAGATACCGGTATTGTTTATGTAAACCTGTATAATGATCTTGGTGTTAAAGTACAAACTACCAATGTATTGGTGCGAGACACCGGGCGACAGGCCGTAGCTGTTAATTTCTTTATTAAGCCCGGAAAATACTCCATTGATGGGTTCGGTTCAACAGTAGGTTTGTTCAGGCATTTTAAAGGTGTTGCTTATCCATATATAGTTAAAGATGTTGTTGAAATAATCTCCTCAGATAACAGGTCTTTCCCTAAATCTAATTATTATAATTTTTATAACTGGCATATAACGGTTACAGGTTGTGAAAGCGAACGCGTGCCGGTTATTGCGCATGTAGGTAACCATCCGGAGAATATCAGATTTTTATCTGATTCAACAGGTGCTGTAAAAACAAATAGTGGTACTTTAACTGATCCGGATCTTGTATGCGAGGCCAATACTGCTGTTTACAGGTTAACGCTTCCAACAAACTTAAATAAGAAAGATTATAATAAAACCTGGGAAGTAAATGGGTTTGAATTAAATACAGTAAATGGTACTTCTTTAAATATTAGCATAAGTGAAGAGGCAGATTTAATTAGAGGCACATTTTTAAAAGCGATATTTGCTACAGATTCTTTAGTTGACAGCACATTGGTTTTAAAAGCGAGGGCTATAAATACACTTACCGGTTGCGATACAGTACTTACCAGGTATATAAAAATATCACCCTTACCAGTTGCCCGTTTTGTAGTATTTAATAGTTGTATAAATGATACCATTTTATTCATAAATAATTCAACAGTAAGCCACGGAAATATAGTTAGCTATAAATGGAAATTTGGTGATGGGAGCATATCAGCAGTTGAAAATCCGACACATTTTTATAATAATCCCGGAACATTTACCGTAACACTTATTGCGACGTCAGGTAATGGCTGTTCAGATTCTTTCCAGAACCTGGTAACTATATATCCGAGAGCTATTGCAGCTTTTAGCATGAGTAATGCATGTTCTAATGCAGCAGTTGGTTTCTCTAATGCAAGCACTATTTCTCAAGGTAAAATAACCGAATACATTTGGGATTTTGGTGACGGAATTTTATCTGCCGAGGTTAATCCTGTAAAAAAATATTCAGTTCCCGGTAAATATTCAGTAAAACTCGTTGCTGTAACAGAAAATGGTTGCAGAGATTCTTTTTCTCACCAGCTGGAAATTTATCCTGTTCCGGTTGCAGCCTTTAATTTTTCCGGTAATTTATGCGTGGGCAGTGAAATAAACTTTACAGATAAATCTTCAATATCTACCGGTAGCATAGCAAATTACACCTGGAACTTTGGAGACGGAAATTCATCTCTGGACCAGCATCCCAAACATGCGTATTTAAAGGAAGGCACCTATGAAGCAACATTAATTACTTTAAGTAATAATGGATGTACTGATACAGTTAAAAAGCTGGTTGTAATAAATTCATTGCCAAAGTTAACTGTCAATAGTGCAGTAAAAGGCTGGAATGTTAAATTTAGTGTCAGCGATAGTTCATATCAATCATATTATTGGGATTTTGGAGATGGTAAATATTCAACATCTGCTAATCCATTACACAGCTATTACCCCAATACCGGAAAGTATAATATATCATTAACAGTAACAAACGCAGAGGGCTGTAAAAAAACTTACGATGATACAGTGAGTATTTTTGCAAATGATATAGCCTACCATAAGCAGCCTGAATGGATTAATGTAAATGTTTATCCAAACCCATTCAGCGATAAAACTTTACTTGAATTTACTTTATTGAAAGCATCACATGTAAATATTACAATTTATGATGTTAGCGGCAAAGCCTACATGTTTAAGTGTATTGCTCTACTGCCTCCCGGTGAGCACCGTTACATCTTAAACCCTCGTGAATATGGTATAGTTAGCGGTATCTATAGTCTAAAAGTAGAAGCAGATGGAATACCAACATATAAGCGAATTGTTAAGGTTGATTAATGACGCGCTCTATAAGTGTATAATCAAATCTTTCAACTGTGAAAAATCAGCTTTAATTTGCCACCATCTAAACACAAAATGGGGAAAGTACTTATTAGAACATGGCTTCAGGATTTTTTGCGCTTTTAGATGACATTTCGGCGCTGGTAAAAGCAGGCGCGGCGAGTTTGGATGATGTGCCCGCGCAGGTTACAAAAACCACCGGCAAAGTATCGGGCATTGTAATAGATGATACCGCCGTTACACCCAAATATGTCGTGGGGCTGGATCCCTCTCGCGAACTTTCCATCATATATCGTATTGCCAGAAAATCGTTGTTCAACAAGTTGATTATCCTTTCGCCCGCTGCGCTTTTGCTGGGCTATTTTGCACCGTGGGCAATTACGCCTATTCTTATGCTGGGCGGTGCATATTTATGTTTTGAAGGCTATGAAAAAGTGCATGGTATGTTTTCCAAAAAACACAAACCCCATGTAGAAGCAGAAGAAGTAAAAGTAATTACGCCCGGGGAACTTGAAAAACAAAGGGTTAAAGGCGCCGTGAGAACAGATATAATCCTGTCCGCAGAAATAATGGCCATTGCATACAGCCAGGTTGCAGATCAAAATATTGCGAACCAGGTAGTTATACTTTTAGCCGTTGCGGTTTTTATTACGCTTGCCGTGTATGGGTTTGTGGGTTTTATTGTAAAAGCAGATGATATTGGGCTTCACCTGGCAAAGAAAAATAACCACCCGGCCATGCAAAAATTCGGGCGCGCCATAGTATCGTTTATGCCTTATTTTTTAAAGTTCCTGAGCTATGTAGGCACTGCGGCCATGCTTTGGGTTGGTGCCGAAATTATTGCGCATGGCATACCATTTACAAACCATTTACTGCACAACCTCGAACATGCTTTATCGAAAATGCCAGTTGTGGCATGGCTTGCCAAAGCGTTGGCCTGTGCTGTTGCCGGTTTAATAATAGGCTTTGTTGTTGAAAAAGTAGTGCATTTGGTTAAAAGCTTGGTACTGAAATTTAAGAAATAATTTACCTGCCATTTTTCTATCAATTTAGGAATTGTCTATTTTTTAGGATGCTCTTTTAAATTTTACATAACCTATACTTAATAGAACCTTGCTACTATTTAAACTGCGGAATTGCCTGAGAGTGTAATATTCCTTCAGGCTACACGGCTGGAACCAGGGAATTGAAGCTCCTTTAGCAGATGCTTTAGGATATTGAATTGTAAAGTGATTAAAGTTAACAATGAATTTACAGTTCAAAAGACAAATCACTCTCATGCTTACCGAATATTTTTGCAGGATCGTGCATGGTATATTTTGGTAGTGTGGCGGTATTTTATCAATAGTCGAAAATGTTAATTAAACTATATTTCACGCCTTCCCTGTCATCGGTTTTAATAACCACGCAAGATACATGGTTTTCATAGCAGGACTTTATGGTTATTTAAAAATACCTTGATAGGGACATTTCTGAAATTTAGATGGCAGCACAATTCGTTTATATTTTCGTTCACTGTCATCATTGGCTTTATGAAAAGAACATTAGAAGCAAAGAAAATGAATTATATAAGCTTATTAATTTGCATATTGATTTTCACCGGATGTGATAAATATACCAATACATACATTCAAAATAAAACCGATAATGTTCTGTTGCTTCAGTTCTATGAAAGAACTTCTGAAATAGAATTCAACACACTAAGAATTGAAAGTAATAAACCAGGTACTGGTAATACAAGATATGCGCAGGTTATATATATCCCGGACAAAGACCGCCGCTTACATATTGATTACTTAAACCACGTTATTTGCGGTTCTGTAAAAGAAAATTGGGATGAAACCTTCAAAGGGGATGAAAGTAGTATTTCGGTGGAAGATTTTGCTAAAGCATATAAATACTGTGCAACCGTTCGTAGTGTTAATGATTCTTTATCATTAGTAACATATCAATTACCAAAAGGAGAGAAATACCTAATAGGTGGCGGCCTCAATACAGGTCCGGTTTCTTATTATGATAACCTGGAAATAATCTGGCCGGACAGCTATGATGCTACTTCTTGTATTAAATTTTCATTTTATGGATCGCAATCTTTTGAGAATATGACTGTTGATAAGGATGGAGATTATTATATAGTGATTGGAAAAGACTAAATTACTAATTATTTGGATAGGAATAATGTTGAATCTTAGAGTGAAAGGAGGATGTTATCTTTCATTAACAAGATCGTATATTCAGCTATTATTGAGTTATTGGTAAATTCCTTAATGACCTGCATAAAAATGATACCTAAGTAAATACATGTTTTCAATTTTGAATAAACTAAAGGACATTAAATAGGACATGAATAGATTGAAAAACATTGTACTTGTCGTAAGTACATAAAACAAAAAACCGCTTAAATCATACGATTTAAGCAGTTTTAGTACATTTTGATGAGTAAGTTGTGGAGCTGCAGAGAGGCTTTTGTGAACCTGTTTCAAGGTTCGATTCCCCTACGGAACTTCTTAAATCAATGTTTTTTTGGTTAGTGAACTTAAGAGTTTTGTCTCACTTTTGTCTCCGTATTTTAATCCTTTTTAAAATTAAGTTTTGTACTGTAGCCAAATTGAAAAAGAGCATAACTATTATTAGTCCTGGAATTTGCAACAGAACGAAATCTCAGAAATAAGTTATTGGAAACATCTCCTTTTGGAAAGAAATATGCTGTGATCTCTGGTATAATATAAACCTCTCTTCTTGGATAAAAATCTAATCCGGTTCTTGAAACATTCTGGAACAATGTACCCAAAGAGTAATTTAAACCAAAGTATTTCGATTTCGCTATGCCTCCTTTAGCTTCTGTAAAAATGGAAGACAAATTTGCCTGGTTTGTTGTACTAGAATCTTTTAATTGTACATCTGTATAATCATACATGAAGCCTGCATTAAATTCAGTAAACTGATAAAATAGCCTTGCACGGAGTAAATTTAATTTAATTCCAAGATTGAGATAAGAGAGCTGATTTAATTTTAACAATTCTTTTGAAGATAGGAAAACAGGCTCCTTATTATCTTCTAACTGTACGGAATTATATTTAGAATCAAACTTCGAATATCTTACAGATGGCTCAATATAATTGAAAAATGTTGCGTTTCCCCAGCATGGTGTAGTATTAATGATAACTTTAGATCGTGCTTCTGTTTGAATTATGCCATTACTTGCTTTATCGAATAGGGATAAAAAATCCGTATAAACTCTTATATCTAAATTGGAATTCAAATCAATACTTGCATTTATTTTCTCTTCTTTTTTGTTTTTATTAAGAGTTATAATGCCATCATCTGGTATATAGCTGTGTCCAGGTTTTGGTAAAAAGCTCAGGCATTCATTTATCTTTATAAATTCATCAGGGTTTCTAACATCATACAGAAAAATATTTAAAGACACGATATCCATATTTTGTAAAGAAATATGTCTGGACCTATTTTCAAAAACCCTATTGTCTGTGGAAATTACCCTAATGTCTTCTATTACTCCTTCGGAAATATTAAATTCAATTGTTTCTATGTCAATGGTCTTTTTTTCGCTATTACCAAAAATGTTAATAGTCCTTTCAACATAATTAGAGCTATCTCCTTTTTTAATACTTTTTTGATGTGCTTTTCTTGTTTTCTTATCAGCTTTTAGTTCTTTATTTTTTTCAATAAATACTGCTTTGGAG
>DAIUCM010000116.1:0-13658 GCA_036846145.1 Bacteroidota bacterium
GCATTATCTTGGTTAAATAAACGAACCAGGCAAAATAAGATTATTAGACTATAAATTTAAGAGTAGCGATTAATTACTTATCTTAATTCATCAAAAAATGCTTTTAATTTCAGGTTGCAATTATTGCTTGTTTGTAGGAACGTTGCATGCAACGTCTCTACGCCGCGATGATGAAAATTCATAACCCATAACCCATAATTCATAACTTCCATATATGAAGATCACAAAAAATGCTTTGCGCAAATGGTTGAAATATAGTGTTGTAATTGTGTCAGTAGGTTTAATTGCCTCGCTGCTTATTTACAACCACATACATAAAACTGCGAAACCGCATATATACCAGTCTTCAGAAATGCTTTCGCATAAGCAGGTTGCGCTGGTTTTGGGTGCGAGGGTTTTCAGTAATGGAAATTTAAGTTTGATGATGCAGGACCGCGCCGACCAGGGAATTGCTTTGTACAAATCGGGGAAAGTGGAAAAAATTCTCGTTTCAGGCGATCATGGTACCAAGCAGTATGATGAAGTAAATACCATCAGGAATTACATGATAAAGCAAGGAATACCGCCAGAAGATATTTTTATGGATCATGCCGGATTTGATACTTATAACAGCATGTATCGCGCAAGAGATATTTTCAAGGTGAAGAGCCTGATTGTTGTTACGCAGGAATTCCATTTGCCGCGCGCAATTTTCCTGGCTAAACAACTGGGATTAGATGCCGCAGGTTTAGTTGCCGATGCGCATCAATACACGGCTCGCAGCAAGAGGTTTTCTGCTGTTCGTGAAGTTCCGGCTTGTGTAAAAGCATTTTTAGAAGGCGCTGTTTTTAAACCTGAACCACATTTCCTGGGCGAAGTAATTCCTATTTCCGGTGACGGCAGATTGACTGAGGATAAGTAAGGGATTACTACGGATTGTTTCTCAGGGTTTTACCCTGAGCTAGCATATTTCGCCCCTTTGGGGCTGTTTATTTTTCAAATTTTCGAATCGTTTTTTAATGATATGAGATATGGGAAAATAAATCAAGGAATTGAAAAAATAATGATTTACGCCATATTCAGCTCCAACGGAGCGAAATATACCAGCTTTGGGTATAACCCAAAGAACACCGCGACGAACCATTTTTAATTCTTCATTTTTAATTTTTAATTGAACCTCACTTCCTAACCGCTCTTACAGCCTCCATTCGCTCTAAAAACACTTGCATGATCTGCTTATAAAGATCATCTTTGAGAACCATATCTTCTACGCCGGCATCCATACTTGGATTATCATTTACCTCGATAATGTACGGCTGGCCGTTGATCTCTTTTATATCTACACCATAAAGGCCTTTGCCAATCAAGTTTGTGGCATTTAGCGCCACCTGGATTATTTCCTGCGGAGCATCTTCTACGGTGAAAGTTTCGTGTTTTCCTACGCGGTTGTTGCCTTTGCCTTCGTAATCTACAATCTGCCAGTGTTTGCCGGCCATGTAATATTTGCAGGCGTATAAAGCGCGCCCATCAATTACACCAACACGCCAGTCGAAATCTGTAGGCAGAAATTCCTGTACAATAATCAGCTCGCTTTGCTTCAGCATGGCTTTGCTTTTTGTATCGAGCTCTTCCTGGTTTTTGGCTTTTACAACACCTTGCGAAAAACAGGAATCAGGCAATTTCAGAATAACCGGAAAAGAGAATGTTTTGGTTATTTCGTCCAGGTTATCTTTATGTACTACAAGTGTTTTTGGCGTGGGAATATTATTTCTGTCCAGCAATTCGGCGAGGTAAACTTTGTTGCTGCAACGTAAAATCGATTCGGGATCGTCCATTACAACCAAACCTTCCACTGCGGCACGGCGCGCAAAACGATAAGTATAATGGTTTACATTGGTGGTTTCGCGAATGAAAAGCGCATCGTATTCGCCCAAGTGATTATATTCATCTTTGGTGATCGTCCAGGCTGCAATACCGAGACTTTCGGCAGCTTTAATGAATTTCTTAAGTGCCGCTTTATCGCTTGGTGGTTGTTTTTCATCCGGATTAACCAGAATAGCCATTTCATAACGATAAAAAGCTTGTTTTTTCGGGCTTATCCTGCGTGTGTTAAAGAATATTCCGGCTGCTTCCGTAGCAAATTCCTTCATTTCTGTCTTCAGTTCCTTCATGGAAACCGGGTCCACATCATCTAACTTCCACTTGTTTCTTTTCCTGGAGAAAAAGGCACGCAGAATTGGCGCTTCGAACTGGTAAAAAAGCTGTGCGCCGAGCTGGCTCATTTCCATCGGCAATGTTTTACCGAAACAAATATCCAGCTCGTATTCCTTTCCTTCTTTTCCTGCCAGCGATTTTTGTATCAGCTCATCAAGCTCCTCAGATTTTATGCGGATGATGGATTGCGTTTTTGTGTCCTGTATGGTTGTAATATCGGGCATTACTTTGTGCCCGCGCGCCATAGCCAAAAGGCTTATATAATAGCCGGTGCTCTGGTAGCTGTAATTGCGACATAAGTTAAAAACCCGCGCGTTTTTCATGGCGCTGTATTTGGGCTCGGTAAGGTAGCTTTTTGCTGTTACGGTTTCTACGCCGGGTATTTCTTCAGGGAAATCTTTAAGGTGATTCACCACCACTATTATCGCCATTTGTCTCCTTTTTCAATCACTAAAAAATTTGCATCGTAAGTTACAATTCCTAACATAATGGAATTGATGAGTTTATCTATTGAAACGCTGTACTGGTTGCTGCCGCTTATTGGGTTTGTAAGCAGCGGATCTGCAATTAAAACCTGCTGTGTGTGTTTATCGTAACCATAAAGCACAACAAAATGCCCGCTGCTCGTGCCACGAATATCATCGTATTCATTACCAAACTCTCTTGGTGTGCCGTAAAGGTAAGTCGCGTTTAAACCGGTGAGTAAGGGCACGTTACGGTCGAAAAAAGTTCTGAGCAAGTGTTCATCCAGCTCTTCGTAATGGATTTCTCCGCCAAGTTCCAGGAACTCGAGGTAAGCGCGCGTTGCCCATTGCAGTTTCGGATTTTCTTTTACTGCTGCCTGTTGCCTTAGTTTTTCCAGCAAATTCACATCATCCCTAAACCATGTCGGGTCGAAAACATGTAAATTATAGGTGTAAATATGCGCATCGTAGCCTTTTTTCAGTGCATGAATTCCCAGTATAACGGCAAGTGTTCCGCCAGTATCTAAGGTTTGCACTTCTTCTATCAATGCTGTTAAATCCTGTACTTCACCATAATAACGGTACAAGGCATGCAAACAGGTTGCACCACAGGTTTCATCGTTGGGTTGGGGAAGCATTGGCAGCTCGAAGCCTGGCATAAGTTAAACTTTTGGTTGCTTTTAGAAAAAAGAATCAAACCTAATTGTTTAGATTTTTATGCCGTGAGAATATTTAGGAGACAGAAAACAATAGCCAGTAACCAGTAACCAGTAACCAGTGCATCGCCACGACAACATTTACGGGCAAAAGCAATATTTACTCCTTCACTCATTTACTCATTTACTCATTGCTTATAGCCAGGTTTACACCATTTACAGCAAACACAATGCTTTCCGCGTAGCCATGTGTTTTAGCGCCTTCTATTTGTACGGACTGATTAAGGTCAATGGCTTTTTCAAGATTTGCTATTGTATTTTTATCGCCGGTTAATACGATTGATTTTACCTGCAGGTTTTCCTCGTACTGGCTGTTTTTCTCGATATAAGGCTTGTCCAGCACAAGCTCGTAATCGTAAGCAATATCGGGCGCCGGGCGTTTTATCCGTTTTACTTTTCCGGTTAAAGTTTCTGTTTTATCCTTAGGTATTTCCGTATTGAAATCTGCATATATACATGGGCCGGAAAATGCTTTTATTGTATTAACCTGTAATAAGTTACGATCATACAAATTAACATTTTCATTAGGTATGTACATCAGCAGGCCACCGGTAATTTCCACGCAGCTTCCCCAATGGTTTTTTATAGACGAATCGCCAATGAGGAAATAATTTTGCTCACCAATTAACTGAAATGCAATATTTCCTTCACCAATATTTTTCATTTCCTCCGCCGATAATCCCGCTGATTGAATTTGCCCTTTGTAGATGATTTCTTCTGGTTGATTTTGGATCGAATCTTTGTTAGCTGTTGAATTTTCAGTCTCTACGGTTTGATTAGATTCGCAGGAAATGATTAGGAAAGCGAAAAAATAAAGCAGGAAATATTTTGTGTATTGAAGCATTCTTGACCGTTGATTAATGATGATTTATGTGATTACGCTGATTTGGTTTTGCAATTTCAGAGCATTTTTTGAGGTTTGTATATATGGGTTCAATATAGGAAAGTTAACTTTGGGGAAATTAATATTTTTCTACAAATCCTGAATGCAGTTAAAAACAGTTTTTAAGATTCTTAAAAGGATTCTATTTTGTGCTGCAATTATTGTGTTGTTGATTTTCGCAATTTCATGGATAAATATTGCTAAAATTCCACAGGAAAAGCCGAAAAATGGGCTGCGCATTCTGTCGATGAATGTAGCTGCGGGAAATTATTTAAGCAATAGTTTGCAGGCAGAAATTATTGGCAGCCAAAGCGATGTAATTGTACTAATTGAATGGACTGGCAACAACATAAATTTAGATAGTTTTAAACGGAATGGTTATAAGGTTTTGTTAGATCATCCGCGCAAAAAAGTACATGGCTTGTGTGTTTTAAGCAAACTGGATGGCGTTTCAGCAATAATTGAATCGACAATAGAAACACCTTGTACATTACCAATCGGGCAAATTCGATTCCATTGGAAAGGCCAAAATATCAGCTTATTTGCAATTCATGCGCCACCGCCGGTTCCGGCTTGTAAAGGCACAACTAATGAATATATTGAGGCCATTACTGAATGGATTGAAAACGGGAAACTTACAAAAGATATCGGAATTGGGAAACAAAACGATCTTGCCATTTTCGCAGGCGATTTCAATAGCTTTTATTTCGATAAAGGAATTCGGAAATTAAAATCTAAAAAACTATATGATGCTTTTGGTAAATTTCCCATCTTCAGCCAAACCTGGAAACCATTTACCTGGTCGCCGCACATTGCAAGAATTGACTATATTTTAGCGCCTGAAAAGTTTGTAGTTGACAATACTTACAGGTTTTTTATTCCACATTCAGATCATTTGGGGATTATTGCTGATTTTACTTTAGTGGAGAAGTAATAAAGCATTTTTTGAGGTTTGTATATATGGAAAATGAACCTTGATTAATTTGATTTTAGGATTTTCTTGATTTTTTCTTTATCCTGTTCATTTTATAATCCTGTAAATCCTGATTCAGACAATTTGAAGCATTTTTTGCGAAAGGTATATATGTAACTTCTTAGTATTAAATATAAATGATTAATTTGGTTTCTCGAACACTATGAATCTCTATCCCAGAAGCCTAATTATTATCTTATGTTGCTGCCTGTTAAGCGCATGTAATTACCGATGGACAAAAGCTTACAATACCGAAGGAAAAATGCAGTGGGTTAAAGAATATAAATCGCATGAATTAGAAGTCAAAAAAAGAGATCAGTTCGTATTTGAAAAGCGCTATAACCCAAAAGAATATTCTAAGTATTCAGGAAAGATTTTCTCTGATACAACACACGGTTTAACATTCGTTCAGTTCGATAGCATTAGAGTTTATATGTATAACGAACTCGCTATTTATAAGAATATCTTTACGTCCGGGCTTGTTTCTCCTCAAATGATTTATTGCGTTCTGGATTCTTTATGTAGGCCATTTTCAGATCCAAAATATAAATGCAGAAACTGGTGAAAATATTGTTTTAGATTTTTATGGCTGGGAAGGTCATACAGTAAGGATCGAATGTTTTGAACACCTCAACCATGTAAAAAGCAAACCAACGCAGCGAAGATTCAAATTCTGTATATATCCGTTTAAAATTCGCACAAATGGCGGGCATGATGAAATTTATTTAGAACTCAGTAACAATAAAGCTAATTCAAATACAACGATTGATGAATTTATTTTAGGCTCCAGAGTGACATTTATTAGAAGAGGCTGGAGCATAATGTAAATATGTACTCACAATATCCACAAAACATTTTATTTCCCCAAATCCACTTCCGCATATAAAAAACCCGTAATTTTGCTCGGCAAATAATTCTATTTGCGCTATGCTCTCACATGCTGATAAATTTCTTGGCGAAGGCTTAACTTACGATGACGTTTTAGTTGTTCCCGCCTATTCCCAGGTGCTTCCGTACCAGACAAACCTGCAAACTTTTCTCACCCGCAACATCCGCATAAACGTACCCATTATTTCCGCGGCAATGGATACAGTTACCGGTTCCGAGCTGGCTATTGCCATTGCGCGCGAAGGCGGTATCGGCATCATCCACAAGAACATGACCATTGCGCAGCAGGCCGATGAAGTTCGCCGCGTAAAACGCTCCGAAAGTGGTATGATCCAGGACCCGATCACTTTGTTGGAAGGTGCAACTGTTGCAGATGCCTTGAAGATCATGAAGGACAATCGCATCGGTGGAATTCCAATCATTAACCAGGAAAGAGTTTTGATTGGTATTTTAACCAACCGCGATCTGCGTTTCGAAAGAGATTTTAGCCGCAATGTAAACGAGATCATGACGCGTGAAAATCTCGTAACTGCGCAAGATGGAATTACTTTGGAAGAAGCAGAAGAGATCCTGAAACAATATAAAATTGAGAAACTTCCGGTTATCACCAAAGATGGCAAGCTGCGCGGATTAATTACTTTCAAGGATATTGAAAAACTGAAATCTCACCCGAATGCATGTAAAGATAATCTCGGCAGATTGAGAGTTGGTGCAGCAGTTGGTGTAACTTACGATACCGATGAACGTGTAGAAGCACTCACAAAAGCCGGAGCAGATGTAATTACCATTGATACAGCTCACGGTCACAGTCGTGGTGTTTTAGAAAGCATTCGCAGAGTAAGAGATAAATTCCCCAATATTGATATTATTGCCGGAAACGTTGCCACAGGCGCAGCGGCAAGAGCTTTAGCTGATGCCGGAGCAGATGCGGTAAAAGTTGGCGTTGGTCCGGGTTCTATTTGTACAACACGCGTAATTGCCGGAATTGGAATGCCGCAGTTATCAGCCATTATGGATTGTGCGCATGCTTTAAAAGGTTCGGGAATTCCGGTTGTGGCAGATGGCGGTATTCGTTTTACAGGCGATATTGTGAAGGCCATTGCAGCCGGCGCAAGCACCATTATGGCAGGAAGTATTTTTGCCGGTGTGGAAGAAGCTCCCGGCGAAACCATCATCTACGAAGGACGTAAATTCAAATCTTACCGCGGAATGGGTTCTGTAGAAGCCATGAAACAAGGCAGCGGCGACAGGTATTTCCAGGATCCGGAAGATGAAATTAAGAAACTTGTACCTGAAGGTATTGTTGGCCGTGTTCCGTTCAAAGGTAAATTAGCGGAAGTGATGTACCAGTACATTGGCGGTTTGCGCGCAGGTATGGGCTATGCCGGATCTGCAACTATAGATGAGTTACAGCAGGCGAAATTCGTTCGCATAACTTCAAGCGGTATCCGTGAAAGCCATCCGCACGATGTTGTAATCACCAAAGAAGCACCAAATTACAGCCCGGCGTAATTGAGTTAAGAGTTAGGAACAAGGAACAAAGAGTTGGCTGGCGCAAGCAGTAAATTTTGAATTTTGAATGCTGAATTTTGAATGGCTGGCGCACGGGTTTTCGTGTGCCTTTCTTTTTTAACATGAACGATATTTGCGTTGTAGGGGCGTATTGCATACGCCCGCAATCAATCAACAGGCAACATAGAGGTTCAAGGCATTTTTTGAAGAAATGAAATATGGTTTTGCGGTTTGCGGCTGGAGGCATTTGTAAAAGATTCATTCTTTCACCGATTCAAAGCATTTTTTGTTTCGGCGAGAAATGTGAGGTTTTTTCACACTAAGGGCGCAAAGGTTTCGCAAATGGCAAAAGTATTTTAAGCATTTTTCTGCATAACGATATATGGAAAATATTCAAATTTAAGTTTTCTTTTCCCGAGATGTGAGGCAAATCATCTCGCTGCTGCGCAGAATGCAGTTCTGCATCTTAATATTTTCATATCTTTTATCCATTCAAAATTCAAAATTCAGCATTCAAAATTTATAAAACACAAGCCAACCTAAAGCACAAATTTTGCATCTTAAATTAAAAACCTTATCTTTACCAATTAAGTTAATTTATTTTAGTTCAATAATATAAGCATACTGCATGCAGGCACGGCAAAATAAAACCAAAGGCATTTTCTGGCTACAGTATATATGTATTGTATTCATTTTTGTACTCTTATTGGCCGGTAAGGCGGGGGCAACGCACCTTGTTGGCGGCAGTGTAACTTACGAGTATAAAGGCGAGGTAAACGGCAGGCATGAGTACCTGATTACCGTACTGGTTTACAGAGATTGTGTGCCGCCAACTACACAACCGCAGCCAACACCATTCGATCCGCAGATTATGCTGGGTATTTATGAAGATCGTGGCACGAGGCCATTAAACAACGGCAGCTGGATCAGCGTACCTTTAAAAAATGAGGTGAAAATAGATCCCTGGGATGGTGGTAGCCCTTGTGGTGACGATCCGCAGAATATCTGTTTTATGGAAGGCCTATACCAAACCACTGTTTTTCTGCCAAGCTCAAATTATGGCTACCATATTTCTTACACGCGCTGCTGCCGTAACAGACTGGAAAATTTGCCCGAGCACGAAGGCCAAACCTATTATGGCTTTATTCCGCCAACCTCATCAGCCTTAAACAATTCGCCTGTTTTTACAGATGTGCCGGTGCCCTTTATATGTGTGAAAGATACGGTAAACCTGCTGAATTCCGCTACGGAACCGGATGGCGACTCGCTGGTGTTTTCGCTGGCCTGGCCTTATGCCGGTGGTACTGACTTAGCCCCGATGCCAGAGCCAACCTTTACCTTTGTAGATCCGCCGCTTGTAAAATATAACCCCGATCATTCTTATTTAAAACCTTTTGGTAAAGATGGGTTTGCCAAGATAGATCCGCTTACCGGCGCAACTACGGTGTATGCAACGGTAGCCGGTAAATATGCCATTGCCATTGATGTACGTGAATACCGCAACGGTGTTTTAATTAATACCACCCGCCGCGATATACAGATACTTGTAAATAATTGTAAAAAGAACGATCCGCCATACAGAACATCAACCGGCGGCGGTATGCCGACCACTTATTACGTTACGGCCGGCGAAAAGCTGCAAATGCCATTGATGTACAAAGATGATAATTCACTCAACTTAATTGCATCGGGCGAACTGGTTGACAGGAACAGTGGTATTTCGCCGCTGGGCTCATTTTCTGCAACAAGCGGCACCCGCACTTTAATAACCACTTTTACCTGGGAAACCAAATGCAAGTACGTACGCAGCAAGCCTTATGTGTTAAATGTAAGGGTGCGCGATAATGGATGCCCATCCAAATTCATTAACCAGACTTTTTCCATATATGTAGTGCCTTTTAAAGGGGCAAACAATATCAGCGGCCCTTCGCCTGCATGCCAGGGCTGGCCGGGCGAAGTATATTCGGCTAATAGAACTTCCCCAAGCAGTACACTGGTTTGGCGTGCTACTGGCGGTAAAGTAGTGAGCACCAGCGGCGCCAATGCAACCATACAGTGGGATAATGTACCCGAAGGCATTGTTAAAGTTGTAGAAGTAAGCGGCAATGGCTGCCCTGGCGATACAGTTATAAGAAAAATTACAATAAGGCCTAAACCTGCGCCTGTGCCAATTTCCGGCACGCAAACGCCATGTAAGGAAAAAATAAGCAGCTATGAGGTAAACCCTGCCCCTGGCTCAACCTATTTCTGGGTGGTTAAAGGCGGAAAAAGCCTAAACAGCGGTGCAGCCGGTAAGGTAGATATACTTTGGGATAAAACAGACTCGGGCTCGGTAAATGTAATACAACGTACTGCAGATGGCTGTTACAGCGACACCAGCAGCCTAATTGTGGATATACGCGGGCCTGTTATAGATAAAGTTTACGGCAGCTTATCGGTTTGCCCCAACTCACGCGGGGTAGATTACTGGGTAACCGGCAGGCCGGGATCAACCTATTTCTGGCGGGTTATCGGCGGTGTGCAGTCGGGCGGCGGCAACAGCGACAGAATTAAGGTTGACTGGGGCGAAAAAGGCGGCGGCTGGGTATATGCTGTTGAAATAACACAGGAAGGCTGTATCGGGGACACAACAAAATTATTCGTGGAGAAAGATTATGTACTCATCACTTCACCAATTGTTGGCGACACTTCGGTTTGCGAATACAGCAACGGTGTTAAATACAGCGTACACTTTACAAATGGCTCGGCTTACGATTGGAAAATAATTGGCGGAACCATAGTAACCGGCGCAGGCACAGCTGAAATTACCGTAAACTGGGATAAACAGGGCACAGGGTTTCTTACAGTTACGGAAACGGCATTCGATCCTGTAAACAATAAGCCATGTATAGGCAAGCCGGTTGATACGCGCATCAGCATCTATCCGCTGCCATCAACCAAAGGTATTTTTGGGCCAACAGCTATATGCGAGAACGATACTGCTGCATTCATAGTTAGCGGTAACCCGGGCAGTATTTTTATATGGATGATTGATAACGACACGCTGTTTAAAGCGCCTAATTATAACGATACCTTTAAGATTGTAGCTTCCAGGAATGATTTTCCCGCTTTTATTGCAGGCGATCATGTTATCCGTGTGCAGGAAATGACAAAAGACAGTTGTTTCGGCGATATCCTCAGTTTACCGCTGGAGATACATCCGCAGCCGGTAACTTCATCCATTAACGGCCATGCCATAGTTTGCCAGCCGAATTTAAACGGGCATATTTATTCAGTAACAGGCTTTAATACATCCATATACGAATGGGATATTGCCGGCGGTATTATTACATCGGGTAATGGTACGGCACAGGTTACGGTAGATTGGGTGCAGCCGGGTATTGGCGAGATTCGCGTAAGAGAAAAATCAGATTTCGGCTGTATTGGCGAAACCAAACGCCTTACCGTAACTATAGATTCCTTATTCCTTAATATACAGCGTGTAACAACCGCAAGGCATAACGAAAAAGTAATAGAAATTTACTGGAGAGGCAGCAACATGCAGTTTATGGCTGGCAATGTTAAAATTTATCGCATGCGCGAAGGGCAGGGGCAATATACATTGCTGGATAGTATTAATCCGGAAGCCGGTTTTTATACTGATGTTAATGTAGCCACCGATCAGTACACATACAGCTATTATATAGAAGGTATAAATGCCTGCGGTGAGAGAGTAAAATCTGTACCCCACCGCACCATATTGTTAAAATCTAAACTGATTAACGATACAACCGGAACCATTTACTGGACCAAGTACCAGGGCTGGCCGAATGGTGTGGATTACCATTATATTTTCCGCAGGCTGAATGATGACAGCACACTGGTATTTTATGATCTTAACAAGTTAGATTCCTTCCTCGCGGTTTATCGCGGGCTCGATGGGTACTGGCAGTGTTACCGAATAGAAGCTGTAAAATCGCAGGATAATACGGTGGTATCATGGTCCAACTCGGTATGTTTTGAGTTTGAGCCAATTTTATGGATACCGAATGCCTTCACACCCGGAAATCTCGATGATTTTAACGATCAGTTCCGCGTTTCGCTCCATAATTTTAAAACATTCCAGATAACTATTTATAACCGCTGGGGCGAGAGGATCTTCGAATCATCGGACATTAATAAAAGCTGGGATGGAACATGGAAAGGCGTACGCTGCCCGCAGGATGTTTATATTTATATGGTTAATGTTAAAGGGCTTCATACCCACATATATCGTTCGGGCACTATTCAGCTGCTCAGGTAAGTATTTTTAGAGATAACAATATATGCAGAAGGCCGCCGCAAATTAACCGGTGGCTTTCATGTTTTATAAAACCGGCAAGGGTTGGTTTATGTCAAAAAAATCCTGAAGGTAACCATGGCATATATGCAATATATAATGAATCATGCGCATTTTGAAATTGTACTATAAGCCACATGCAAAACAGCTACAAAGCGATACTCATTTGCAAATAGTCCAGCATACTTTACACAAATAACATCCAATAAGGGAATAATACCAATATAAAATGAATTATGCGCAATTAATGCTGGTTTGTGTGCCACGAAACCAAGTATTCAATGCTTTGTGGCCTGGCTCACCTATATTGGGAATAATTATCTGCAAAGGCTGTACAAAAACAAAACCCGGTTCTGAAATTTCCAAAACCGGGTTTCCATATATATAATTAGTAAAAAATGCTTTCTGCAAGGGTTAATATGCAAATACGGCAGCATAATTTTACGAAATAAGTTAACTATAATGTTTAGTTGCTTTCCTGCAGGTTTTCAATAACAACTGCGCTTGCGCCGCCGCCGCCGTTACAAATACCTATTGCGCCATATTTACCGCCTTTGTGCTTCATAACGCTCAACAAGGTTACCATTATGCGCGAGCCGCTGTTGCCCAGCGGGTGACCTAATGAAACCGCGCCACCGAAAACATTCACTTTCTCCGAATCTATACCAAGCAGTTTATTATTGGCAAGCGAAACAACAGAAAATGCTTCGTTAATTTCAAAGAAATCAATATCCTCTTTTTTAAGATTTGCCTTGGCAAGCGCTTTTTGCAGGGCGCCGGTTGGGGCTGTTGTAAAGTTCTCCGGCTCCTGCTCGTTATCGGCATAGGAAATAATACGCGCCAGGGGCTTTATGCCTAATTCTTCCGCTTTCTCGCGGCTCATTAAAACCAGTGCGCTTGCACCATCGTTTAAGGTTGATGCGTTTGCGGCAGTTACTGTACCATCTTTTTTAAATACAGGCCTTAAAGTGGGCACTTTGTTAAAATCTACCTTTTTATACTCTTCATCCTCACCAATAAGTTTGGTTTCCTTGCGGTCCTGAACTTCTACTGGCACTATCTCATCTTTAAACCAGCCATTTTCATACGCTTTTTTAGAACGTGCGTACGATTCCATGGCATGTTTATCCTGGTCCTCGCGGCTGATCTCATAATCAACAGCGCATTTTTCGGCAGCGCTGCCCATGTGGTAATCATTGTAAACATCCCAAAGGCCATCTTTAATAATGCCATCTGTAACGCTTTGGTGGCCAAGCTTGTAACCGTCTCTGGCTTTTTCAAGGTAAAAAGGCACATTGCTCATGCTTTCCATACCGCCGGCAACAACAATATCGTTATCGCCCAGTAAAATGCTTTGCGCGGCCAGCATGATGGCTTTGGTACCGCTTGCGCAAACCTTGTTAACTGTTGTACAAGGGGTTGTGTTGCTCATACCAGCAAATAACGAAGCCTGCCTTGCCGGAGCCTGGCCCAGGTTGGCGCTCAATACGTTACCCATGTACACTTCGTTAACTTCGCCCGGCTTAATGCCAGCACGCTCAACAGCTGCTTTAATGGCCGCAGCGCCAAGCTTTGTAGCCGATACAGAACCTAATGCACCGCTGAAACTGCCAATTGGCGTGCGAGCGGCAGAAACGATATAAACTTCTTTTTTCATTATTTAAATTTATTTATTTTTTTAGGAGATAGGAGATAGGAGATAGGAGATAGG
>DAIUCM010000117.1:0-13420 GCA_036846145.1 Bacteroidota bacterium
TCTTACTTCTTACTTCTTACTTCTTACTTCTTACTCAAGTTTAAGGTTATAGATGCTGCCGGAAATTATGGTGAAGTTGGTGTCGCGGGTGGATTCGGTTTCTACTGCGTTCGCACGACGGTAAACTACAGTGTAACGGCCAGGTTGCAGCAGATAAAGTTCTTTTCTTTGCGCGCTTGCACCATCAATATCGGCAACCCACTCCTGCGAATTATTGCGGTTTATGTAAATGCTGGCTATAACATTCTGGCTGTAAGTAAGTTCCAGTTTTCCGGGCGCAGGTATAACAATCTTGTTTGGTACAGCGCCTTCCGTAACCTTTACATTACTGAATTTTATCCGCGGCAGGGTAAGTATTTCCAGGTCGTAAGCGCCGGTTAAGTATTTGTGTGTTGTGTACATATCCTGCACATAGATAATTTGTGCCTGGCCTGCTCGCCTTACCAGGCATGGTAAACCAATATAGTCGCGCGGAGATGCACATGAAATAGAAAGGTTGCCTTGCGGGGCATCTACTTTTATTATATTATGCGTACCCGTTTTAAGGCTGATATTGTTCCTGTAAACCGGTGGTGTTGTATTTAGCTGCAGGTTATAAGTGTAGGTTGCATCGATGTGAAATGTATCGGGCTTGTTATATTTATTCATAGTGTGGAAGTAATTATACTCCACTTTATTGTTCTTGCTGTTAATAAGTGTCATTTCCACATCTGTCTGCGTCGGCATTTTCTTACCATCCAGAAGCTCTACGTGCAGGCTTGTATTATCCATAGCCTGAGATATAACACTTGAAAATATAGTGTTCAGTTCTTTCTCATTCTTGGGATTGTAGTACTTGCCCACGCAATCGAAAAAAGTCATCTTCTGATCATCCAGTCCAATACCAATAATGTATGGTTTGAGCACAACATTACGCTGCTGCAGCTGCTGCGATACCACGCATGGGTCACCGCCACATTCCTCAAGGCCATCGGTAACCAGTATAATTACGTTTTTGCCTTTATTATCCGGAAAATCTGCCGCTGCCTGCGTAAGTGAATAAGCTATCGGGGTCCAGCCGCTTGGCTGCACTTTTTTCACGAAATCTATAATATCCTGCGCATTATTTTTCCTGAAGGGAACCTCAAGTTTAGTGTCGGTACAATTTTTATCGGCAACTGTATATTCCGATCCGTAAACCCGCAATGCCAGGCTTATATCGGGACGGGTTTTAAGGCTGTCAACTATCTTTACCAGTATAGCTTTTGCAGCCGTCATTCGGGTATCTTTATCCCATTTTGCAGTCATGCTAAAAGAGCAGTCGAAAACAATAAGTATGCGCGTATGCTCTTTTTTAGCCGCCTGCCCGGCAGCGCTTAAAGGCAGCCAGGAAAGTAAAAGAACAACTGCCAACAGGCGAATCTGCATATATACTTTCTGCAAAAAATGCTTATAAATTAAACCCTTGATTAACGTTAAACGCACATTATGAAATTTACATGGATGTTTTATAAACGGAAGCTTTTACATATAATTATGCAAAAGTTCAAAAAACGAAAATACAACTTCTGCGCCAACATAAAAAACTAAACATTTATTTAAGTAATATTGCTATGCTTAATAGGCTTAATTAACCTGCAATTGTTAAGACCAACATTAAAAATCTGCTGAACGCATGCAACTATTTTTACGCGGTTCTATATATGGAAAGATATTGCTGGCCATATGCTTTTTTTTAATGGCCGGTATTAACAATGCCATAGCAGCGCCCATACATTTTATACCCAATTACGGCCAGTGGGAAAACCAGGTTATTGCGCGCGCAAGCCTAAACAGCGGCTGGTTCTGGCTACATAATACCGGCTTTACGTATTTGTTTTATGATGGTAAAACGGTTGATAAATACCATAAAAGCAGGAATAAAAAACCACTCGATGCTATTGACGCACAGGTAATAAAAGTAATTTTTGAAGGAGCCGATTTTTCCGGCACGCCGCTATTTGAGCAGCCCACAAAGCAATATTATAACTTCTTTACAGGCAGTAACCCGCAAAACTGGAAAACCGGCATATATGCTTATCATAAAATATACTTCACTAATGTATATCCCAATATAGATTTTGTGCTGTATGCGAATGGCGATGCCTTAAAATATGATTTTATTGTAAAACCCGGCGGAGACCCGAACAATATAAAGATAGTTTACCAGGGGCAGAACAACACTGTGATGCAGAAAAACGGCGATGCCCTTTTTAAAACCGCGATTGCTTCTATTACCGAAAAAGCGCCCATTGTTTACCAGCAGCATTCATTTAAAAGAAAGCACATCAGCAGCGGTTATTACGTAAAAAACGGCAGGCTTCAGTTTAACATTGGGCGGTATGACAGATCAAAAGAACTGATCATTGATCCGGAATTGATTTTCAGCACTTTCAGCGGATCGCCGGCAGATAACTTCGGGTACACCGCAACGTATGATGAAGCAGGCAACGGTTATTCCGGCGGAACTGTTTTCGCCGCGAAATTCCCGGTAACGCCTGGCGCCATACAACTTAATTTCGCCGGCGGCTTTTATGATATCGGCATTCTGAAATATTCACCCGATGGCAGCCAGCTGATTTATTGCACTTACCTTGGCGGCGACAAGGACGAAGACCCGCATAGCATGGTTGTGAACCGGAATAACGAACTTATAATTTTCGGCAATACCATGTCGGCAAATTTTCCATTTACCAAAAACGCTTATGACACTACACACAATGGCGCATCCGATATTATAATAATGCGCATTTCGCCCGATGGCAGGCAGTTGCTTGGCTCAACATTTATTGGCGGCAAAGACTTTGATGCGCTGAATGGTGTTTTTGAAGGCGAGCAATATAGCAACCTGCTGGCTTATAATTATGCCGATACATACCGAGGCGAAGTGCTGGCAGATTCCGCCGGGTATATTTATGTGGCCACAACAACAAACTCAGCCGATTTTCCGGCAGAAAATGGCTTCCAGCAAACATTTGGCGGCGGTATTCAGGATGCATGTATATTGAAGATGACGCCAGATCTGTCTCAGCTGGTTTGGAGTACTTTTTTAGGAGGAAGTGATGACGACGCAGCCTACAGCCTCGCGTTTAACACTGCCGGAGAAATTTATACCTGCGGCGGAACAATAAGTAAAGATTTCCCTGTAGCAACCAACAAGCCGGCTTTTGCCAATACACAGGATACGGGCTTCGCCGATGGTTTTATTGCCTGCATATCGCCCGATGGCCAAAAATACCTTTATTTTACATATTTCGGCACTTCCGCGTATGACCAGTGCTATTTTGTACAGGCAGATAAAGATGAAAATATTTTCGCAACCGGGCAAACAGCTGCAGGCGATAAAATTAACATTACACCGGGCCTTTATAATAATCCCAACAGCGGGCAGTTTATAATAAAAGTATCGCCACAGCTCGATTCTGTACTGTTGAGCACAACGTTTGGCAGCGGCCGGAATGAAGCCGATATTGCGCCATCAGCATTCCTTGTAGATAAGTGCGGGCAGGTTTACTTCTCGGGCTGGGGCGGCAAAACCAACGCGCCATCGGAAGGCGGCCATGGTGGCTTTACCACAGGACTGCCCGTTACTGATAATGCATATCAATCCGATACCGATAGCTCCGATTTTTACCTGGCTGTTTTTACGCACGACCTTAAAAAGCTGGTGTATGCAACTTTTTTTGGCGGCAGCAAAAGCGAGGAGCATGTAGATGGTGGAACAAGCCGTTTCGACAGGAAAGGCGTTGTATATCAAAGCATTTGCGCCGGCTGCGGCGGTTACAGCGATCTGCCCACAACTGAAAACGCCTGGAGCAGAACCAACAAAGGCAGAAGGCCAAACAGGCCGCTGGTTGGCGGCTGTAACAACGCCCTTTTTAAGATGGATATCAATACACACCCATCATTTACTTATACAATTGATACTTGTACCTTAGCTGTTTCCTTTACCAAAGATAGCCTGAGCAGCAATGCCAGCGTGTGGTGGAATTTCGGCGATAATGCAACTTCTGCTGAGTTAAACCCGGTGCATGTTTATAAGCAGCCGGGCCTGTATAACGTAACCATAATTACTAACAAGGGCACCGATTGCGCAGATACGGTTGTACAACAGGTAGATCTGTTAAATAACCGTAATAAGGAGCCCGAGATTTTTAATGTTATTACGCCTAATAATGACGGCCTGAACGAATATTTTCATATTCCGCAGCTGGATGCATTGTGCGAGAATTATAGCATACAGGTATATAACCGCTGGGGAGAATATATGTATAACGAGGAAGGCCGCAACTTAAAATGGTACGGCACAAATTTAAAAGGCAAGCCAGCAACCGAAGGTGTTTACTTCTATATTGTTAAATCGGTTGTATTTGGCGAGCTGAAAGGAACCATTACGGTTTTAAGATAAAAATGAAGCTTTTTGCTTGCAGACTTATTTAAAATTACACTAATATAAAAGAATTTTGCGTTTTTGAGAACTGTCCTGTAAGCCAGATGCTACGGAGTTTCGAAACATTATTCCCTTGTTTAGTGGCACACAAACCAGCATTTTTAACGCATTTTTCATTCTATATTACAATTAATTGAAGCATTGGCCTGGTTTCACACTAAAACGTGAATTTGAATTATCAAGATGTAAACCAGTTCGTTGTTAATAACCATATAATATACTTTCCAAAAATGCTTTAGCAGAATTAAATTTGGTTCAGAAATGCCTGGCGTTGGGAAACGCGGAACTCATCCGCACGCGTTTGAAACACGCGCAAGCCGCTCCGACTGAAGAGCTTAAATGATAATTTATTTTTCCTTTCATAAAATTCGATAAAAAACTCAATCTATATTAAACTAATAAGAACTATCCGAAGGCAGCTCGCGCGCGTTTCAAACGCGTGCAGATGAATTCCGCTTCTCGGTCGGTTGTATTAATTCTCAGATTTACATCTGATTCCTGATTTCAATCTATAAAGCATTTTTTAAAGCAAGCATATATGGCGTTTAGCACTTTTTCAAAAAAAATGTGCTAAAAAGTGCATAAAACAAGCGCACAACAGTTTGTAAGCTATAATTGTGAACAGTTCAAAGAAAAAAGCCCCGCACATAATTTGTACAGGGCTGTTATTAAGTGGTAGCGAGGACGGGAGTTGAACCCGTGACCTCAGGGTTATGAATCCTGCGCTCTAACCAACTGAGCTACCTCGCCAAAAAGTGGTGCAAAGATAGTTTTTAGGATTTAATTTTCCTCGCCTATTTTAGATTTATCGTAAAGATATTTGCCAATTGCTGTTGCGCCCATGCCAACTGCCAGTAAACCAGCATTTTCCTTTTTCTGGTAGAAATGTATGCCAAGTATTATAAAGCACACAACGAATAATGCACCATCCAGCAAAATACTGCTTCTGCGTGCAATTTCGCGTTTCCCTATTATCCTTTTTATTCCAATTAAAATAAGAAGTATAACAACGCCAACGGTAAAATACGTTATAGTCATTTATGGGCGTGCTTGTATAAGCGTTAAAATTTTGTTGAATATTTCTGTATTATCATAAATCCCGCTAAACGCTTCGGCGCCCGGGCCACTTGCGAAAACGGGAATTAAAGTGCCTGTATGCTTTTTGGTGGTCCATCCTGCTTCTACCTTACCGTCGGCTAAATTGCCGCCGTTTATTGCGAAGCCACCGGTTTCGTGGTCAGCCAATACAATTATCAGTGTTTCAGGATCTTTTCCTACCAGGTTATAAATATCGCCAATGGTTTTATCAAAATCAACCATTTCCTCTATTAAATACTCAGCGCTGTTTTCGTGCCCTGCAAAATCAATCTGCGAGCCTTCCACCATCAGAAAAAAACCCATGCCAGAGCTAAGCAGCAGCTGGACGGCATTGGTAGCCGCTTTAGGTAAGAAATCTTTACGCTCGCGTGCGCCATATAAATGCTCATCGGCAACAAGGGCAAGTACTTTTTCACCCCTGTATTTTCCGGCGCGTTTTTGTTTATCCTCCAGCTCGTAACCACGGGCATGGAAATCTTTTAGCAGATTGCGGCCATCCGAGCGTTTCTCAAAATACTTTCTTCCGCCACCAATTATTACCGAAATATTATGATTTAAATACTCCAGTGCAATGGCCTCGTGGCTGTTGCGGCTTTTCTGATGCGCCACGAAAGCCGCCGGTGTAGCATGCGTTACCGAACTGGTTACCACAATGCCGGTACGCATTTGCTTTTCTTCAGCGTACTCCAGCAGGGTTTTTAAGGTATTGCCTTTGGCATCTACACCAATATACTCGTTATTTGTTTTTTTACCGGTTGAGAAAGCAGTTGCGCCTGCGCCTGAATCGGTAATCAGATTATCGGCACTCCAGGTTTTTATAAAGCCGCAATAGGGAAATTTTTCGAGGTTGAGCGTGCCTTTGTTCCTGATCATACCTGCTGTGATCTGGGACAAACCCATGCCATCGCCAATTAGCAGGATAATGTTTTTGGGCTTGCCTTTTTCCGGCTTATAATAGCTTATGCCTTTTTTTTGTGAGCTGGCCTGTGTAAAAACCAGGCATAGAACCAACGCGTAAAGAAATAATTTTTTCATCTGTACAATATAATATCTTATTTGGGCATTTTTGTAACATGACGATTTTTTTGCAGGTATAGTTGCCGGTACAAAAAAATAATATCGCCATATTTACGCAAGGCAAAAAATACCTTGCTGCAAAAATGTGCTTTTTATTGTAAACGAAAAAACTTTCCTGGAAGTGCCTGAACCAGCCCTTTAAATTCGAGTTCGAGCAAAAGCATGGAAACGGTTGAAAGATCAGCCCCTAAAAGATGCGTAATATTGTCTAAATCAACACGATCCTTCTCCTTCAAAATATTAATGATCTCGAGCTCATGTTTGCTGAGATCTTTATACCTGGCAGATTTATCGGGTTTTTGATCAGTTTCATCCCAGCCAAGCTGGAAAGCAATATCGGCTGCTTTCTCCAGTAAATAAGCCTTATTTATTTTGATGAAGTAATTGCAGCCGGCCGAAAATTCATCGTTAAGCCTGCCGGGCGCAGCAAATACCTCCCGATTGTAAGAGTGCGCAATTTCCGCGGTAATCAGCGCCCCGCCGGTCCTGGTAGTTTCTACAAGTATAAGTGCATCAGTCATACCGGCTACAATCCTGTTCCTTGCGGGGAAATGCTCCCTGTCCGGCTCTGTGCCGGAGATATATTCGGTAAGCAGCCCGCCGTTTTCAATCATTTGCACTGCAAGGCTGCGGTTGGCGTTCGGGTAAATCTTATCGAGCCCGGTTCCCATAACACCTATGGTTGGCAAATTATACTTCACCGCTGCTTTGTGCGCAACCGTATCTATACCATAAGCCAGCCCGCTCACTATCTGCGCGTTATATGGCATTAGCTCCTCTACCAGCTGTTCGCAGAAAGCGCGGCCGTAATCGGTTGCTTTTCTTGTTCCTACAATACCTATTACACGTTTATAATTCAGCGGCGCATTGCCTTTGTAAAAAAGCAGCACCGGAGCGTCATGCAGATCGCGCAGCCGCTGCGGATAATTTTCATCCATAAAATAAAGCGGCTTAATGCTATGTTTTTCTATAAATTTAAGCTCTTCTTCGGCCCTGCTGAAATCTTTAAACGCACTGATGCGCTCAGATAATTTAGCGCCAATACCCGGAATTTTCGCCAGCAAACCTTTTTTTTGCCTGAAAACATTTTCGGCGCTGCCGCAGTAAGCAATAAGATTTTTTGCCATTTTCGGCCCGATCTTGTGCACCATTAACAGGGCCAGTGTATACAGCAGGTTATCTTTATCCATGTATATTTGCTAAATTTCCGCCGAATTTCAGATTATATGAAGTATTTTTTGGGAAAGGTATATATAGGCCTTTTTGTTTGGCTTACCTGCAGTAATCTTTATGCGCAAACGTACACCTTTCAAAGCATTGTAGCCGATAGCGTTACAAAAGAGCCGCTAGTGGGCGTTGCCATAAGGCTGAACACAAAAACCGGAACAACAACAAACAGCCAGGGAAAATTCACCTTAAGCTTCGGCAGCCTGCCGCAAACCATACAGCTTGCATATATAGGTTACTTTAAAAATACTTTTGTAATTACGGCATCTACTTTAAAAACCGATACCTTATTTTTAAGGCCCGAAACCGTTGAGTTAAACCAGGTAGTTGTAAGCGCAGCCAGGCAGGAACAAAAACTGGAGGAAGTAACCCAAAGCATGGAAATCATAAGGCCGCAATTCCTCGTAAACACACAAACCAACCAAGTGCAGGAAATTATGGAAAAACTTCCCGGCATACAGGTAAACAAAGACCAGGTTACCATTAGGGGCGGCAGCGGTTTCAGTTATGGAGCGGGCAGCCGCGTATTAATATTGCTTGATGAAATGCCAATGCTGAGTGCCGATGCTTCCGACGCAAAATGGAGCTATTATCCTATTGAGAACCTCGGGCAGATTGAAGTACTGAAAGGAGCGGCATCTGCCCTGTACGGCTCATCGGCGCTGGAAGGTTTAATAAGCCTAAATACCGCTGGCGCTGCCGATACATCTTTTACACAGATAAAAACTTTTGGCGGCTATTACGATTTCAACAGCAGGCAAAAAGCCGCAATGCCCGGCCAGTATTACAAAGCTGGCATCAGCGCGGCGCACAGGCGCAGAATAGGCCAGGTACAGCTTATTACGGCGGCCAATTTATATACCGACCGGGGCTACAGGTTAGGTGATACAGATTCGCTGATTCGTGGCAATTTAAAACTGATTTATACTCCGAAATTCAATGATAAGCTCTCGATTAGTTTCAGCATTAACGGCATGAATAACCGCGGTAAAGACTTTTTATTTTTTACGCATGCCGATTCATCTTACAAACCATTCAACGGCACAACATCCGATTTCAGCAACAGCCGCTGGCATGGCGATATCAATATTAAATATTATGCGAGCGAGCGAAGCAAACACATATTGCGGGGCAGGTATTTTTCAACCATTAACAATATGAATCCGCAACAAAGCTCAACCGGCAATTTATTTTTTTCCGAATACCAGTACCAGCATATTTTAGTTAATTCGGGTTCTATTCGCACAGCAATTACCAGCGGTATAAGCAATATTTATTCACAAACCATCAGCGGTATTTTATACGGAAACCACACTGGCAATAATACGGCAGGGTATTTCCAGGTCGATCAGAAAATTGGCAGGCTTACCATTAGCCAGGGCACACGGCTCGAAGTTAATAAAATGGATACTTTCGCCCTCTCTGTTTTTCCGGTACACCGTACAGGCATTAATTTACAGGCTACAAAAAGCACATTTATACGGGCATCTTACGGGCAGGGATTCCGTTACCCGAGTGTTGCGGAACGTTTCGCTCAAACACAGGCCGGCGGTTTAAGAATTTTTCCCAACAGAACCCTAAAACCAGAAAATGGCTACAGCGCGGAAATTGGTGTAAAGCAACTATTCCTGCTTAAAAAGTTAAAAGGCTATGTGGATATAAGCGGCTTTACCAGTTCGTATGAGAACATGATTGAGTACGTTTTCGGGCTTTATACACCGGCAGGCGCTGTGCCGAGCCTGGATCATTTAGGTTTTGCCGCGCAGAATATTGCCCGGACAAAAATACACGGCGCCGAAATTAGCACCGCACTTACACAGCGTATTGGCCAGGCCGAGATTACATTTTTCGGCGGTTATACCTATATACTGCCGCTCGATGATAAGTTTAAGAACAAAGACACTTCCGAATGGCTGAAATACCTCACATTCAGAAGGCAGCATTTGGTTCGCGGCAATGCCGATATTACTTATAAAAGAATAGGTTTGGGCGTTTACACGTATTACAATAGTTCAATAAAAAATTTAGATATTTTTTTCCTTGAATTGCTTGGCGGGCTGAAAAAGGATAATTACTGGCAAACTTACTCCGAAGGCATTGTATCCGACGTACGGCTGAGCTTTAAAGCCGCCAGGCTGCTTGATGTATCACTTTTTTGTAAGAATATTTTCAATAAGGAATATATGGAAGTGCCCGGCAATACAAACCCTCCAAGGAATTTTACAGTACAGCTAACCGCTCAGTTCTGATTTTCGGCATATTGCTTAAGCACCTCTGGCTGAATATGCTTCGGGCTGAACAGGCAAGTATTTTCTGAACTAAGGTTATATACTGCCAAAGCATGGTTTATCGCCGTCCATATTTCAAACTGCCTGGTTCTGCTGGCCATATGGCGTTTAAGCAAAGGTATTTTTTTACGAAGGTATATATACTCGGCACCATTTATAAGCACCTGGCCGGTTTGAAGTATGCGGTACCGTACAAAACCTGTGGGCAGTGCAGTTTCAGTTATCTCTATATTGGAATAGTTCAATTTCTGCATTTGCCTGTTAACAATAAAATCGCCCGTTGTTTTAAGCTCAACCCTGCAATTAACCGCCTTTTTCAGCTGTGGTGTTTGGGCCGCCTGGCAGCTCTGCAAAGCAATTAACAGGTCGGTAACAAACATTTGCTCCTCATATAAATAGGCCGCAATGCCTTCGGCAAAGGCCACACCATGACTATGCGCTACAATTTGCAGCCGGTTGCCCGATAACAATATATGCGATCTCAGCATATCCAGGTTTTTACGGGCGTAATCGTAACCCAGCCGGTAACGCTTTCCCGCAGTGCTTAAAAATCCCGCACCTGTATCAATATAAACACAATTAAAATCTTTAAGTACAAAAAACTGCGAACCCTGCTCCTTTGCCCAGTATTTTCTGCCTTTTGGTGGAACAATGCCCAAAAAGCTCAGAAAACTATTACTATAACCGTTAATGCAAAGCATTTTAAATTTATTTTTAAAAATATTTGAACCAAAACAAGCCTTAGGTTTTATTAGATATATACAAATTTATAAAAACCGATAATACTATTAAAAACTAAAACTATGAAAAAGACGATATTTTATATATTTACGTTGGTTATACTTTCATTTTCTTTTACAAGCGCTATTTCCGGCGGTGGCGGCGGTGTAAAATTTAACTCAGATAAATGGGGCGACGTAACAAAAGAAGCAAGGAAAAAAGACATGCCAATTTTTGCAATGGTTTGTGCGCCGTACTGTAGTAACTGCGCTAAAATGAAAGCCAGTGTTTTCCCTGATAAAGAGCTTGGCGAGTACTTAAACCAGAACTTTGTAAGCACTATGCTGAACTCTGAAGAGAACATGCACAATATGCGTATTACAAACTGGGGCGTTAAAACTGTTCCAACCATGGTATTCCTCGATAAAAACAAAAAAGTTGTACATATGGTAGCCGGTTTTAAAAACAAAGAACAGGTAATGAAAGAAGCGCAGATTGCGTTAAGCAAAATGAAATAAGCTGTTAAAACCAAATTGTAAAAGGCTGTCTTTTTTAAGGCAGCCTTTTTTTTGTGATTTTTTCACATATAGCTGAGTTGCGGGAATTGTTTTTAGCATAAAACTGCTGATGGAATTCCGGTTCGTATGGAGCTTTATTTATGCTTAATTTCGTCGGCGATTTTAGCATTATGAAAAAACTTATCTCCGAAAAAACCGCCGCTTACGGTACGCTTATTCTTTTATCAATATTCGTTATTTTTCACCTTTTTGTTGTGGCAGGTTTTGTACCGCAAAACATTGTTTGGGGAGGAAGAATTACAAACCGTGAAGAACTATTGCGCATGGAAGCAATATCCATATTAATAAACCTGGCAATAATTTCCATTGTAGCTGTACGCGCTGGTTTGGTAAAGGTACGTACCAGATCCACAATTTTAAAAGTTGCCTTCTGGCTGATGTTTGTGTTATTTGCACTGAACACCATTGGCAATTTATTTTCGCTGAATACTTTTGAGAAATATGCTTTTACGCCTGTAACATTTATTTTAGCGGTTTTTTGCCTGCGCCTTGCACTTGATAAGAAGTAATTTTCGGAGAGGAAGGTTTCCATATATCTTTCCTTCAAAAAATGCTTTGTATCAACCTTTTATATTAATTTACAATCGCCAATAATTCACAATTTACCATTCACAATTCACAATTTTCATGAATTTCGTTGATGATAAAACATTTGAGAAAGCAGATTTTACCATTGAAGCATTTCCGGTTGCGGAATACGATAATTGCCGTTTCATCAGCTGCGATTTTTCTAATTCCGATCTTTCTGAAATAAAGTTTTCGGCCTGTGAATTTAAAGGTTGCAACCTGAGTTTGGCAAAGCTTGGAAATACGGCTTTCCGCGAGGTGGAATTTAAGGATTGCAAAATGCTGGGCCTCAATTTCGAGAACTGCAACGCTTTTGGCCTGGAGATGAATTTAGATAACTGCAACCTCTCGCAATCAACTTTTTACAAGCTGAAACTGAAAGGCACCATTTTCCGCAACACAAAACTACTGGAAGCCGATTTTACCGAAGCCGACCTCAGCGCCGCTGTTTTCGATGATTGTGATCTGCTTGGCGCGCGTTTCGATTATACAAACCTGGAAAAAGCTGACTTCCGCACGGCGTATAATTATTCTTTGGACCCGGAAAATAACAAGATCAAAAAAGCCAGGTTCTCTGTGCCGGGCATCGCCGGTTTGCTGGATAAATATGATATTGTAATTGAGGTTTAGGCTTTATTTTCCATATATAGATTGGCTTAAAAATGCTTTGGTTTGGCAAGTATTATTTAAATTGCTCGTAATTATATTGTTGAAATAAAATCACGAGTATGCAAATTGATATCAGAGGTAAGGTAAACGAGAAAAAACTTGCGTACAACAATTCATTATTACCGTTATTTGAAGCAATTGTAAATTCCATACATGCAATTGAAGAAGACAGTGCAACAAGCACAGGAATTATTAAAGTAAACATTATTAGAGATGGCCAGCAAAAACTTGAACTAGATGAATCTCAAGTTCTTCCCAATATTTCCGATTTTGAAATTCGAGATAATGGAATTGGATTTAACTCTGAAAATTACGAATCATTTAATTATGCTCATTCAACATACAAATTTTCTAAAGGAGGTAAAGGTGTTGGACGTTTCACTTGGTTAAGAGCTTTCAAATATGCACAAATAGAGAGCCGATTTAAAGAGAATGGAGTGTGGCATTTAAGGAAGTTCAATTTCGAGCCTACAAAGAGTGGTATCGAAAGACACACTTTACAAGAAGTTAATACAACACAGGAAAGATATACAATAGTAAAACTTAAAGGCCTAAAAGATGACTATATTAAATGGTGCAATTCAAATCCAGAAGATATTGCACTAAAAATTATAGAACACTGCTTTGTCTATTTTTTAGACGATAATTGTCCAAGGATTATTATAAATGATGAAGGAAATGAGATTGTTGTTAATGATCTTTTTAATTTATATACTAAAGGTCAAGTA
>DAIUCM010000118.1:0-13385 GCA_036846145.1 Bacteroidota bacterium
ACTGAATATAGCATTATTCCTTCCGAAAGCTTTTAATTGAAATTCACCGTCAGAAACAGGAGCAAAATCTTTAATTGATTTTTTCGAACTTCCGTCAAAATTAACCCTATAAATATTTTTTTCATATGGATTTGGCTCAATGGAAGAATAAACTATTTGCTTCTTCACTTCATCAATTGCAAGAATATCAGCTACTTCGAAATTATCTTTCGTAACTTTATTTATTAAACCTCCGGCTGCGTTGTAATGATAAATCTGGTTGTAACCTTCTTTTTCTGAATTTATTAAAAAGCTGCCGTCCTTAAGGAAATGAATTTCAGGAACATCAACGTAGGTATTGCTTTCCTCTTCGTAGATTCTAATGAAAATATCCTGTTTAATGTCATGAATGTGTAGGTCTACTTTTAAAATGCTTAAATCATTTTGATTTCTATTTAATCTTTGAAAACAAAACTCTGCGTTACTAATCCATTTAAACCTAGGAAGATATTCTGCTATACCAGAAGATGTAGAAAAATATCTTTGGTTTTGTTTTCCCTTCATATCATAAACCCACAAACTCACCACAGAATTATCTTCACCGGCTTTCGGATATTTGTAGCGATGCTGGCTCGGATATAAACTATCGTAAACGGCAAGCTGGTACAATTTCACTTTGCTTTCATCGAATTTCAGGTATGCCAGCTTATCTCCTTCGGGCGACCATTCAAAAGCTTTGTTAATAGAGAATTCTTCCTCGTAAACCCAATCTGTTTTTCCGTTTATGATTTTGTTGAATTCGCCATCTTTGGTAACCTGCTCAATAGCGTTAGTTTTCAGATCCTGGATAAAAATATTATTGTCAACTACATACGCAACTTTTGTTTCATCGGGAGAAATTTCTGCCAGTAAAACCTGTTTCGCGTTGGCGATGGGCTTCGCGCTATTGGCGGCGATATCAAACACGTAAAACGATGAAATGGAGCTGTGCCTGTAAATAGGATTGCTGTTGGTTTGTAAAAGCAGAAAATTGCCTTTCGGAGAAATGGAATAACCTTCAAAAGCAAAATCCTTCGGCAATCCTGTCGCCGTAGCAGAATTGAATACCGTAGCTTCCGGCGTTGCGCTTTCGAAACCCATTTTTACAACTGTTGTGGCTTTGGTAGCGGCATCGTATTTTGTTTCCAGGTAATGCTCGCTGTTGGGCATCATCTGCAAGCCATAAACACCTTTCGGTGAAAAAGTACCGCTGGCGAAAATATCTTTCAGCTCGTATTTTGGTTTGTTCTGGCTTTGATTTCTAGACGATTTTTTTTGCGCTTCGGCCTGTAAAAATCCAAGGCAAAGCAGCACAATGAGAAGTTTTTTCATGAATAGAATAATGTAGAATTCAAATATCTGTAAAACTGCCGCAATTATGTGCATTTTAACGTTTTTTAAGTTTCTCAGGGTTTTACCCTGAGTTGGTATATTTCGCCTCTTTGGCGTTTAGTTAAGGATGGAATAAATTCCATCCCTACAATATTTGATCGTCCCTACTGGACTTGATTAACGCTCCGAACCAAATTCCGCAGGAACGATAAAATATTGTAGCAACGGATTTCAATCCGTTGAAAGCAAGAATTTTCTTAATTCAACGAAATTGAAATATCAATTTTCAATTTGCATTTTCATAATAACGAAAAACGCTAAACGAATGACGCATAACGCAGCACGCAGAAATGCAAACGCAAAAAAAAATGCCCGACGATATCGCCGGGCATTTCCATATATAGTGTTGGTTAAAAATGCTTATCTAACCACAATTTTCTGTGTTTGTGTAAAGCCACCTGCAGTTACCTGGCAGAAGTAAATACCTTGTGTAAGCGTAGAAACATCTAAAGTAAGGTTAGCGTTGCCTGCACCTAAAGCAGTTCTGTTCTCAGCGGAAACTGTTTTGCCAAGCATATCAATTACTTTTACGGTTACCTGTGCTGCAGATTTCATGTTAACCGGTACAGTTACCATGCTGGTTGCAGGATTTGGATAAACCGTACCAATGCTGAAAACATTGTTTACAATCTTGCTTTTCTCAATTCCAACACGTGCTCTGCCAAGTTTGTTATCTAGAATATCATCAGTTGAAATGGCAGCGTACATTATTCTGTTCTCTAAAACTTCAACTTCATTTACAAGAAAAATTCCCGGCTCATTATCTTGTAACCACACCAGGTGTAATTTACCATCTCTAACATCGCGTGCAAGGCTTGGGAAAGCATCTTCTTCATTTGCAACACCGGTAATAGATTGTATATCACTCCAGGTTACGCCGTTATCTTTTGAATATACAATGTAAAGATCTCTGAAGTTTGTTTCTTCGTCTAAAGTTAAATCTTCTTCATTAGGAGATGAATAAACACAATAAATGTAGTTGTTTTCATCAACTGCACCCACCGGGAATGATGATAACGCGTTTGAGCCATAGCTTCCCTGAGATTGTGAAGTAGTACCCGATGCAATATCTGTATCAATATCATCATCATAGTTAATACGTGCTGCAATCAGCTGTGTATCTTTCAAAACATCGTTCCAGTAAACAATACCATCTGTACCAGGGAAATAAGTGTAACCAGCATCGGAATTATTGTTTTCAAGCACACGCATACGTGCATAAAAAACGTGTGCAACATTATTATTATCTAATGTTACAGTTCCTGTTCCATCATTCGTCCAGGTTGTATCAAAAGCAATATTACTGTTAGGGTTATATGGCGCATATGGAAAAGAATCAATAATAGTTCTGGTCCATGTTGCGCCTTTATCTGCTGACTTCCAGAGTGTAAGGTCATTAACAAGTCCGCCAGCTAAAATAGCTACTGTATTACCCCTGGCATCTATACTATATTCGTCTCCGGTTCCCCTGGCAACTCTATCTTTATAACCCGGTAAAAGTATGCCTTGATCCAGCCAGGTGTTAGCAGCGATATCGTAACGGTAGTAAAGCATTGGTGTTTTTACACCATCTTTGGTATAAGCGGTATCGCTGTTCACACCAATCCAGTGTACAATGTTATCCGTAATTGCTATACGTGGCCAAATTGGGCCGTTTGGTTTATCTTTTGTAAGAAATGTAGAGAAATCAGGGTTGCCGATGGCTGAGTTTTTCATCCAGAATGTACCACCTGAAACGCCTGTACCACCAGATGCATAGTGAGATATTACAAGTTCTTTTTCTGTATTATTTTCGTTAAATGAAACAATGTTCGGCCATCCTGCACGTTCCGGTTCAAATTTATTAGCATCGTTAGGATCCCTTACCACGCCTGTTCTGCCGCCAATCCAGCTTGTACCGTCAAAATGGTTGTAACCTGTTCCCCTGTCAATAAAATCTTTATTTGGGATTGATGAATTTGTCCATACAACTGAAACTTTACCGCCCGGGTAAGTAACAATACGGCGTGGCATAGAACCATTTGTGGCCAGATCATAATATGTACTTCCTACCTGTACTTCACCTAAATTATAATAACGTGAGTTTTTCTGGCGCGGATGCGGATTATCCTTATAAATACGCACCGGTGAACTTACTGTAGCCGGCCCGTCATGTTTATAAGTTTTCATTGGTACAGCTATATCTTTATCCTGGCTTACCGGCTTGGCATTGTACTGCTGCGCCATTAGTGCCAGTGGAGATAAGCTTAATGCGAGTAAAAGCTTTTTCATATCTACTGTTTTTGCTAAAATTATTTTCGTTTTACAAACATAGCCAATTTTAGCTTAATGTTAGATATTAACAGCTATAAAAATGTTACTTTTTATATAAATCGCTACCTTTGCGGCAGTATGCCAATTATTGTAGAAAAAACACCTTTCGATGGGCTTTTAATCGTAAAATCAACCGTTTATGGCGATAAAAGAGGTTATTTTACAGAAAATTATAATCACCGCGACTGGGCGCTAGCCGGTATAAGCACCGAGTTTGTACAGGATAACCTCTCACTTTCTAAAAAAAATATACTCCGTGGGCTGCATTTTCAGCTTCCGCCGTATGCGCAAAGTAAAATTGTGAGGGTTATAAAAGGCAGCGTGCTGGATGTTGTTGTGGATATCCGCCGCAAATCACCTACTTACGGCAAATATTATTCTGTCATCTTAAGCGATGAAAATTTTCTGCAGCTTTATATACCGGAAGGTTTTGCGCATGGTTTTTTAACTTTGGAAGATGAAACGATATTCGCATACAAATGCAGCAATTATTATCATCATGAAGTAGAAAGAGGCCTGCCCTGGAACGATGAAGACCTAGGAATTGATTGGGAAGCAGATGCACCAGTTATGTCAGATAAAGATAAACAGTACGAGCCATTCTGCCAGTTTGTAAGCCCGTTCTAAAGAGTTTTGGATAATGAATTTTGAATGACCGCGATGCGTAGCAACTATACAACATTATAGCTTTTCAACACAAAAACAAATCTCACTTAACGCATAACGCCATACACAAACCGCAAACTGAACATGGAAATAAATGATAAAGTAAAAGGCTTGCTTGAAGCCATTGAGGCCAAATATAAACTTGAAGGACAGGAATTTACAGCTTACCTCGAAGGCTTGTTATACAATGATTACCTGAATTACTGGGATTATATACAGGTAGATGCGCTGCTGAACCTGCAGCACCCGCGCACAAATGTGCCTGATGAAATGATATTTATTATATATCACCAGATTACGGAGTTGTATTTTAAGTTAAGCCTTTGGGAATACGACCAGATTTTGAAACAGGAGAATCTCACAGGCGAATTTATGGCTGAAAGGTTACGCAGGGTAAATAATTACTTTGTAAATCTTACGCGCTCATTCGAAATAATGACGCATGGTATGGAGAAAGAACAATTCCTCAAATTCAGGCTAAGCCTTATGCCGGCAAGTGGTTTCCAAAGTGTGCAATACCGTATGATTGAGCTTGCCAGCACGCACCTAATTCAGCTGGTAGATAAAGGCAAACGCGAAGAAGTTAAAAATGCAGCCATAGAAGAGCAATACAATTATATATACTGGAAGTATGGCGCAACCGAAATTGATACTGGTAAAAAAACACTCACCTTACGCCAGTTCGAAGAAAAATATGCCGACCATTTAATCAACTGGGCGCATAAACACAATAACCACAACCTGCTAACGGTTTACAGGCAATTATCAGAGAAAGAAAAGGATAATACCAGGCTTGTAGAAGCTATGAAACTGCTTGATATGCAGGTGAACGTTTACTGGCCGCTGCAGCATTATAAAACAGCCGCGAGGTATTTGATTCTTCACCCGACGAATGATGATTTACCTGCCACAGGCGGAACAAACTGGCAGAAATACTTACCACCACGTTTCCAGCGACGCGTATTTTTCCCTGAGCTTTGGACCGCTGAAGAGCTTGAAGGCTGGGGAACAAACGTTAAAGAAGACTAATCTCTTTTAAATCATAGGTTTTTAAACCAAATTCGGTATCCAGGCAAAGCTGCCCATAAGCTGTTGTGCCTGTAATTGTACCGCTTATGGTTTGCTTTAAAATGTTATCGGTAAACAAAAGCTTTTCGCCATAGCCGTAAAGGCTTTGTTTATACATTTCATCAATGGCCCGGTAATTCCCTTGTTTCAATAGATAATATTTTTCCTCGAGCGCCATATATAGCATTGGCAATAAATGGTTTAGCTCATATTGGATTCCGTTAAGCTGCTTTACAGATACCGACCTGGCCGGTAAAGCCGTAAGTTGGTTAATATTGATACCAATGCCGGCGATACAGCTACGAATGGTATTGGATTGTATGGTATTTTCAATTAAAATGCCGGCTGCTTTCTGGTTGTTGATATAGATATCGTTGGGCCATTTTATCCTTACATTATATGCCGGCAGCAATTGCATCATAAAATCTTTTACGCCAAGCGCAATGGTTTTACTTAGCCAGAACTGCTCATCCGCCCGCAGGAAATGAGGCTTAAATAAAACAGATGTAAGAATATTTTCGCCCGGATTGCTAACCCAGCTGGTACCACGCTGCCCGCGGCCGTTTGTTTGGACCAGCGCGCTTACAGCAGCGCCTTCAGCTAATTCCGCCTCCTGCGCCCAGTGCTGCAAAAATGTATTGGTAGAATCGAGCTCTTTAAAATGAAGGTATTGTTTACCTATAAAATTTGTATTTGTTATCAAGCCAAATATAATAAAACGCTATAAAAGTAACATGCGCAACGCATAATTACAAGTTTTTAAAAATAAACCGCTAATTTTTATTAATTTGAGCCGCAAAAAAAATCCATATTTATATTCAGAATTTAACCTTATATGAAAAAGAAACTTCTACTTGCTTCACTTCTCACTATCTCCGGCCTTGTGTTGTTGCATCCGTATGTTTACACAAATTCTAACGGAGCGCCGGCAGGTAATACTGGCGCACCAAATGAACGAACCTGCGCTCAAAGCGGCTGCCATTCCGGTAACGATTTAAACGAAAGTGGAGGCACATTCAACATAAGGGTAAAAGATAACGGTACGGAAGTTAACGAATACCAGCATGGCAAAACCTATACTGTAGAGGTTGATATTGCCCGTGAAGGCGCGGCTGGTTTCGGTTTCCAGGCAACGGCCAAATCCGGTAATACCAGCGCCGGAACATTATCAACCGGCGGTAATAACGATGTTCAGAAAATATCGACATACATAACACATAAAAACCCGGCACCGCACCACAGTGGCGCCGATATGTGGACCTTTCAATGGACTGCGCCAACAACAGGCGGATCGGATATTACATTTTATGCCGCCGGCAATGCAGCAAATGGAAATGGCACAACAACAGGCGATTTTATTTATACCACCAGTAAAACTTTAACTTCATCATCGGTTTCGGTTGATGATAAAACACTTTTCAGCAGTAATATGCGTGTGTACCCAAACCCGGTACAAAATATACTTGCAGTTGATTTTACCTTGCCGGAATCAAAGGCCAATACCGCCATATTGCAGGTTTTTGCAGCGGATGGAAAATTGGTTAGTACGGAGAAAAAAGAAGTAAAAGCATTTTCGGCCAATACCATATATGCGGACCTGAGCGGTTTCGACAAAGGTATTTATCTTGTTAAGTTAAGCGCCGGTGAATTTACCGCTGTTAAAAAAGTGCTAAAACAATAAATCAAATATCCATTTTAATATAAGGCGGAAAAATCATTTTCCGCCTTTTTGTTTTTATGTTACTTAAACAACTGTAGTTTAAGGCAAAACACTTAATTTCATATAGAAATATCTGAACCAAGGCTTAACAATTAACTTTATATGAAATACTAATCCATATATACGATCAATGTCATTTGTTTAAGTTTTTTCATACAAAGGGCTTTGCCCCATGCTGACACAGTTCGCCCATGCTGGGCTTGTTGCAACGTAAATAAATAGAATTGAAATATTAATTTAATTTTTTAATAAAAGTAAAAAGAACTGCATTGCGTTTGGATGGCCTTAAATTATAAGTGTTAAGAAAATAAATATTCAGTGATCAGTGATCAGTAACCAGTAACCAGTTACCAGTTACCAGTTTTTAGAAAAAGTTGCTTCGCAATTACTAAATCTTCAAATCTTCAAATTTTCAAATTAATTTTGGTTCGGGTTGCAGGTGGGAAATGCTTTAAAGCTATTTTTAGCATTATAATTTAAAGCCTTGATTTTTGGTTATCCCGATGCATCGGGAGCAAAGTTACAAGCCCGCCCGGCTTTAGAGGGCAAAAATATGAGTTGAAAAACTAAATGAGAGTATTCGAAAAACTTGATTATATCCTTAAAACGTAACAACATTGATATACGATATCACAAAAATGCCTTTACTCAGCGATTTTGTAAATTTACTTTATCCAAAGCTTTGCGCAAGCTGCGAGCAGGTACTGCTTAAGGCTGAGAAGGAAATTTGCCTGGTATGCAAGGAAAAACTGCCCAAAACAAATTATCACCTGCATGCAGATAATGAAGTTGCGAAAACATTCTGGGGAAGAATTTCACTGAAGGCCGCCACCGCGTATTTATTTTTCAACAAGGAAGGAAATGTGCAAAATCTGTTGCATAACATAAAATACAAAGGTGCGAAGCAGGCAGCGGCTGAGTTAGGTTACTGGTATGGAAGCGAGCTGAAAAATGCCATTGAATTTGAAGAAACTACCTTAATAATGCCTGTACCGCTCCACGAAAGCAAGCTGAAAAAACGTGGCTTTAACCAGGCAGAATGGTTTGCGCGCGGAATTGCGGAAAGCATGCAGCTGCCTTTAAGTACCGGCAACCTGGTACGCGGGCTCGCCAGCGAAACCCAGACAAAAAAATCGAGGTTTGAACGATGGCAGAATGTAGCGGAAGTGTTTATAATAAAAGATGCGGCAGCCATTCAAAACAATAATATTTTACTGGTAGATGACGTTATTACCACCGGCGCAACACTGGAGGCTTGCGCCCAAGCTATATTTGCCGTAAATTGCTCCTGTAAAATAAGCGTGGCCGCCATTGCCTTTGCCAGCAAAAATTAAACTATGCGTTTCAATTATATATTATTTTTTCTTTTCACAAGCATTTTTATTACCGGCGCCTGCCGGAAGGACCTTTTTACTGATGATCCGGGCGCAAAGCTTGTATTCTCTACAGATACCGTACATTTCGATACTATTTTTACTTCGGTTGGCTCGGCGACAAAAAATTTCAAGGTTTTTAACAACAACAGCCAGGCAGTAACAATCAGCAACATACGCCTGGCAGGCGGCACTGCATCTTCATACCGTATTAATATAGATGGCAGGGCAACTACGCTGTTTAACGATTATGAGCTTGCAGCCAAAGATAGTATGTATATTTTTGTTGAAGTTACAATTAACCCCAATAACCAGGCGCTGCCTTTTGTAGTTACCGATTCCATCATGTTCGAAACAAATGGCAATAAGCAGAAAGTAGTGCTGACTTCTTTCGGCCAGAATGCGCATTTTTTCGAAAACCGGTTTTTAGGCTGCGATACTACCTGGGTGAATGATGGCCTGCCTTACGTTATTTACCGTTCCATTGGCGTATCGCCCAACTGTAAATTAACTATCGAAAAAGGCGTAAAAATATATTCGCATAAAGGAAGCGGTATTTTTGTTTATGGCACGCTGGAAGTTAAGGGAACAAAAGACGAGCCTGTGATTTTCCGCGGCGACAGGCTTGAGAAAATGTATGAGCATGAGCCCGGCCAATGGTACGGAATAAGATTTGTACCCAAAAGCCACAGCAATATTATTCAGCACGCCATCATATCCAACGCCGAGGTTGGTATAGAAGTTGACTCCATCCCGGTACAAGGCACATATAACCTGCAGATAGAGAAAACAATTGTCAGGAATATGACAGTTGCAGGTATTGTTGGCTTCAGCAGTGGCATAGATGGCAAAAACCTGCTTGTACACTCATGCGAGCAATATACCTTTTTAGGCGAACTTGGCGGCAATTACAGGTTCACGCACTGCACTTTCGAAAACAGCAACACCAAAACTTCGCGAAGGCTTCCATCTTTCGTACTTTCCAACGCCGATTATTTCGACGAAGTAAACAACATTCGTATAGCATATGAGCTAAACGCCGAGTTCCGCAACAGTATTATTTGGGGTAACCTGGAGGAAGAAATGAAATTTGTAAGGACAGGCAGCAACAGCTTCGATACCACGTTTTTGTACAATATCGTAAAATCGAAGGCAATAAAGTTTAACGAAACCAACCTGGTAAACACCAACCCGCGGGTGGAAAGTCCGTTCAGGCACCAGTATCATTTAAACAGGCAGTCGCCCGCAATAAACAAGGGATTTATTTTTCCGCAAATACCTGTTGCTGACGATATACTCGATAACCCGCGAGACAATAATCCCGATATTGGCAGTTACGAATACAAGGAGTAAGCCGGTAGAAGCCAGGCTTTATTGATTTCATATATACCACACCAAAAAAATACTTCAGCAATGCAAATTTAAAGGCGCATAATTCCTGCCCGATTATAATTTATTATGCTTACGAAACAGTATTTTTGACAAAATTTTGGTATGTTGAAAATTGGTGTGCTTGGGGCCGGGCATTTAGGTAAAATTCATATTAACCTGCTGAAGCAAATTCCGGAATTTGAACTGGTTGGCTTTTATGACCCCGACCCGGAGAAAGTATTTTTCGCGGAGAGCACATATGGCGTACCATCATTTAAAACAATTGATGAGCTGATTGATACCTGCGAGGTGGTAGATATTGTAACGCCTACGGTTTCGCATTACGATTGCGCAAAAAAAGCAATAACCAAAGGCAGGCATATTTTTGTTGAGAAACCACTTGCAAATACCGTAGCCGAGGCGGAAGAGCTTGTAAAGCTTGCGAAAACACATGGCATAAAAGCCATGGTTGGGCATGTTGAGCGTTTTAACCCAGCCTTCATAGCAGCGCAGCAGTACCAGTTAAATCCATTATTTATTGAAGGCCACCGCCTTGCGGAATTTAAACCGCGCGGAACGGATGTATCTGTAATATTGGATCTGATGATTCATGATATTGATATTGTGCTGAGCATGGTTAATGCGCCGGTAAGCAATATAAGCGCAAGCGGCGTTGCTGTTATTAGCGATAATATTGATATTGCGAACGCACGTATTGAGTTCGAGAACGGCTGTGTAGCGAATTTAACATCAAGCAGGGTTTCCCTAAAAACAGAGCGCAAGCTGCGTATTTTCCAGCCGAACGCATATATCTCCATAGATTTTCAGCGAAAAGAAACCAATGTTTTCCAGTTGAAAAACCTTGCGCCAGATGAAGTTCCCGGCAGCGAAATGGTGATTGATCCGGGCGACGGAAAACCAAGAAAAGAGATTTTTTACGACTCACCGGCGCCAAAAGATATTAATGCCATACAACATGAGCTGCAGCTTTTCGCCAAGGCAATAATTAACGATGAAGAACCGCCTGTAAATATTGTTGCGGGTTACAAAGCGCTTGTAGTGGCACATGATATCTTACAAAAAATTGATAACCTGTTGCAAAAGTCAAACATAAAACTATGAAAAAAAACAAGCTATCTTTTGCCGCATATATATATACTGCCATAAATGTTTTGGCCTTTTCCGGCTGCGATATTATTAATCCACCCGAAGATATTCCCGCTTATATTCATATAAAAAATTATAATTTTACAACAAACAGTGTTAGAGAAGGTACTGCCGCCAACAGGTTTACAGATGCCTGGGTATATGCAGGCAATACTTTTTTAGGCGGATTTGAAATTCCCACAACAATACCATCATTAGTAAAAGGCAATAAAAAACTTATAATATCGCCAGGTGTAAAAGAAAACGGCATTTCACTCAACAGGGTGCCCTACCCTTTTATTGAAGCATTTACGCCTGAGGTAAATTTACACGAAGCAAAAGTTGATACAATAAAGCCCGACTGGAAATATTTACCGGAAACGCGTTTCCCATGGCTTGAGAATTTTGAAGGCACGAGTGTTTCATTACAGCTTTCGAACAACAGTACAACAGGTTTCCGCATTTTAAATTCTAATGACAGCGCATTTGAAGGAAGCGGCGCATTAATGGCGACCGTAGATCAGCAACATGTACTTTTCGAGTGCCAGACAAAAAATACTTACCAGCTGCCGCGCGGTAAGCCTGTTTGGGTTGAGATGCATTATAAAACGCAGGTTCCTTTAGAAATTGGCGTTTATTCCATTGGTGCGGGCGGCAACACAAAGCTTTTTACAGCAGGCGTAAATCCATCTGCCGAGTGGAACAAGGTATATTTTAATCTTACCAGCACCATAAGTTACGAAGGCACAACTCAGGTTTTCCGCATTTACATGGCAGCGTTCAACCAGGGTAACGGCGGTACCATATTAATAGATAATTTAAAATTGCTTTATCTTGAATAAGCGGGCTGAAAGTATAAAATACATAATATCAGATTTTTTATCTTCGGCGCTGGCATGGACGCTTTTTTACCTGTACCGCCATGCAGTAATCGAACCCGAAAAATATGGTTACGATATTCCTATTTTCAGTTTCGACGCCAATTATTTTATAGCAATTGTGCTTATACCAACGGGCTGGGTAATTCTTTACTGGCTTTTTGGCACGTATAAGAATATCTACCGAAAATCGCGCGTGCGCGAAATGGCGCAAACCTTTACATTAAGCTTTATAGGCTGTACCGTACTTTTTTTTACTATTTTAATAGATGATGTTGTAGGATCTTACCAGGCCTTCCGCTCAAGTTTTCTTGTTCTCATCTGTTTGCAGTTTCTGCTTTCATACGGCTTCAGGTTTATACTGCTTACCCGCTTAAAATATAAGCTGAAGAACAGGATAATAGGCTTTAATACGCTATTGGTTGGCGGTAACCAGAAAGCGCTGAATTTATATGACGAACTTGAAAACGAAAGATATTCGCAGGGATATAAATTCACAGGCTTTGTTACAGTAGATGAAGAAAAAGATCTTCCACTGGCAAAAAGGCTTCCTCAGCTTGGTAATTACGCGCAGCTGCCGCAACTTATTGAAAAATACAAGATTGAAGAAGTTATTCTTGCCATAGAAAGTTCGGAACATGGTAAGCTTGCCGGGATTATGACCTTGCTTGAAGATTGTAATACCATAGTAAAAGTAATTCCAGATATGTACGATATTATTACCGGGTCGGTAAAAATGAATTATGTATTTGGAACTGCATTGATTGAGATAAACCAGGAAATAATGCCTGTATGGCAGAAAAACGTTAAAAGGTTTATTGATATTTATGTTTCACTGACTATTTTAATACTTGGAGCGCCATTTTACGGTATCATTGCTGTGTATGTAAAGCTATCTTCGCCCGGCCCGGTATTTTATAAACAGCAACGTATTGGCAAGCACGGCATTCCGTTCTATATTTACAAGTTCCGCACAATGTATGTAGATGCTGAAAAAATGGGCCCGCAGCTAAGCTCCGATAACGATCCGCGAATTACACCGCTCGGGCTTGTGCTACGTAAATACCGTATCGATGAATTTCCGCAATTCTACAATGTACTTATTGGAAATATGAGTCTGGTTGGTCCCAGGCCGGAGCGACAGTTTTTTATTGACCAGATCGTGCTGCTCGCGCCGCATTACAGGCATTTGCTGAAAGTAAAACCGGGCATTACATCATGGGGAATGATAAAATTCGGCTATGCCAGCAGTGTGGAAGAAATGGTTGAACGAATGAAATTTGATATACTTTATGTGGAGAATATGACGCTCGCCATGGACCTTAAGATATTATTTTATACTATTGTAATACTTTTACAGGGCCGCGGAAAATAAAAATGGCTTAAAAACGAAGCCTTAGAAATTACTGAAATAAGCATTTTTTGTTGCGTGTATATATG
>DAIUCM010000119.1:0-13105 GCA_036846145.1 Bacteroidota bacterium
TCATTTTACAAATTTTGCAGCGCTCTTGTTGTTTTTATTTGTTTAAACCAGTTCTCCGATAAAAGCAGCATCAATTCCTACCTGGCAGCATTTATTGCAGATTTTCTCAGGTATTCGCTAATTCTGCAAGGTAAAAAGTTTGCCTTTGAAACAGTGATGTCTCATGATTCAAAGATAAAGATCCTTGATAACGCTATAAATAATGGCTACAAAAACTATCTTTATTTTATTTGCACAGAATCACCGAAGCTTAATATTGAAAGGGTAAAACTCAGGGTGCAGCAGGGCGGTCAAAATGTTCCGGAAGATAAGATAGAAGAAAGATATTTCCGTACGCTTTCACTTTTAAAACCTGCTGTTCAAAATACATACAGATCATTTATATGGGATAATTCCGGTTTGCAACCAAAGCTAATCCTTGAAGTTTTTGAAGGTAAATCTGTTAACTTTCATGCAGATGAGATTCCATTTTGGGTTGATAAATATCTTTTAAAAGCTTAAGCATTTTCCACCAACCTCATATATGCGCTATTTAATATTTATCAGTTTATTCCTGTTGTCATGTTCTTCAAAGCCCAAAAACAAAAATAGATATTTTGAGGGCGAGATTCATTATGAAATTTCATACCAGCTTTATGATGAAACTGTAAGAATTGAAGATGTTAAAAAGCGTTCGGGCGAAAAATTTATTTATTCTTTTAAAGAAGGAAAAACGCGCAAAGACTATTATTATGAAAATAACCTAATAAAAGTAAGAATTTATGATCCCAAAGAAAATCTGAATAGCATGTTTTATCCGGGCTGGGACACCATTTATCAATACACCCCACATGGTAAAGATTTTAACTTGATAGAATATACTAATGTTCCTGATACCATAATTGATGGAAGAATGCTTGAAGGAATAAAGGTGATTTCTAAATTTATAACCAAAGAAGCTCCGAACCTTATTTATACATGGTATTTCGATAAATCATTAAAAATAAATCCTGATTGGTTTAAAGAAAGTAAAGAAGGCAATTGGCATCAGTTAATGGCTGACAAAAAATCGTTGGTGTATTTTTATACAATTGATGATAAAACAAGATATAAGCAAACTTTTAAGACATCTAAAATAATAAACACAAATATAACTGATTCAAAGTTTGATTTACCAAAGTTGCCAATTCGAAAGATAGATTAAAGCATTTCTCATCAACCTCATATATGGGTATAGGAAATTACCGGCTGTTTGTTTAATAATGGCTATAAATTATTTACGGATACTAGTAAAATTTATAAAGTGCGATGCGGACTGCGGAGAGAATGATGATGATATAGGTGGAAAAGGCGATAAATCACCACATGATATCGAAAGAGGTAATCCAGAAGATAGTGGCGTTAGCAAGCTGCCTGTAATAATTTATGACCCTGAATATACAAGGGAAATGCCCTTTAAGCCAGTTGTAGTTAGCGCTGAGGAATTACCGGGTGAAAACAATAGCACCGCCTGGGCATTTTATATAATGCCGAATCCTGTAAAAAACGTACTTACAATTGTACCCTATTCGGCTACCAATGGCAGTTTACTTGATATAACAATAAAAAACATGGCAGACAGGCAGTATTACAACGGCACGCATAAGCTGGCGGCAGGCGCCGATGAAAAGCTGAGGCTGAATATTGAAACGCTGCCCGCAGGTATGTACATTATAAATATACCGGCAGATAATGGCGGGCTGTTTACAGCAAAATTTGTAAAAATAAATTATTACAATTAAAATATTGCGTTTGCAGTTAATATAAAAATGCGTTTATATTTCCTTTTAAGCTTGGGTTTGTTGTGCAAGGTGTGGCTGTGCTCTGCGCAGAACCTTGTGCTGAACCCAAGCTTCGAGGAATATACTAAATGTCCTGATGATGGAGGGCAAATATATTATTGCCCCTATTGGTATGATGTTAATAAACATTATGTTAACTATTACCATTATTGTTCGCCAAATGGTTATAAACCTCGCAAGCCTCCTCGTACAGGCAGTGCTATAGCTGGTATTACCGGGTTAAGTTCATTAGGTGAATTAATGTTTAATGATTTACGTACTTACGCTGAAGGAATCCTTTCAAAAACATTACATAAAGACAGCTTTTATTATGTAGAATTTTATGTTCAGCTAAGCGAAATTTATCGTAGAGAATGCCATATTGCTAATTTGGGGCTTTATTTTTCTAATGAATTTTTAGATTTTAAATTAAATGAGGCTGAATTGTTACCATATAAGCCGCAGATACAAAATTATCCTTTAAAGCTGCTAGGCGATACAAATAACTGGATGTGGGTAAGCGGTATTTATATAGCAAGGGAGATGAAAAGTTTATTGTTATAGGTAATTTTTTCCCGGCAGATAGTACAATTTGGTATTCTACTGACGGCAAACCATGTCCTGCCTATTACTATATAGATGATGTTTCTGTAATTCCATTTTCTTCGCATATAAACAATGTGGAAAAAATACTTTGCAACGGCAGCAGCAGCATCTATTTAGCTCCTGCTTTAAAAGATACGCGCAAGCTCTGGTACAACGCAGCCGCGAGGATAGTATTCCAATTAATACACCCGGCAAATACTGGGTTGCTTATGCTAATGATACATTTTCAGCAATAGATACATTTATAGTAAGAAACACCTTTATTTCGCCCCTGAATACAAATGTTACTATATGTAAAGGCAGCAACTATCTTTATCAATTGCCACAGGCCGATACCATAAAATATATATGGCAGAATGGCGAAACCGGCAATACATTTAACATAACCAAAGATGGCAAGTACTGGCTTAAAGTTATAACGCCTGGCTGTATTTATAATGATACTATATTTGTTAATTACCACAGGCCCCTCGATACGCTGGTGGTAGATTCCCAAGTTTGCGTTGCCAATGGTTATACCATAGATTTAGATAGTATAGGCGGGCAGATAATATGGCAAGACGGCACAATAAAATCCAAATATTTTATAAGGTACGCAGGAGATTATAACGTAAAAGTACATAACCAGTGCGGCGTTTATGAAAGAACTTTTAGTTTTGAAGAAGCAGATTGCAGCTGCGAGGTTCATATACCGAACGCATTTACGCCAAACGCCGATTTTATAAATGAAAATTTCCAGCTGTTTAGCTCCTGCGATATTGAGGAGTTTAATTTGAAAATATTCTCACGGTGGGGAGAGCTGATTTTCGAAACGGATAGCATAGATAATTCCTGGGATGCTAAATTTAAGGGCAAATTATGCAGCGATGGAATTTATTTTTATAAGCTTTCTGCTAAGTTTATTTCAGCCCAACATATTTATAAAAATGGCACTTTGCAGATAAGCTATTAAATCCTTCATTAAATGTTATACTTATTTTTCGGGAATATAAAGGTTATTCTCAGAAGCATTTTTTAGCTGCAGCATATATGAAGAACTATCTTTTCGCCTTAAAAAAATTCTTCATTAACTTAGCGCATTCATCGCCTAAAACGCCTTTGCGAACTATGGTTTTTGGGTGTAATAACGAAGGCTGAAATTTACTGTAGCCGCGCTTTTCATCTTCTGCGCCAAAAATTACGGTTGGTATCTGCGCCCAGGCAAGTGCTGCGGCGCACATGGGGCAGGGCTCAACGGTTACATAAATGGCACAATCTTTCAGGTATTTGCTTCCCAGGTTTTCGCTGGCTGCTGTTAAGGCAAGCATTTCGGCATGTGCGGTTACATCGTGCAGTTTTTCTGTCTGGTTATAACCTTTTGCAATTATTTTCTGCCCGCCGGCCACTATAACGGCACCAATAGGAATTTCATCTTCTGCCAATGCATCACCTGCTAATTGCAGCGCCTTCTGCATAAAAAATTCATCGGAAAAAACTGGGTAGCTCATTTTTTTTAGGAGATAGGAGATAGGAGATAGGAGATAGGAGAATAAATATATTCAGTAGCTGGAAAAATGTTTTTGATTTCTATATTCTAAACTTTGACATCTGTCTTCTCACTTCTATCTCCTCTCTCCTGTAAAACTATTTATTCTTTACATCAACATTCACATCCACATCGGTTCTGCGCCAATCGGCTCTCAGCGAATCTAAGTTCGATTTAACCCTTGCACGGAACGCATCCCACTCATTATCGGCCTTGTTGCCGAATTCATTCAGGTCGGTCCTGGCACGTTCCAGCCTCGGCTGCAGGCGCGCTTTGGTTTGCTGCCACTCCTGCTTTGCTTTTGCGCCTGCTTTTTCCATTTGCTTATCCATACGGTCAATATAATTCTGCGTTGAATCTATTTCACGCTGCGTTTCCAGGCGGTACTCATCTTTTTCGCGCGTAACACGTTCATGCAATACAACAGCTGTATCGTTGCCCATATTTACGGCTGCGGTATCGCCGGTGTTGTTGCCGGTGTTGTTCTTGTCCATTGGTTCACAGGCATAAAATGCCATAAAAAGCATAGGTAAAATTGTTACTAAAATGGGTTTTTTCATAATACTTGATTTTATTTGGTTAATGATTTTAAACTGGTTCCTAATATGCATTAATTTACGAATATTGCGCTTACAAACTATTTCCGGTTTTGTTTAACAAACTATGAGCAGACTTGGTTATATGCGTACAATTTCTTTTTTGCTGAAGCAGATTTATTTTTCTTTATAAATGATCCGACAAAAAAACGAGATACCCTGGAGCTTACACGTTGCCGGTTACCTCATTATTATAGTAACATTTTTTGTATTTATGTACTTTGCAAGGCCTATACTTGTGCCATTGTCCTTCGGGGTATTGTTTTCGATGTTGCTATACCCTTTGTGCCGTTTTTTGGAGAACAATGGTTTCCCGCGCATACTGGCCATTGCCGTTACTTTAATTACTGTTGTGCTTACCATATCGGGCATGGTAACTTTATTATCTACACAAATTTATAGTTTTGTTGAAGAACTGCCCGATATTGCCGAAAGAATTGATGCTATTGTACAGGATATTGAGTGGTATTTGTTTAAAAATTTCAATATACAGGTAAATGCCGGCGATAGTTTTGTGCAGAATTCACTTGCGCGTTTTCTCGATTCTGGCTCCATTTTGCTGGAAGGCACTATTTCTACATTCACAGCAGTTTTTAATTTTGTAGGCCTTGTACCGGTTTATATTTTTCTTTTTTTGCTTTACAGAAGCTCATTCAGAGACTTTTTGCTTTACATATCGCCTGTACAGCGCCATCGTGCCATTCGTAAAATAATTGAGCAGGTACAGAAAGTAGTGCAGAACTATATTATTGGCATGTTTACCGTTATGGGATTGGTTGGCGTGCTTAACAGCCTGGCCTTGTTTATTATAGGTGTAGATTATGCCATTTTTTTCGGGTTTTTTGCAGCGCTCTTAATGATCATTCCATACATTGGTGTACTCATCGGCTCCATGCTTCCGGCTTTTTTCGCGCTTGTAACCAAAGATTCAACATTTTATCCCATAGCAGTAATTGCAAGCTTTAGCTTCATCCAGTTTCTTGAGGGGAATTTCATTACACCTAAAATTACAGGTAATAAAGTGCAGATAAACGCACTTGCGGCCATACTCGGGCTGGTTGTAGGCGGCTACCTTTGGGGAACTGCAGGCTTAATTATCTTTATGCCCTTTGTAGCCATTTTAAAGGTATTGTTCGATAATATTGAGCCGTTGAAACCTTATGGCATGCTGCTTGGAACCGAAATTTATTCCGATGACGAAAACAGTTCGAGGCTAAGCGAATTCTCGCCGCAAAAAGGCCTCACTATTGCACCAAGCAAACGAAAACAGGACGAGAATTGAGGTTTTATTAAGTTGAAAAGTTGAAAAGTTGAAAGGTTGCTTCGCATCGCGGCATTCGTCATTCGTAATTGTTAATTCGTAATTGAATTAAGGTTTTCTCTTCTCCCATATTTTATAGGCTTTACATGTTTCGGCTATGGTTTGTTGCAGTGGTGTAAAAGTAAAGCCCAGTGTTTTTATAAGTTTCTGGCTGCTGTAATGGTAATTTCGGTTAGCGGTATAGGCAACATCCTTGGTAATGTAAACTTCTTTTCCTGTAAACAGCGATTGAAGTTCGGAGGCCAGCCAGGCTATTTTACTGAGGTTTAAACCGGCTTTATATTTTGGCGGATCAACACCAAGGTTTTTTGCAATTTCTGTAAAAAGTTGCTGGTAAGATGTGTTTTCGGCAACGGCGATATACCGCTGGTTATAAGTTTCAGGTGTTTTGCTTAGGGAGATAAGTGCTTTTGCCACATCACGTACATCAACATATCCGTTTGTTCCGGTCGGGTAAAACAGCAGCCCTATGGCAACCTGTTTGAAAAGTGCGGGAGAGCCCATTTCAAAATTTCCCCAGCCAAGCACTATTCCGGGGTTAATTATCACAGCATCAAGGCCTTCGGCAGTACCGCGCCAAACCTCCATTTCCGCTTTAAACTTACTTTCGGAATACGGGCTGCCAAATTTCATTTCTTCGATCCTGGCATTTTCATCAACCGTATCGTTATGCTTTCGCGCTACAGCTGCAACAGATGATACATAAGCCAGCTTTCTTACACCTTTCTCCAGGCAAATATTTACCACATTGGCTGTGCCTTCAATATTATTTTGTAGTGTGAGCTCCCTTTTTTTTCGGTTGAAGGAGACACTTGCAGCTGCGTGATAAACCAGTTCACATCCCTCAAAAGCATCTTCCAGCGAAAGCGTGTCGAGTATATCGCCTTCAACCCATTCAATTCGATTGAAGGTATTTTCCCAGGGTTCGTTATATGCGCCGGTTTGCTGAAGTATTTCAAATACAAATTTTATGTGCCTGAAATCTGCGTTTTTCCGGTGTATGGCTCTAACCGTTTTGTGTTCCTGCAAAAGATAATACAAAATATAGCTGCCAATAAAACCGGTGCCTCCTGTAACTGTAATCATTTTTCAAAGTTAGCTTTCGGCAAACATATTGCGCAGCACCTGGCAATTAAAATAGAAGTTACTGCTGTTTTTCATTGCTGCGAACAGGTAGAAGCATTTTTTGCCGGAGCTATATATGTTGTAAGATAATGGTTATTTATTCCGTAAACGCATATTATGTGCATGGAAGTTTTCGGTAGCTTTTAAATATGCTTCGGTATAGATTTTTTCTTCCTTATAAATAGTGAATTCACTGGTTATTGGTTGTGAGTTTTGTTGATGAGTGAAGCCTAAAATTACGCGTATAAACGGCGCCTGTGGCTTGCTTCGTATATCGATCTCTTCCGAAATGTAAAGCTGTTGAATTTCAGCCTTGTTAATGAATTCCTGTTTTGCCGCGAAAGGTAAAATAACATAGAATTTGCCTTGTTGTGCTAACAGTCGTTTAGCATGGAATAACAGATCTTCGAATGACAATTGATTATGATCTCTTGCATTGGCCCGGCTTTTTTGCGGTGATGTGCTTTTTAAGGAATTATGAGCAACAAAATATGGTGGATTGCTAATGATAAGATCGTAGCGGATATCTGGCGGGTTAAAATTCTGCAGCGATGTATGGTAGATTTTTATCCGACCGCGCCAGCTGCTATCCGAAGCATTTTTTACAGCCTGTATATATGCGTTCTCCTCAATTTCAACCCCATCAATCATGCCTTTGGTTCTTTGAGCCATCATCAGCGCCAGTACGCCGCTTCCGGTGCCAATATCCAGCACCCGCAAAGCACTTTCTGTAGGAACCAGCGAACCTAAAAGCATACTGTCGGCTCCAACTTTCATGGCGCAGTTAGCCTGGTCAATTACAAAGTGCCTGAAATAAAACAAATTGGATCGTGCCATTACTTATAAATAATTATGCCGAAGTTAAGCCTTGGAAATAATATTGCAGCAGCGAATATTTGCCACAAACAATATACCTTTATTTACATTATTAAAAATCTAACAGAGCACTTTGCCATGCCGATTAAAACAGATGAATTTTGCCAGATTCTTGCGCAAACCCTAACACATGAGCATCGGTTTTTACTTAATATACACCAGAAAGGTATTTTTTCTATACCCAAAAGCACCTTGCAATACATTTGTGGTAAAGCAATAGCGCAGGCTGGCAAGCAGGTTTTTGAAGCTGAACCTAAATGGATAATGAGTACAGGCGAAAATAAGCCCGCAGATAAACCATTGGTATTTAGCTACTATACTCAGGATCGGGAGAAGCATTTTTTATACACCGATATTGTGCCCATAAGCCAGGATGATGATTTAATGCTGCAGATTCAGCCCATGCTGCAGAATCTGCAACCTCATAAAAAACTTGTGGTAATAATTTTACAATGCACCAAAAAGCAGGTTGAGGTTTGGATAGAAAAGTGGACCGATAAAATAGGATCTATTTTAATACCTTATAATAAAGCAATACCAGTAAGCCAAGATGAAGATGCAGAACCAGTCTGGATGATTGCCTGGCAGGATGCGATCGCCAAGGAAACAGCCGATGTACATTTTAATGCCGATGTTGCTATGGAACACGCCATTAGCGATATGTATTTTGAAAGCATGATGCTTGTGCTTAAACGCATTATTTCTTTGCGAACAAACCTCGATGAAGCAAGCCTTACTGCCCTCACAAAAATATCAACCATCTTTAAAATGGTTTTCGCCAAGGAGCAAGGTGTTTCTTTAGATGAAGTGTATGATCCTGAAGCGATGGCCGGTTTTACCGATTCTGAGCTGGCTGCCAATAATTTTATTAACGATATGCAGAAAACCTTCCATATAAATTTAAACGATAATGAAATAACAGGAATTTTAACCATTAAAGACCTTGCCGGCATTATCATTCATAAAAAATCGCGCTAACATTCATTAAAAATATTTTCCGAAAGCATTTTAGGGTAATGGTATATATGCGGAACCAGCATGGGAAAATTCAATTCCTGTTTGCGGTTTGCCTAATATTCCTTAATTATGCAGTTGTAATTTACAGGTACTATGAGAACATTACAAAACAAGTTATACAGGCTGTTTATATTATTGGTAATATGCTTGTTAAGCGCAGCAATGCCGGCTTTTGCCCAGCCCAATGCCCAGTCGGTTTTTAACAGTACGGTCGATCAGATTAATTGTGAAACCATACGTTTTATACACCGCGAGGCCGGCCGCGCAGAAATAGCAAACAATCTCAATTGCTTCAGTTTCGAATCTATCCTTAAAAGCATTCCCGAAGATGAAGCACGAACCACAGCGGCGCTTGCAAAAGATATCGAGGCTTTCAAAACAAAATACAAAAGCGGCGACGAACTTGCAGTACAGCTGGATAATGTAATTTCTTTTGCCAATAAAAAAATTGAGGCTAAACCGCGTAAAGGTAATGTTGCGGATTTTAAGCAGAAGCTGCAGGGTTACAGGAAAGATGCCATTGATAATATTTCCGGCCCTTCAACTACAGCGGCACCCCAGAACCAGCCAGCACCAGGTGGCGGAAGCATAGATGAAGACCTGGGTGAAGAAGGCGGAATAATATTAACCGATGACGAGCCCCAGGAAGCGCCGGGCAATACAGGCTGGCTCACTTATCTTAGCTTGCTTATTGGTTTGCTTAGCCTTGGGTTAAGCGCTTACCTGTTTAGTAAAATCGGCCAGCTTTCACGTGCACGTTCCGCAATGCCTGTTGCAGCGCCCGAGCCGGAAGGCAATAAACCGAGAGGACCGCTGGTAAATGAATCGATGGCGAATTATCAATTGCTTGAAACCAAGATGTACCAGGAAATTGCCCGCATCAGCCGCGAATTTGACGATAAGCTTGCTGCGGTTACAGCATCTACCGGTTATACCCAGCCCGAGAACTATACCGCAAGCCCTACAACAAGCACTGTAAAAGAAACCACGCCACCATTTATTCCAACACCGGTGGACCAGGCTGATGCGCCGATTCTTACAACCGAAGAGCGTGTACAAACCAGCGAGCCAAAGCCTGAAACCATTGCCGACAGCAATATTACCGAAGTATTTAATAATACAGAAGACGATGAAAATGATGTGCCGAAACCTGATGTTGATTTTGCCGCTGCCGATGAAGAAGAAACAATAGAAGACGATTATGCAGGCGAAAAATATGCTGAAGAAGAACAGCCGGTTGAAAATATATCCGCGCAGAATACCGTTCGGTCAGATAACGCATCGAACATGCCGCCTGTAGCAGCAGCTAATATTGCTGACGATGAGGAGGAAGACGGCATTGCACTTCCCGATTATAAATACCTTGGCCTGCCTTTGCAGGATGGATCTTTTGCGCCGCAAAGTTTTACCGATGCACCTTCCGCCGAATCATTATACGAAGTGGAAATGTATGAAGATGTGCCAAATAAAGCTTTTTTCTCGCCGTTATTATATCCGGAAGTAATTGAAAAAGCACTTTCCGACCCGGAAACATATCTTGCGCCTTGTTGCATGTTCCTAAACGAAGCCGCAGGCAAGCAGGTAATTACAGTAATTGAGGAAGGCCGCCTTCGCCGCCAGGGAGAAAGATGGTATATTTACGAAAAAGCCCGCATTCGTTTCGATTAGTGCAAACTGAAACTGGTAGGCTCAATACATAACGCAACAAACTTTAAAAGCCCGCTTGCATCAACTGCAGCGGGCTTCATATATAATTAGCGTAGAAAATCCTTTAATTATACGGTTTCTTTCCAGAATTCATTTGCCTCATAAAGCAACGCAACCTGGCGAACAACCCAGTCATCAATATCGGCTAATTCTTCACCTTCGATACCAAATGCCTCAGCCATTTCGTTTACAAATTCTTTTTCCTGCAAATGGTACTCCATATTAGCGTAACCAAGGCCCTGCATTTCAATTACAGCAGTAATTTGTGAACGGCGAGATTCAAACATTTTAAACAGCTCCTGTCGGCTTATCTGCCCTTCCGGGTAGCCATCTTCAATATTCATCTCAGCTTTCATAATACGAACCAAGTCTTCTTCTTCTTTGCTTAGCTCGCCATCTACCAAAATAAATTCTTTTGCCAGGGTAAGAAAAGCTTTTTTCTCGTTCTCGGTTAAATGATGTAGAAACATACGGTACAGTAATATTATAGTTTTGGCAATAATACACTCTTGCTGCGAATAATGTTTTACATAAAGCCGAGTTTTTGCAAATAGTTTTTGAACAATGCTTCCGATAAAGCTATAAACTTGTATTTTGATGGAAGCTTTTATATGCCGAACTTTGTTGCTAATGTAAATAAACGCTTAGGTTATGGCAATTTGTATGTTTTTTGCCATATGCGTTACTACATATATACTTATGCAGAGAAATACTTCGATTATAATTTTATTTTTGGTTTTTTTTACGCTGAAGGCATTTTCGCAGCAGGAACCCAGGCTGGGTATTGCCGTTAAACCAATTGTACCAAGCGCACTTTTTAATAACGAAAGTCTTACCATTGCGAAAAATAAAGTACAGTTTACAGTTGATCCACAGGTAGGTTACAGCGCGGGCGTTGTTTTACGTAAAGATCTGCCTTCGTTGCTTTCTTTCGAAACAGGCATTTATTATGTAAGAAGAATATATAAACTTAATATTACCGATAGCGCCGGCGGCAGTACCGAAAACAAATTCCGCTTTGTAAATTATGAAGTGCCTATAACCGGGTTGATTTACATACGCTTATCGGAAAACCTGTACCTGAATAATACATTTGGCATTTCGCTTGATTTTTTCCCCAACAGTATTTTTACTGAAAACGAGTATTACCAGCAGCGCGCCGAGCGTAATTACTGGGTTTTGCCTGGATTAATAGCAGACGTTGGAGCCGAATACCGGACAGAAAAATCGGGCAATTTTTATATTGGCGGCTCGTATCACCGCATGTTGCTTCCCATGGCCAATACTATTGTGGCTTACAAAAATAACGGTATTGAAGAAAGTGTAATTACACCATTAAGCGGGCACTATTTCGCTTTTAACATACGGTATTTCTTCCCTACACAGCGCACACCGGCCATCGATTATTTCTAAAAAAAGCTTGTAAGAGAATTTTTCTGTAGCTATATTTGTATGTATATAATAACATAACTATATATGTACATGAAAGCAGGGAAAGTATATTTTGCACTTAGCAGTGTGCTGATTATTGTGGTAATGATATTGGTAATAGCTACCAACGCTGTACCTACGCCAGCATATGCAAATGCTCATCCTGCTATAACTGATTCTGCATCAATGGTTAGTGCTAAAGAAGATGTGTTTGAGGATGAAAGCATTGCTGACAGGATGATTGCTTTGGGAACCAGCCTTATTGGTACCAGGTATACCCATGCCGGCAGAAGCAAAGCTACAGGTTTTGATTGTTCAGGCTTTACGCATTATATCTTCAGCCAGTTCGGCATAAATTTATCGCCAGCCAGCAAAGAGCAGATTTTTGCCGGCCAGCAGGTGGAACTGAGCCAGGTGCGTAAAGGCGATCTGCTGGTTTTTACAGGTACAAACATGGCAATCCGCAAGCCGGGCCACGTTGGTATTGTAATCACCAAGCAGGGCGAAAGACCAGTCAAATTCGTACATTCTTCTTCAAACGGCGGCGTGAAAATAAGCCAGGTTGATGACACAAGGTATGCCTTGAGGCTTATGCAGGTTCGCAGGCTGCTGAATTAATAAGAGTATTTAATTTTAAACAACTAATCTTACAATAAAAAAGGGCTGCGTGTTGTACGCAGCCCTTTTGCTTTTTCATTATAAAATATTGTATTATTCAACTGCAATTACAGGCTCTTCACTCTCTTCTTTATCGCCTTTTTTGCGTTTACGATCTTTTCCTATTAAAGTTCCATCGCGGTATTTCTGGTATTTGCTCCACTGGTTCGGATTCAAAGCAGTTCGCATCTTAATATTGTGTTCTTTCTCAATTTCTTTACCTCTTTCTAAAAAGCCTTGTGCGTTACCAGCAAATTCTGTTTTTGCAGCTTCCATCTGGCTTGCGGCTGTTGTGTTAATTGCTTTTATTGTTCCTAACTGTGCATCTGTAAGCTTCAGATTAGCCTGCATCCAGTTGGTTAAAATTTCTGCTCTTTCCTGTGGAGTTTTACTTGGATCGTTAGTGAATTGTGCTTTTGCCGGTAGTATGTACAAAAGCATGGTT
>DAIUCM010000120.1:0-13082 GCA_036846145.1 Bacteroidota bacterium
GTTAACGATACTACAATAAGTACTATTACAACAGATAATTATGCTATTGCAAAAGCAACTGATGGCTTGGCTGTATCTATTAGCACTTTTTGGGGAAAATATGATCATAATTTTATGTATTTCTTCTCAAAATCTTTAAATAACCCTGAGATATACAATATAAACATTGATACCTTTAACACACGATTTGTAGGATTTTACCAGACTTCTGAAAAAACTTGGATGGGAACAGGTTTTTATCAAAAAGAAGTTGCTGGCCTTTTTTCATCTTTCGTTACAAAATTAGATTCCAATTTTAAACCTATATGGCGAAAAGATTATTCACCCTGCGGTTCAGATTGCCACTATAGGCCCGTACGTATTATTCCTTCGCACAATAAACAGGCAACATTAGCAGTTTTCCGCAGAGAATGGGCATTCAGAGGTTCACCGGAAGCTTTTGACCATTATATAAAAAAGCTCGATACAACCGGCAAAGAATTATGGACGCTTGACCTTAATACCAACGACTCCATAAGCGGTATGGAAATGCAAATTGTAGCAGGGCCAAACAATACCTATTTTGCTGTATGGAGCGATATGCTTTACAGGCCCAGGAAAGCGCCTTACCCAACCAGCCCATACCTTGCAGAGCCTAACCGAAAAAACACAATCTGGATGGCTGAGTTTACCGAAACAGGCAAAGTATTGTGGAAAAAGAAGCTGGACCGTAAATATATGATGAAAGACGGAATGAACAGAGATTCAGCCTACTTTTTCATTGGAGATATGCAGCTTACTGAGGATGGTAATATATTACTTGCAGGCGATGTATGGAATGTTTACCGTGTACCCTATTTATTAAAATTAGATACTAAAGGAAACGTACTTTGGTTCAGGCGAATTCTTCCTGAAAAAAGGTTCGATGAATATGCAACCCTGGATAGTATTGACGGCGGCAGTGGCCATAAGGTTTATTCCTTAACCCAATTGCAGGGTGGCGGTTTTATCCTGACTGGCGAGTACAATTTAAATGCTGATTCTTGGAATTTAACGGATACCACCCAACAGCGTGGTTTTATAATTAAAACCGATGAATATGGCTGCCTTGAAAAAGATTGCCAGCTTGTAGGTATAAAAGAACAGGTGAAGAATAATATCAGCTGGCAAATATATCCTAACCCTGCAAATTCGGCATTTTCATTAAGTTTACCCGAAGATTTCATTCAGAAAAAGGGAGAGCTTCAAATATTTAATATTTCCGGCCAATTACTTCATCGTGAGTATTTAATGGGTAATCAACAAACCATTTCTATTGGGCATTTGCCGGCGGGCGTTTACTTCACCCATATTCAATTTGGTAATCAAAGAACCCAAACCAAAAAATTGATATTAATTAAATAATTTACCATTTTTGTATTTGCCATAACTTTCTTGCTATGAAAATCCGCCAATTACTCACTATTTTACTTGCCTTGTTTTTATCCGCGCATATTGCCAAAGCGCAGAATGTTTTAACTTTAGATGTAGCCACAAACCTCGCCACGCCTTGGGAAATACTTTGGGGGCCGGATGATTATATATGGGTAACGGAACGGGCGGGGAAAGTAAGCCGTGTGAATCCGGAAAACGGGCAGCAACAGGTTTTAATTACCATTCCTGGTGTTATAGAGCAAAGTGAAAGCGGCTTGCTGGGCATGGCTTTGCATCCCGAATTTTCCAGCAACCCGCATGTATTTTTAGCTTATACTTACCTGAAGAACAACAGGATAACCGAAAAAATAGTGCGCTATGAATATGCCGATGATAAGCTGCAGAATGAAGTTGTGCTGCTCGATGATATTACAGGTTACCAGAATCATGTTGGCTGCCGGCTTGTTTTCGGGCCCGATAATAAACTGTATGTTTCTACCGGCGATGCCGGAAATGCAAATCTTTCGCAAAACCGCAACTCGCTGAATGGTAAAATTTTACGAATGAATACAGATGGTTCGATACCGGATGATAATCCCTTTGGCAACAGTTATGTATGGGCTACCGGCAGCCGTAATGCGCAGGGTTTGGTTTGGGCGAATGGCAAGCTATACGGTTCGGAACATGGGCCAAGCAGCGATGATGAAGTTAATATTTACGCTGAAGGCAGAAACTATGGCTGGCCCAATGTTGTAGGATTTTGCAACACGCCCGGCGAACAGCAGTTTTGTAACGATTCTAATGTTGTTGAGCCTTTGTATGGCTGGACGCCAACTTTAGGTGTTTGTGGTATAGATTATTATAAAAGCGGAAATGTACCTTTCGGGCAATGGCAGAACAGCCTGTTGTTAACTTCCTTAAAAGCAGGCAGATTTACCGTTTTGCACCTGAGCGAAGATGGCGAAAAAATAGAAAAAACGCAAGATTTTCTGGTAAACAGGTTTGGACGCCTGCGCGATGTTTGCGTATCTCCGCAGGGAAGAGTTTTTATTGCTACTTCCAACCGCGATGGCCGTGGTAATCCTGCTGCAAACGATGACAGAATTATTGAACTGCGTTCCGGTTTATCTGCCAATGAAGATGCGCATATATACAACCTGCCAAAAATACTTCAGAACCCGGCAAGCCATAATATTACAATCAACGAGCTGGAAAATAATATGTTAACCGAGGTTTTTGACATCAGCGGCAAGCGGTACTTTGTACAAAGCCGGCCACAAAAACAGCTGAATATTGATTGTACCGGCTGGCCGAACGGCATGTATATTATTAAATACCAGTTAAACGATGCCGTTGCCACACAAAAAGTCATCATCCGGCACTAAAAATTTCGCCAGTCAAATTATTACTTATTCAATACCAACCAGCCAGGCGTTGTTCTTTTTTACCAAGTACATAACATCGCTGTTGTCGCTGCCTTTGAGCCTGTATTTAACTGTTGCCTTGTTACCAACTTCCTGGCAATCCAATATTTCATATTCGGTCGCCTGCTGCTGTTTAGCCGATTTTGCCAGTATGCCGCCTAAATATACGTAGCGCTGCGTATTTTCTGTAGCATATTGCCTGGCTTCTTCAAAATTTCCGGCTGAGTAAGCATTCAGAAACTTTTCGGCTACAACTTTCGAAGGTTTATCGTGAGTGCAGGCTGTGAATAAAAACAACCCTAAAGCAAATAATACTGAAAACTGTCGCATAATATTTATTTTTTTGAATTCTGCTAATAATTATAATAATTCAAAAAGCAATATTGTTTTAGCTTTCGGTAAATTTCATTGCTGAAAAAATTTTCTGTACACCGGTTTGCGCATATATAACTGCCCATATATAACCGGGAGTAAAAATGCTTCGGCAACCTTGTTCCACGATGCAAAATGTATCTCATCGGTAATAATACTTGTGTTTTCGCCTGCGGAGCTGATAATATGCTTGTGCTGCCAGGCTTTGAGAAAAAAAGGCAGCTTTGTACCTATATCTGTAAAACAGGCTTGCTGCGCGTTAACGGCATTATCTATAATTACAGCGTAAAATGGCTGCTTTATACCGAAGAATTTTATATTTGTTTCCACCACATCGCCAATATTACAGCCATCGAAGCGTAAAACCTCCGTTGCGGGAAACGAAGGCTGCAATGCGTTAAAAAGCTTTTCGCCGAAACCATTCCAAACCTTATCGAAAGGCGCGTTAATTTCAGTTTTAATTTTAAATATTTTCATGTAAGAAAATGAAAATTGGAAAATTGAAAAAAAATTTACATCTCAGTTGTTTCCCCACGAAGACAAAAAACACTAAGCATTTTTCGGGTAAAGTGGATATGCAGAATTGAAAGCCATCAACGGATTGAAATTCGTCGCTACAATATTTTATCGTTCCTACGGAACTTGGTTCGGAGCGTTAATCAAGTCCAGTAGGGACTATCAAATATTGTAGGGATGGAATTTATTCCATCCTTAACCTTCCGGGCTGTGAGCCACAGCCCAGGGAGCTCCGACTGAAAATTTAATCGTTTAAAATTTTATTAATTTAGAATTGTAAAGTGAATCTGAATTTTAGTGGTATTCTATAATCAGCGCTCCGAGGTCTGTGGCTCACAGAACTCTAATTAAAAAATTTCCTTATCTAAACTACAGTGATACGTAATTAAATAATCTCCGGTTATTTCGCATCGCATCACTCTATGTTCCCTGTTCTTAATTCTTTTTCGATCCTCGCCCAATTTAAACTACCTTATTTAATTTATGTTGTAATTTTCGAAAATCCAATACTAAAAGTTAAATATGGCAGCTAATATACCCGATTCTCCTTACCCGCGCGTTGTAATTGTAGGCGGTGGCTTTGGAGGAATAAATGTAGCCAACAAGTTACGCAAGGCCAACGTACAAATTGTAATGCTGGACCGTAACAATCATCATACCTTCCAGCCTTTATTATACCAGGTGGCAACTTCAGGCCTGGAAGCTGGCTCCATTGCGTACCCTTTGCGGAAGGTTATACGGTCTAAAAACTATCATTTCCGGATGACGGAAGTAGAACAAATATTACCGGCGGAGAATAAAGTTAAAACCGGCCTTGGCGATATACCTTATGATTTCCTTGTATTGGCAACGGGCTCTAAAACCAATTATTTCGGCATGAAGGACCTGGAAGAAAACGCATTGCCGTTAAAATCGGTTAGCCAGGCCATTGATATGCGCCATATTATTTTACAGAATTTTGAGAATATGCTTTGTGCCGAAGATGCCGGCCAGCGCCAGCGGCTGATGAACTTCGCCATTGCAGGCGGCGGACCGACCGGCGTTGAGCTTGCCGGTGCATTAAGCGAGCTGCGAAAAAAAGTTTTACCAAAGGATTATCCTGAGCTTGATTTCAGCCAGATGCGCATAATGATTCTGGACCCGGGCGATAAAGTACTTGCCAGCATGAGCGAAAAAGCATCGAAGCACGCGCGCGAATATCTCGAAAGTTTTGGCGTGGAGCTCAAATTCGGCGCTGCCGTTAAAAGTTACGATGGCCAGAATGCCGTCCTCTCTACTGGTGAAATTCTGCCAACGGCAACACTTATATGGGCTGCCGGCGTAATGGGCGAGGTTCCGGAAGGGCTGGATAAAGCAATTGTCGTACGCGGAAACCGGATACTGGTAGATGAATTTAACCGTATAAAAGGCACAGAAAATATTTTTGCCATAGGCGATATTGCGCAGCATGAAACGCCGGAGGAACCGCGCGGACTGCCGATGCTTGCACCAGTGGCGATACAACATGGCCAGCATCTTGCAAAAAACATAAAAAAGATGATCAAAAAAGAAAACCCGCTGCCGTTTAAATATTTCGATAAAGGAAGCATGGCTACCGTAGGCCGCAAAAAAGCAGTGGTTGATATGACAAAGAAAATACATTTCGGCGGTTTTATGGCCTGGGTTGCCTGGCTATTTGTACACCTTTTTTACCTTATTGGCTTCCGAAACAAACTAATGGTATTTACAGACTGGGTTTGGAATTACTTTACTTTCGATCGGCGTGTTAGACTAATTATAAGGCCGGTTGTAAAAAAACAACGCACTACAACCGATTCGTGACATCTTTATAATAAACAGCCGCTTGCTTTAAACAAGCGGCTGTTTTGCATATATACAATCGTTAAAAAATGCTTTTATACCAATATAGAATGAATGGTGCGCAGTTGAAAAGTGTGCTGTGAGCCTCAGGCCACGGAGCTCCGAAGCGATACTCCCTGGTTTAGTGGCACACAAACCAGCATTATTTACGCATTTATCATTCTATATTGGTATTCAAAAGTGCAAGCGCATCTCAGCTTTTTCAATCGCAAATAACCGGAGGCCATGAATGTAAAACCTGGTTTGCTTCATGCAATATTTATAAACTCAATTCCAGTCGTTAGTCCAAACTTTAAAGTATTCCGGCGTATCCGGTTAAAGCGCAACCGGCTAAAAAATTCAGTTAAAAAAACTAAACATTGCCTTGCAGATGTTAATTATATAAGAAAACAGCAAGTATGGCAGCCGACCGTAATGAAGCTAATATTTTTATAATGAGCGTATTGCTGATCGGGCTTTTTATAGGCATGGGTATAAACTTCTGGCTTGGCCTTAATACTTTTATTTATGCCGATACGTTATTTCTTATTGCTTTACTTTTTGGCTTGCTGGCGCTTGGCGTACATTACCTGTTTTTCAGGCACTGGAAACGTTATTTTGCAGAAATACTGGCATATAGCATTTTAGGCTGGGGCAATATTTGCCTGGCAATTTTATTGAGCATCAACTATTTTTTTCATGATGCTCCTGTAACTTCGCAATATGCGTTGCCGCAGCCCATGGCCGTTGCTGCCAGCCAGGCAGGCAAATCGGAGGTTGAGCTGAACAGCCCTGAGCTGAAGCAGTATCCGCATATGCTTATTTTTTCGGCAGATGAAATTGAAGGCACCGAAATGAATGGAATTATTGTAGTACGTAATGCATTTTATATTACTGCCAATGGGCTGCTGGGGTATAAAATATTACTGCAAAAACAACTTAAATAGTTAAACAAGGCTTACGGCAAATTGCTTTATTATTAAGATTCTCATACAAATATTGTTTATAACTTAAGGTTTTGAATTTTTACGATATTTTAGAAGTTTCTCCCTTAGCGGAGCCGGATGATATAAAAAATGCCTTCCGGCGGCTGGCTAAAAAATACCATCCCGATGTAAATGAGGATGCGGAGGCTTCTGACCGTTTTCAGCTGATTTACCTTGCTTATGATATTTTGCAGGACACCGAAAAAAGGAGAATTTACGATCAGCTGCAAATGATGAAACACGCGCCACGCACAGGCCGAGAAATTGATGCTATGCGCCGCTGGCAATATTATTCGCGCAAACAGGCACAAAATTTTTCAGAGATGCCTTATAATGAATTCAGCGAAACATTTCTTAGTAAACTTGGCTTCCACACTACGCAGCTGCTTGCTTTTGTAATGTTTTTCTGCATGCTTTGCGCCGGCTTAACAGGCCTTATGGCTGGTGGACATTATGTGTTTTTCGAAAATTTTAATGGTGCTAACCTGATCGGTTATGGCTTATGGCTTTTTGGCGGCAGCTTCACATATACCAGCGGAAAAGCGCTTTGGGGAATTTTCGATACCTGGCGGCACTGAAATAATGAGTGAATGTAAGATTGAATGAATGAGAGAATAAGAAGGCTGGTTTTTTCCGGCAAAACACTTCTTAATTTATTGTTATTCCATTTTAATTTTGGGGTTAATGGACAAATGTGGTGTTAAAACGCGTGTAATGTGTTGATAATTATAATTTTGCGGCACTTGAAAGGTTATGAATAAAAAAAGTGTTTTTTCTGCGGCAGTAAAATTACCACTAAAGCTGGCTTTCACAATGGTGTGCAGCGCTACAAATGTGCCACGTGCGGCAAGCGTTTTAAAGTAGGAAACAGGATTTTAATAGATGCTTTGTGGCAGCAATATATCGAAGGCAAGCAGACATACGATCAGCTTGCCAAACAATATGGCTGCTCAAAAAGAACAATCCAGCGCAAGCTCGATCAAGTGCGGCCAAAACCACGAACGCACTTTCCTGCCTGCATAAATCTATTGATGGATACTACTTACTTTGGAAGAAAGTTTGGCGTAATGGTTTTTAAGGACAGCATTAGTGGTATAATTCTCTACAAGCAATATGTAAAGCAAGAAACAAATAAGCTCTATGTGGAAGGTATAGAACAAATAGCCAGAAGAGGAATAAAGATACAAGCTATCGTGTGCGATGGTCGCAAAGGCTTATTACAAATGTTTGCGCACATACCGGTGCAAATGTGTAACTTCCATCAGGTTGCCATAGTACGAAGGTATCTGACCAAAAGACCAAAGATGGCCGCCAGCCAAGAGCTATGGAAGATTACACTGCTACTGGTACATACAGACAGAGAAAGCTTCGAGGGAGCATTAATGAGCTGGCATAGCAAATGGGAAGGTTTTTTAAAGGAAAGAAAAGCAGATCCCAGCGGCAAATCGAGGTACGTGCATAGAAAGCTAAGGAGCGCCTACAGAAGCCTGAAAATGAACCTGCCATACTTGTTTACCTGGTACGATCATGCTGAATTGAAAATACCCAATACAACTAATAGCATAGACGGTCATTTTGCAAACCTGAAGAATAAGCTAAGAAATCACAATGGCTTATCTGTAGCGCGTAAAAAGAGGTTCATAGATGAGTTTTTTGAGGCATGAAAAACTCTGATAATCAATAGAGCCAGCTATAACACTGGCCCTATAAAAAAAAGACTATCATCGTTTACAGATTATCCCTCACAGGTTGCTCTCCAGCAGAGCCTGCTTATGTTTCACCTGATAGGCAAAGCTTGAAATTGTTTTTTAGATATGCAACAATTTACTAAAATAAACACCGCCATAATTGTCCACTTGAAAATTAGTACTCTTTTTTAACGCCATTTTTGTCCATTATACCTAATTTTGAGCAAGTATTTTCCGGCATAAGTATATACGTAAATCAACTATTACTCCAAGAAATTCAATTAATCAATCATTTCGAAACTACGGAATCTGCATAAACTTATGCGTCTGTAAGCTTACCCGCCATTTTGGATTTTGCTTTACGTATTCAATTATTCGCGGAAGCATTTTTTCCTGCCTTCCCCACTCAGGCTGCAATAGCAACAAACAATTTGGGTTTACCTTGGCGGCTTCTTCCTCTGCCCAGCGGAAATCGTGCTCATTAAAAACAATAATTTTCAGCTCGTTGGCTTTTTCGTAGGCTTCCGGCAATGGGTTTTTGAATTTTTTGGGAGATAGGCAAATCCAGTCCAGTTCGCCGCTTAGCGGGCTGCTGCCGGAAGTTTCTATATTTATTATAAAACCGTATTTATGTAACAGCGCAGTGAGCTTGGCAAGATTATGCATCAAAGGTTCGCCGCCTGTAATTACGGCCAATCGTGCTGGGTTAGCAGCTGCTTTTTCTGCGATTTCCTCAACCGTAAAAACAGGATGACCTTCCTGCTGCCAGCTTTCCCTCACATCGCACCAATGGCAGCCTACATCGCAACCGGCAAGCCTTATAAAATAAGCCGCCTTACCTTGATGGGCACCTTCGCCCTGCAATGTATAAAAAGCCTCCATTACAGGCAATTGCTCACCCGCATATATAGCTTGTTCTAAAAATGCTTCCTCGCTGCGCAAATGTTAAATGTTGGATTTTGAATGCTGAATGAAAATCATTCGTAATTCGTAATTATTAATTCGTAATTGATTTATCAGCTCCATTTATGTTCCGCTGCCTGCATGGTGTTCAACAATAAACAGGCAATTGTCATTGGACCAACTCCACCGGGAACTGGAGTAATATAGCTGGCTTTATTCTTCACATTTTCAAAATCTACATCACCGGCTAAACGGTAACCGCTTTTCTTGGTAGCATCTTTTACGCGTGTGGTACCAACATCTATCACAACAGCACCTTCTTTCACCATTTCCTCTGTAATTAATCCAGGTTGCCCAACTGCGGAAATGATGATATCAGCAGTTTGTACAATCGATTTCAGATCATCGGTATGGCGATGGCAAAGTGTTACGGTTGCATTACCGGGATAACCATCTCGACTCATCAATATACTTACTGGCGAACCAACGATCTGGCTTCTACCTACAACAACACAGTGTTTGCCTTTGGTTTCTATTTTATAATGCTCCAAAAGTTTAATTACGCCATATGGTGTTGCTGGTAAAAATCCTCTTAAACCTTTCGCCATACGGCCGATGTTTATGGGATGAAAGCCATCCACATCTTTCGTATAATCAATACTTTCTATTACCTTAACTACGTCGATGTGTTTTGGTAAAGGCAATTGCACAATTACGCCATCAATATTATCGTCAACATTTATTTCAGCAATCTTTTCAAGAAGTTTCTTCTCTGAAATGGTAGAATCGTACTGGAAAAGGCTCGACTCAAAACCGGCATCTTCACAAGCTAATATTTTGTTTCGGATGTATGTTTCGCTGGCTGGATCTGTGCCTACAAGAATTGCAGATAAGTGCGGAACACGGTGACCGTCCTTTTTACGATTCTCAACGTTTTCGCGCAACTTTGTACGGATGATCTGTGCAAGGTTTTTACCATCAATGATCTGCATATCGGGAAGTTGAATTTTGCCGCAAAATTACGGATTTAATCTGCGCGTTTGAAATAAATTAAAAGCGCGCCGGTTATTATTGCCGAAGCATTTATATTTCCAATGAATGAATGAATAATTTTTAAATCACCATTTACAATTCACCATTACAAACTTATCTCCTCCCTTTCAGCGCTTCATAAAATATAATTCCCGCTGCAACCGAAACATTCAAGCTTTGTATTTCGCCAGTCATAGGGATTTTCGCATGAACATCGCAAAGTGCTAATAAGTCTTCATGAATTCCATAACCTTCGCTTCCCATAACAACAGCCGTAGGTAAAGTAAAATCAACTTCAGAAATTTCCCTATCTGCTTTTTCTGTACAGGCAACAAGTTGTAGTCCGCTGTTCTTTATGGTATGAATTGAACGCAGGAAATTGATCTCGCGGCAAACTTTTACTTTATGCAAAGCGCCTGCAGATGATTTCAAAGCTTCTGCGTTGATCATTGCGCTTCCCTGCGCAGGCGTTACCAAAGCATGAACGCCAAAACATTCCGCACTTCGCGCAATCGCCCCGAAATTTCGCACATCGGTTATACTGTCCATAATGGCAATAAACGGTGTTTCGCCTTCTTCAAAAATGCCGGGTAATATATTCTCTATGCTCAGGAAATCTATCTGCGAAGTACTGGCCACAATGCCCTGGTGCGGTTTAGAAGTCAGTCGGTTAAGCTTTTCCTTTGGCACGAACTGGAACGGCACTTCATACTTTTTCAGCTTATCAATTACTTCTTTCATCCTGTCGCTGAAAATATCTTTCTGGATGAAAACTTTATTCAATGATTTACCAGAATCCAGCGCTTCCAAAATAGCGTGGATGCCATAAATTGTTTCTTTATTGTTGTTACTTTGCTGCTGCATATATGAAAGGGCTGAAAAATGCTTCGAATTATCGGATTAAAAACTTTCTGCCGTTGCGAAGTTCGGGAAATTAAATGAAGAAGATAGGAATAATTAGTGATACGCATGGTTATATGGACGAACGCATCCTTCATTTTCTGAAAGATTGCGATGAAATATGGCATGCCGGTGACTGGGGAAATTACAGCGTTGCAGAAAAATTGCAGAAAGAAGCCAGAGTTCGCGGTGTTTATGGTAATATTGATGGTCAGGATATTCGCAGCACTTACGAAAAAGCCATACGATTTGTTTGCGAAGGAATTGTGGTTCTCATCACGCACATTGGCGGTTATCCTGGAAAATACTCACCCGATATCCGTGAAGCCATCAAACGGAATCCGCCTGACTTATTTATTTGCGGCCATTCCCATATATTAAAGGTGATGAAAGACCCAAAACTGAATTTACTGCATATTAATCCCGGCGCTGCAGGAAGGCATGGCTTTCATAAAGTGCGCACGTTGGTATTAATGGAAGTGAATGGCAAGAAAATGGAGAATATTCGGGTTGTTGAGTTAGGCACTAGAACTACAAATCCGGATGATATGGAAATTTAATTTCCTTATACTTATTATCTCAAAAAAATGCTTTGAGGTTGCTACCAAATAACATTATTTGTGTAAGCAGAAAATTGTTCGTCCTTAGTAATAACTTCCAAATCGTTAGATAAAGCCTGCGCGATAATCATTCTGTCAAAAGGATCGCGATGGTGAAATGGCAGAGTAGAAACAGTTAGTGTATCCTGAAAAGTTAGCGGCAAAATCTCAAATCCGTTTTTTGTAAATGTTGTGCTCAACAGATGAAACGGCGTATTTATTTCTAACTTATTTAAACTTATTTTAATTGCCATTTCCCATAAACTAGCAATACTTATGTAATTGACTGAACTATTTTCTATTGCTTTTTTTGCTTTGTCAGACAAATATTCATCTCCATTAAGAAACCATATCAAAGTATGTGTATCTAACAAATTGCGTTGCATTACATGTATTCTTTGAAGTCTTCCAGCGGTGCATCAAAATCCTGCGACATTTTAAACAATCCTTTAGCACTGCCAAATTTTGGCTTTTTATTGGCATTTTTCTTTTTAGATTTCAATGCTAAAAACTCAATAAAATCCGACACCTCTGTCTTAAGATTATCCGGTAACGAAGCAATTTTATTAAAAATCAGTATATTGTCCATGACCTATTGTTTATTCTAATAACAAAAATCAGTCATTAGAGTTTCCATCTACACCCAACATTTCCGCCAGCTTGTGCACTGTTTTCCAGTTGCGCGTAGTAGCAGAAACTTTTAGTTTACTCTCGAAGAAATTGTTGTTGAGCTTGGTGTTACCGTACCCATTCGGGCAATACAGGTAAACTTCTTTATGGTGAACAGCAAATCTTTCCGGCTGGAATTTCTGGTCGTGCATTTTCTCCGCCAGTTCCGGTTTTGGCGCTTCTGCAAGGAAAGTTACATGTAAACGATCTTCCTCAATATACATCTCAGTCAGGAAAGGATTATCTTCAATCACAGCCTGAATTTCTTCTGCAGTTCGTACTATTACAGGAACAGTAAAGTTATAAGTCTCCGTGATTTTATCGCTGATCATCTGCGCAATAGCCTGCGAATCAGTTTCTTCCGTTTCGAAAACCACATTGCCGCTTTGTATATAGCTTGAAACATTAGTGAAGCCCAAATCGCCGTACAAAGCCCGCAGATCTTCCATAGCGATCAGTTTCTTTCCGCTTACATTTATTCCCCTGAGAAAAGATACTACTTTTTGCATGCTGTACTTATTGTTGCAAATGTACTAAAGCATTTTTTTACAACAGTATATATGGAGATTTTTTTGAATTGAAAGATTGGAAAATTGAAAGATTAAAAAATTTTGCTTTCGCAGGATTTCATATTTTTATGGAGAAAGCATAGACTTAAAAGTGCTAAACAAACTTATAATCGGAATATGCAATCGAAGCGCCACTCCTTCTCTGATTCAGGGAAGGTGCCCGCAGGGCGGAAGGGTTATAAAATATAAATAC
>DAIUCM010000121.1:0-12989 GCA_036846145.1 Bacteroidota bacterium
GAAACTGGCATTTTCTCGCCGCTTTTTTAATTCTAATTAATGTTTAAACCAGTTCTATTAGAATATGATTGGTTAGGTATTTGCGGAGATTGACTAGGAATTCTCAATTCAATTTTAACTGTTTCGTAGGTATTGTCAGGCTCCATTAAAGCTCCAAAAAAACGGAGCGTGCCGCTGTACTTGTTATACAGCATCATATAGGGTAGTTTAGGCCTTATATTGGTTATGTTGTTTGGCCCGGGAGCCTGGTCAAACGCAAGCCCTATGTTTCCTGCAGAACCAAACTCCACCTTTAACAGCTCCCATCCATCCTCCGGCTGAAAGTTGCTGCCGTGGTTTGCGGTAATGTAAGGATGATAAGTAGCATCTGTTGGCCCGTTGAATGGGTTCCTTACCCAAACGGGATTAGCAGATGCGTTGGGGCCGTATATAAAATAATATTCATTAGGAACGGTGCCACCCGGTGTATGTTTTACACGCCAGTCGAAATTGTTCTCCAAATCAGGACATTCATTGTTTACCGGGTTCGAAGGCTTGGTACTAATGCCGCGCCCGTCTTTACAATAATCAACACCAGGGGGAATAGTGATTGGACTACACGTTTGTGCTTTTGCGTAATGTATGGTCAAAAGCAATATTATTATATTTATTATTTTTTTCATCTTTATTATTTAAATTCGTTCTCCAATAAACTCATACCTTTCAGTTCCTGATGGGGGACTAAATTTGTAAATTACTTTAATTCTTTTAATACCATCTAAAAGTATCCATTCCACTTCAGAAAAATATTTACTTACCTCAGGCATACACAAATTTGGATGTAGAGCTTTCTGTCTGCTATGGATATAATTTGAACATCCTTCAACAATACAATTTCTAGGCACAGCTAAGGTATCAATGTTAGGAAGACCTACCACCAATAAAATAGGTGGTTTGATACCTCGAAAACTTTTGTCTTCAAGTAGAACGTTTTGAAAATGAGTTTCTTTTTCAGGATTATTGTTGAAGTATCCTTTGTAAGTGACCTGTTTTTCATCTGGTTTCATTATTTGTAAAATTTTCTCAGTAAAGAATAACTCTCTTGTTACCATTTTTATAGTATCCTCTTTATTCTGCATACAATTATTCATCGGTGTGCGTATGGTAATTGTAACAGGAATATATGTTTCCCATTTACCGGCATTCAGGTATTGCGAAAAATCCACTTCAAACTTTTTTCCTGTTCTTTTTTCTGCCTCGCTTCCTATGCGCCACTCGTAAGTGCTGTTTTCAGGATTACCTTCAGGCACTTCAAATAATACACTGCTGGTATTAAAAGTATCTGTAGGCACAAGATCGCACCAGGCTGGCGGCGGTGGAAACCCATTGTTACCCGGCCTTACTTTGAAGTAAGTATTAATAGTTTTCTTGCCAATACACGGATCATAATTCTCGCAATCAATATTTGAAGCATCGTAACACTTTTTCCTGCAGGAATAAAATGCAATAAATGCTAAAAAGAGAAGGATTGTAATAAAGCGAAAGGTTGTCATATGTTATTTTTTAGTTTGCAGCAGCAACTCTACCTGCAGTTTAAGCTGCTCCATTTCCTGTTGCTGCTTATTAATAGCTTCCTGCTGTGCTGCCAGTTGTTTTTCCTGTGCAATAGTATAAAGTGTAAGTTCCTCTATTTTCTGCATGTGTATAGCCTGCATATTGCCTACATCAATCCCATTTTTAAGTATTTCTGTTTCGCTTGGCACATCAGGCAGGTGTTTATTAGCAGTAATAAAGGTTTCAACTTCAGCTAATGTACGCAATTTATAGTTATTATTAAAAACAAAATCGCTCCACCAGGTAGTATTCACATTTAGCTTGGTAGTTTTTGTTTCGCCATGTATCTGTACATTTCCCATATTATCTATGCGTATGCCACCCACCAGCGGATTCCTGTTATTAGCCCATGGAGCAATTACAAAAGCGCCATTCACATTGGCACCATCTGTTCCCATGCCATCAGTAAAAAACATTCCCTGGTCATCCTTCACACTAATCTGGTTATAACCATTATCACTTAGTAATGGTACAAAATGTAAATGTTGTGTTTTATTGGTTGTACCTACTACCTGCCTGCCAATAATTACTGCAGGCATGTTTCGTCCACCAAGGCATTTTATATCTAATGTTGCCCGCGGATTTTCAATATTTAAACCGGACTGCCCATATGGTGTTACAATAAACCTGGAAGTATGGTTACCAGATCTTTGTGGCTGGAAAAGTGCTGAATTTTCTATTCTTGCCCAGATCATAGGTTTTGCATTGAAAGTATTGTATTGGGTTAAGTTAAAACTTAAAGGCGGGTTAAAAATAACAGGCCCGGTAGTTTCACCTGGTAAAACTGGTTGAATAATACCATCATACGTTGGAGGGAAAGCAGGTAAATAATTTGGTATTCCGCTGCAATTGTATTTGGTAACTATTAAGCCATTTTGCTGGTCATTACAATAATCAATTTCCTGCCATCCGTCAGGGTCCGATGTACCAATGCCAATTGCATTAGTGGTAGAATATGTGGACTTTGGCGTTGGACATGGCGCAAGAGTCCCGGTTTTTCCAAGCCATGTGCCTGGGGTTTGCGCTAATGTAATTGTTGAGAAAACAAGTGAAAAAACACTTAGACAAAGTACCTTTTTAAAATTAGGTTTGTTCTTCATTTTAATAATTTAAGATTGTGGTTAATAAATGTTGAGTGATATTTAATGCTAGTTATATAGAATTATGCTTTTAGATTTGAATGGAGTTAGGCGTGAATCCTGTGGCCAGCTAATAACTATTACATCCTGCGCCATGGGCAAATACACCTGCTGTACCTGCTGCATTTGTACAGGATCGTTCTGGATAGCTACAATCTGATAGTGGTATTGCACTTGCAGTTGTTCTATCTGAGATTGGTGGTAAGTGCCAGGGCTTTGTATTACCTGCATGTAGAGCAAAATGGCAATAAGGGTGTGCATTTGTACTGTTTTTTTTAAGGGTTAGTGGGTACAAATTGCCACTGCTAAAGCACTAAATAATAATCTAAAAGTCAATTTCTACGACATAGCTATTTTTCTTATATTGCAGATAATTATGAGAAATCAGTACTACCAATGCACGAGCTTAAAGAATTAATTAACATAGCTTTAGGGTGGCGTTCGGAACATGCTAACACTATAAAATATATTACCGGCAGCAAAAAAAGCTTAAGCAATACGTTAATTAGCGACATTTACAATGGAAAAATAAATACAGATGCCGAGGCACAACGGGCGCTGTACGGCAACAATAAAAATATAGTAGCCTGTAAAAAGCTAAAGGAGCGTTTACGGGAACGGCTTTTAACCAATATTCTATTTACACATGCTAGTACCCGTAGCCAGAAAACATACGCATATAATGTGTTTTTCTGCCATAAATATTATGTTATTGCCATGCTGTTTATTAAAATTAGCCACAGTGCCACAGGTGTAAAGCTTATGCAGCGCGTGCTTAACAGGGCGCAGAAATTCCAGGTTACGCCTGTTGTTGTTTTGGCTGCATCTATACTTAGAAAAAAATGCGTGGAACGCGGAGATAAGAAAGCTTTCGATGAATATTCCGCCCTTATGAAACATTATCATGCGCTTATACAGGCCGAAGATGAAGCTGATCAATTGCATGACAGGCTGATGATACAATTTGCACATTCTTATGCGCCCAAACCGGAGCTGATACCGCTTGCTGCAGAAGCAGTTGCATATATAGGTAAGCAGAAAAATGCTTTCGGTACGTACAACCTGCACCTGCTGTATTTCCTGGTAAGCAACCTGCATGCGCAATTAACCGGTAATTACGCTTTGGCACTGGCTGTTTGTAATGCGTTTGAGGAATATTTTCTTGCCAGGCCTGAATTTTACAGCAAGGGACGCCATGCCAATATTACCATAGTAAAAACAGATAGCCTTTTGTGTATGGGTGCTTACCGGCAGGGCCTGCAACAGGCCGAAAAAAACCTGGTGCTCTTTGAATCGATGGAAGGAAACCGGCCTATTGTGCTGGAGCTTCAGTTTGTAATGGCGCTGCGGGTTTCCGATTTTACACTGGCCGCCAACTGTTACAAAGAATTAATGGCATTGGCAGGCAGCAAAAATATTTACGCGCATAAAATAGAAATGTGGCAGCTTTTAGGCGGTTACCTATGGCTTTGCCTTGTTGCGAAGGATAATAATAAGCTTAAAAGCGAAACCTTTGGAGAAAGCAGCAACATTTTTTTACAGGAAATTTTGCAGAGAATAACTATATATAAGAAAGATAAGCAAGGCGTAAATATATCGCTGGCTTTTTTACAGTTCGCATTACTTGTGCAGCAAAAAGATTATATTTCTGCCATTAATAAAACCGAGCAGCTGAAAACCTATATGTATAAATACATCAGCCGCAGGTTTGGCGCGCGCGAGTATATCTTCCTTAAGCTTATGTTGCTGCTGCACAAGCATAATTTCGATGTTATAAAGGCTGAAAAGAAAGCTGTGTTGTTATTAAAAAAGCTGGAAACCACGCCCATTGTTGCCTTTGCATTTAATAATACCCGTGTAGAAATTTTAGAATATAAGCAGCTGTGGCAACTGGTTGTGGATCAGTTAAGAATGAATGATTAAGAATTAAGAATTAAGAATTAAGAATTAAGAATTAAGAATTAAGAATTAAGAATGAATATAATAAACCTGGAAAATGCTTTATGCCAAACATTGCCAGCTGTAAAATGTGAAGTTGCACGCAACGTTTCTACGCGGCGCTGATGTTTGATTTGAAAGTAAAAGCTATAAGGGCGTATGCGATACGCCCCTTTACCACGACGAATAATTCGTATTTGCTAAATCGTAATTGATTGGTTTACTTCACTTCGCACTCGCCTTTTACCCAGTTTTTAGCGCCTGTTCTTCTGGCCTCACATTCGTTGCCGTACGTTTTACCATCAACACAAACAGGGTCATAAATATCGGCGCAAACATCATTTACAGGGCCTTCAATACATTTTGTGCAGGACGACAAAGAAGCGACGGCTATAAAAGCTGTTAATAATAAAGTTTTCATAAAATTCGTAATGTTTGTTTCTTTATAAGATGCAAAAAATAGCAGATGGTTGCACAGGATTTAAAGAAATTATGGATTTATGTTGAAAGGTTGAAAAGTTGTAAGGTTGAAAAGTTGTAAGGTTGCTTCGCATCGCGGATCATTCTTACATTCTTACATTCATTCAATCTTTCATTATTTTTTCCCATCGCGGCATTTTTAATTTTTAATTGAATAAGGGTTGCTTTGCATCTCGGCATATTTTCTCGCAAAGGCGCAAAGAAGCAAAGTTTTAACTGCTGTTTACAATGATTTATTTGGTTCCGATGATTGTTTTAGTTATTGAAGAAGCATTTTTAATTCTTCATTTTTAATTTTTAATTGAAGATACTGCATTCGTAATTCGTAATTGTTAATTCGTAATTGAATCTCACTCTTCCCACCTTAAATTCTCAACCAGGTACCAGCGTTTTTCATGGCGGATGGCGTCAAAAAGCACCACGTTTTTCTCAACGCCTGTTTCCAGTATCATACGCATTTTGGCTTCCTGGTAACCTTCCTTGCGGTCTTTTACGTTATATTTCAGGTCGCGTATTTTTGTGTTTTTCCAGTCGAGGTTTTTTTCTTCCAGCGCCGTTTTCATCAGCTCGTTAAAATTTGCTGATAAGTTCAGCCGCATGCTAACCGCTTTATCTGTTGCTTCTTTCTTCAGCTCGCTTTTATCAGGGTATTTATTGGCGTAAAAGAACATGTAGGCTTCTTCATATTCAGCCGGTGATGGTGCCGTTTTCAGCAGATCTTTACGGTTATTGCTTTGCAAGGCTTCAAAAATTTCACCAGCCAGTTCGGGCAATGTTTCAGCGCCGTTTTTACAAGCCTGTAAACAGAAAACGATAAAAACCAGGGATAAAAATCTTACTATTTTCATACTGTTAATTTACAATTGGTGGCGCGCAGCACGCAAATAAAAACAAATATAGGCCGCCATATATTATTACGTCTGTAAATGGTTAATAAATTCAAGCAAATATTAAATGATACCCATTGGAGACGACCGCCTGCACAACGCCCGCAAACCTATACTAACCGTTTTATTTATTATACTAAATGTACTTATTTTTATATACGAATTCAGGTTAAGCGATGAAGCGCTGCATAATTTTATAGTGACTTTTGGTGCTACGCCGGCACTTGTTGTAAACGGTGAAAACTGGCCGAGTCTTTTAACATCGATGTTCCTGCATGGCGGCTGGATGCACCTCATCGGCAACATGCTTTTCCTCTGGGTTTTTGGCGATAATATAGAGGCCGTTCTGGGGCATTTTGGTTTCGTGATCTTTTACCTGGTTGGCGGCCTGGCGGCTACAGCATCGCACATTTTTGCCGATTTTACCAGCGAAATTCCAAGTGTTGGCGCCAGTGGAGCCATATCGGCCTGTTTGGGCGCATACCTGGTTATGTTCCCGCACTCACGCGTAAGGACGCTTATACCTATTGGCTTTTTTATTACCACCATGCGTGTTTCTGCCTGGGTTTTTCTTGGCGTGTGGATAATCATTCAGCTGGTAAGCAGCTATTTAACCAGTAATACCGAAGGTGGCGGCGTTGCCTGGTGGGCGCATATCGGTGGATTTGGATTCGGCGTACTGGCAGGCATGTTCTTCCGCCGGAAAGCGCAGGAGCTTGTTGTAATACAGGACGATGAGAGCCGCAGCAGGTGGTTTTAGGGGACAATGAGTGAATGAGTGAATGAGTGATTGAATAATTGATTGGTTGCATTCTTTTCTGCCTAGTGTTAATTATTTCAGGATATGTGGCAGAGGAGAATGCTGCGAAAAATATGAAATAGATTAAAATTCCGAAAACTGAGTTCCAGGCTTTTTAATTTAAAGTGAACTTGATAATTAATTCTCTGATCATCAATATTATATATTGTTTCCCATATAGGCTAAAGCTAAAAAATGCTTTTATTTCTATTATGGGCTGAAATCCATAGCATTGAAAGGCAACTATAGTTTATTTTCTCCTGCTCAATAAGTCATTTGACCTTGCTTTAGCATTTGGCAGCCTTGTGTTTTTTTGTTTCAATTCCCCAGCGCATGGGAATTAATAATCAAAGATATATTTTACCTTGAACTGTGGAAATAAATGTGATTCCGAGAATTATTACAAGCGTCCGAGACGCGAAACTCATCCGCACGCGTTTGAAACGCGCGCGAGCTGCCTTCGGATTGTTTTTATTTGTTTAAGATGGCCTGAGCATTCTTTATTGCCAATTATAAAAAGCTATGCTTATATTGTCATATAAGATTCTAAGTCGGAGCGGCTCGCACGCGTTTCCAATGCGTGCGGGCGAGTTCTGCGTTTCTTAACGCCAGCCATTTCTAAACCAAATTATTCCACTAAAGCATTTTTCTGTGTAGGCATATATGGGAACATTGTTAAATCGCCCTGTAAATCAATTGCTTAATTTCCGGGTTCACGTTAATTTAATGGCTAAATACCTATCAGGAAATCTGTAAATCGAACCTCACCGGCTCATAGCCATCTCTCCTTATCTAAGGTGAGGAGTGCCGCCCTGACTCTAAGTTTTATGTTTATTAACCAAATTTCCTGTTATCCGCATAGTCATTCATAATTCACTTTAAGTGCTTGCAACCTTCTTAACCTATACAAGTTTATAGTTATTGATGAATGCAGATAGGAAGAGAAAGGCGGTTTACAGGGTCTGGTTTGGTGTTTGCCTGGCGCTTGTGCTATTGCTGTGCCCAACGTTTACTCATGCATCCGATATCTTAAGCGATTCTACCAAAAAGCGCATTCCCTTGATGAAACGGGTAGAAAACTTTGCCCTGAAAGATAATTTCGTGTCGAAGCTGGTACGCAGCATGTTTGTTTTTACAACCGATGCGCCTGCCGCCAAACCGCAGGACACTACCAAAGTAAGCGAGCAGCGATATAATCAGTTTGAAGATAAACCTATCAGGCATATTCACATAAATGTACTGAATGTATTTGGCTACTCGGTGCACGATCCTGTCTGCCATAATATAACCCGCTTCGAAAAAGTAGCCAACCGGTTACATTATCCCACGCGCAGCTGGATCGTAAAAAACAAGCTCCTGTTCGAAAAAGGCGAAACCATAGATGCGTTTAAGGTATCAGAATCGGAAAGATTACTGCGGCAAAGCAACTATATAAACGATGCTAAAATTATTGTTTCAAATGTAAGCGATTCATCAGATTCGGTAGATGTTACGGTTTATGTGCAGGACGTTTGGGGAATTGGTGTTGGCGTTACCGGCGATCCCATGGTGCCGAATGGCGATATGTCAGTAAACGATCTTAATTTTTTAGGGCTTGGCCAGCGACTCGATACTAAATTGTGGTATGATGAATCGTACTACAACAGCTGGAAATTTGCCGGCAGTTATAACATTTCCGAAATAGGGAAGACCTATATTTCATCGAGGGCATATTACTTAACCGAGAACCGTAACCAGGTATTTGGCCTCAGTTTCAACAGGCCGTTCTTTTCGCCTACAACACCATGGGGAAGCGGCTTAACTATAGAGAGAAAAGATATTTATTATGATTTTCATACAGAAGATTCGAGCCATTTTGTTGGGCATAACACAATCTGGCACCAGGATGCCTGGGCTGGCGTAGCACTAAAACCCGGTCCGCATAAATCTTTATACCAGCGCAAGGCGCAGATTGTTTTAGCCGGACGTATTGTTAGCGGCACACATACCAAAAAACACGGCTTGCCCGAGCAGGTAAATAAAAGCTTCCCTAACGATATTACCTACCTGGCAACAGCAGGTTACAGCTTCCGGGAGTATTACCGCGACAGGTTTATTTTTGGTTTTGGCCGTACGGAAGATATTCCTTTGGGGCACATGGCATCTTATACAGCAGGCATAAACCGTATAGATGGTGTTGACCGTTTTTACAGCGGCATAAAGCTGGCGGCAGGCAAAACGCATTCTGCACTGGGTTATATGTATGGCGGTATAGAAACCGGCGGCTACCTGCGCAAAGGCGATATTGAACAGGGTGTGCTTGGCGTGCAATTTCTGTATTTTACTAACTTACAGCCTGTTGGACGCTGGCAGCTGAGGCATTTTTTATGGAACCGCTTTACCATTGGCTATAACCGCAGGCCCGGCGAGCTGCTGAATATAAATGAAGGTGAAGGTTTGCGTGTTTTTGCATCGGACAGGATACGCGGAACGCAGAAAATGGTAACCAATTACGAGCTGAATTTCTTTACGCCTTACACACCATTAGGCTTTCGCGTGGTAACAGTACTTTTTGCCGATTTCGCGCTTATTGGCACAAAGCAAAACCCTTTCTACAACAGCAGGCTTTACCAGGGTTATGGCATAGGTTTAAGGCTGAAAAACGAGCGGCTCATTTTCAATACGTTCCAGTTATCTCTGCATTATTATCCCGGTGCGGAAGAATTTGGCGCGCGTACTTACCGCCATTATCATACCGAGCATCCGTATTACCGCTTCCAGGGATTTGATGTTGGCGCTCCTTATACAGTTGGGTTTTAAATAGCACGAAGCATTTTTCAGCTAAACTATATATGCAGATCTTTTAAATCATATGGTTTACTGTACATATCTTTCCAGATATCGCCTGTTTTTTCTAAATGTTTAATTGCATTTTTGATAGTATAACTCTGCGAATTGAATTCATTATTTTCCAGTTGTTCCCAATGTATAGGCATGGCAACAGGAGCGCCTTCTTTTGGCCGAACGGAATATGGCGCTACAGCAGTTTGTGCGAAGCCGTTTCGCAAATAATCTACAAATACATTTTTGCCGCGCTCTTTTTTCAGCATTTCGGTTGTAAAGAGTTCAGGGTGTTTTTTAGCCAGCGCATCGGCCAGTTTTTTGGCAGTATTGCGCACTTTGGTAAAACTGTTTTCTGCTTTTATGGGAATTACAATATGCAAGCCGCGGCTTCCGGTTGTTTTTATAAATGGCTCAATTCCGGCACATTCCTTAAAAAAATCGCGCAGCAAAAAAGCGCCTTCACGTACTTTTTCAAAATCAGCATCTGTCGGGTCTAAATCCCAGATAATTTTATTTGGTTTGTTGATGTTTCCTTTTTGCGAAAGCCATATATGAATAGGAATATTGCCCTGATTTGCCAGGAAAGCAAGCGTTTGCTCGTTATGTACCAGAACATAAGTTTTGCTGCCCTCGGTTTTAAGTTTTACACGAACCGGTTTTACAAACTTCGGAAAATGCTCACTGCGCTCTTTCTGGTAAAAACCCGGTTTTGCAATGCCATTGGGGAAGCGCTGCATGCTTATTGGCCGGTTGTGCAGATGCGGGAGCATATACTCAGCAACCTCTACATAATACTGCGCCAGGTGCAGCTTGGTAATGCCGGATTTTGGAAATAATATTTTATCAGGATTAGAAATTTCTACGCCAGCCAGTTCTTGTGTTTCCGCCATATCAAAAGATTAATTACATATATGAAATAAGCAAAAAACACTTCAATTGGTTTTGCGGAACGGCAGTTAACTGTAAAGATACTTTAAAGGTATTTTTACAGCGATACATATATGGAAAACGCCTGAGGTTTAAAGCTCATCGTGGTATATTTCCTGTATCACGTTTTTATATTTCTCCATTATCACTTTGCGTTTCAGCTTCAGGGTTGGCGTCATTTCACCGGTATCAACGCTCCATTCGTCAGGCAGCAATACAAATTTCTTCACCTTCTCCACATCGCTGAATTTTTTGTTGAAACCATCGCGAATAGAAGCGTAATGTTTCTGCACTTCCGGCAATTTTAGCAGTTCTTCATTATTGGTATAGTTTATTCCTTTTTCATTCGCCCAGGCTTCAAGGTTTACAAAGGAAGGTACGATCAGCGCAGAAATGGTTTTCTTGTTTTCGCCAATGATCATGATCTGCTCTATGTAATTACTTTCCTTGAACTGGTTTTCTATCACCTGCGGCGCAATGTATTTACCGCCCGAAGTTTTGAATAATTCCTTCTTACGGTCAGTTATTTTAAGGAATCGTCCTTCCACCCAGGTTCCGACATCGCCGGTGTGCAGCCAGCCATCTTCGTCAATGGCCTGTGCGGTAAGATCCGGCCTTTTGTAATATCCCATCATTACGTTTGGCCCTTTGGCAAGTATTTCTCCATCGGCCGAAATTTTTACCTCAACACCGGGCACAGGCAAACCCACAGTTCCAAAGCGAGAATCTTCCGGCTCCATGCGGTTTACGGCTATTACCGGCGATGATTCTGTTTGTCCGTAGCCTTCGCAAACTGTAATGCCTGCGCCGTTGAAAATACGCGCCAAACGTGGCTGCAATGCTGCGGCGCCACAGAAAATACCGTTCACCTCGCCGCCAAGTGCTTCTTTCCACTTTTTAAAAACAAGCTTTCGCGCCAAGGCCAGCTGCATACGGTAAAAAGCGCTGCCCGGATTCGCAGTATCGTATTGCTCGGCCAAACCATGCGCCCAGAAAAACAACTGCTTTTTTACGCCGGTTAAAGTGTGGCCTTTGGCCATTATTTTTTCATAGGCTTTTTCTAAAATACGCGGTACAGTGGTAAAGAAATGCGGCTTTACTTCGCGCAGGTTTTCACCAATGCTTTCCACCCTTTCGGCATAATAAATCCGCGCGCCTTTGTACATGAATAAGTACGTTACCATTCGCTCAAAAATATGGCAGATGGGCAAGGCGCTTACTGTGCGGTTGTAGGTTTCTATAGGAATTACCTGCAAGGCAGATTTTATATTACTGATGATATTTTGGTGAGAAAGCATTACACCTTTTGGCGTACCTGTAGTGCCCGATGTATAGATAATGGTGGCCAGCGCTTCCGGCTTTACCTCGCGCATAAGCGCTTCTATTATATCGTGCGGAACAGTTGCTTCTTCTTTTAAAATTTCTTTCCAGTGCGGCGCATTTTCTACTTCGTTAAAAGTATAAATATTCTGCAGGGAATTTATTTCTGTTTGCAGCGGCTTTACCTTGTTATACAGCGCTTTGTCCGATACAAAAACAAGCTTTACTTCGGCATCTGAAAATATAAAACGGTAATCTTCTATACTTATATTCGGATAAACCGGAACATTAATAGCGCCGATCTGCAACAGGCCCAGATCAATAAAATTCCACTCGCTGCGGTTGGTGGAAACAATGGCAATTTTATCGCCCGGCCGAATGCCTAATTTGTAAAGGCCGCGGCTTACAGCATTTATTTGTTCAAGAATTTCCGCGGTGGAATATTTAACCCATTCGCCTTTAATCTTTTCCGCAATCGCATCGGGCAGCGGATTGTTTTCCTGCTGGTAATAAAACACATCGAATAATCTTTCGAACTTCATAAAGTATGCTATAAGTTGATGCTAAAATACACTTTTTATATGAATTGTGTTTTTTGAACAGATAAATTAAGAAAGAAACAGGATTTTGGGATTATAGATAATAGATTATAGATTTTGGATTAAGAATTAAGAATTAAGAAGCAAGAATTAAGAAGCAAGAAGTAAGAACTCCAAAGCGCTTGCGATAATTTGAACGCAGTTGAAATTAGTACATTTTTATGCTAACACTCTCTGAGTGTTCCGCTTTATTTAAATACCGATGGCATGCACTTAGAAAGTTATTCAGTTTTTTTTATTTGAGAATTACAATAAGGTGCCCAAAGCTGGCGCTATTTTGAACGCAGTGGAAATTAGTGTATATTATACTAACACTCTCTGAGTGTACCAATTTAATAATTTTCGCTCATATGAGCGCCAGTGTTAGGAAATTAGGAATTAAGAATAAATGTGGTTTAGTTAAGGAAATTTCCCTATAACTTCCGGGCAGTGAGCCACAGCCCAGGGAGCTCCGACTGAAAATTTAATCGTTTAAAATTTTATT
>DAIUCM010000122.1:0-12976 GCA_036846145.1 Bacteroidota bacterium
ATTATATACCTCCATATTTTTTACAATGAGTAGCTGCGATAGCGACTCAACCGGATTTGCAAACGATAAAACTATTGCAAAACACCATGAGTTAAGTGAAGAGGAACCCGATTGCGTATTTGATACAAGCACATATAAATTTACCAGCAAATCGTTGTATAAAAACTACGGAGAAGTTAAATTTATAATGGATACTTTAACATATAACGCTTTTGTTCCACTCGAAAATAACGATACTTTGGTGCTGCATATTGGCGGCTGCAACCATTTTTCGTTTTATGCAGAATACAGAACCGATTCCTCAAAATTCAATGATTCTGTGTTTGTTGTTGAAAAATGCCGTTGGCTTGCCGAATCATTTTTTTATAATGGGTTTGATAAAACATTTTCAGCATCGATCAAAAACAGAAAATTCCTGCTACGAGAAAACACTGATAAATTTTTGCGAAATTAACAGTTAACTGATGCTGATTCAGAAGAAACCAGCCGCATTTATGAAGGGTTTGGTGCGCACCTGGCGAATAATAGGACTGTAGTATGGATACATGGCTACATAAACTAAATTTTGCCGCATAAAGCCCTTTACATTGCCGTAATTTCACCACTTCCACAAAAAATTTCGTCCGTAAGTTTGTGTAAACTAAAATTTTAAATTTATGCAAAAAATCACCCCTTTCCTTTGGTTCGATAACAATTGCGAAGAAGCCATGAATTTCTATATTTCTGTTTTTAAAAATTCGCAAATTAAAAGCATACAACGTGGGCCGGATGGAAAAGCTTTTACCGGAACCTTCCATTTAAACGGACAGGATTTTATGGCGCTTAATGCCGGGCCGCAATTTAAATTCAATGAAGCAGTTAGCTTTTTTGTGAATTGTAAAGACCAGGCTGAAGTTGATTATTACTGGGAAAAACTTACTGCCGATGGCGGAGAAGAAAGCATGTGCGGCTGGTTGAAAGATAAATTTGGCTTAAGCTGGCAAATTATTCCGGAAGCTCTTGGCACATTAATGAATGACCCAAATCAACAGGTTGCCGGCAATGTTGTACAAGCCATGCTGAAAATGAAAAAAATAATTGTAGCTGACCTCGAAATTGCAGCCCGGCAAGTGAAAGCTGCAAGCCGGCAACCAGCCTGATAATGACTGCCTTTGTTAAATATTTTTTCTGGGTTGATATATTATGGTATATTTTAAATATTTAGCCAAGGGTTAATTACTTTTGCCAGGTGTATATTATACCTGGAATTTTTATATGTTTAGCCAATTTGTACGTACAGGAGCCTTAAAAGCAGATGCCGTTGCAGTAAGGTGGGAAAACACCCGTGGTTTACTGATAACCGGCTTACTTTTAGGGCTTTTTATATGGCTTATTGCGGCTTTTTATGTAACACCTCGCACGGTTTTGCCCTGGCCGCATGCGCACAACTACGCCAGGCTAAGTGAGCAGCCTTTTAATTTTGAGCAGAGCAATCCATTACAATACAGGATATTAGCTCCAGTAATTGGATATGTAACAGGTTTCAGAGGGCGCGCATTATTTCCGTTTATTCCATTGCTTTTTGGATGGTTTTTACTTTCCGCCATATATATACATTACAGAAAACAAGCTTTTACGCCAACCGCTGCCCTAATTTTTACAGCATTTATTGGATTTTCTAACACCTTATTTATTCCATTATATTCACCTGGATATACAGATACTATAACCTATTTTTTTATATTTATGGCATATGCCGGCGCACATAAAAATATACTTTTCGGGTTGCTTTTGGGCCTTGCGGTTTTTAATCATGAAAGTGCTTTGTTTGCAGTACCGCCGTTGCTGGTATATTTCTTTTATAAGCATTACCATAAAAATATAATGTATAAAGCTCAAACACTTTTATGGGTCGCAATACCTATAGTCCTGTATTTTTTATATCGGTATTATGTTTCAAAACAAACTAAGGTGGAGCTCGACCACAATTACTATTTAAATACCTCCAATATAATATATGTAATTAAGCGTATTGTACTGCTGTATCCGCTGGGCATATTTTATGCATTCAGGCTGTTTTGGTTTTTCCCAGCTTATATTGTACTGCGTGCTGCATATAAGCGCGAGCTAAAAAATGCCTTACCTGTATTTGTTTTTATTTTGTTTATTTCCCTTCAGCTACTAATTGCATATGATATTACCAGGCTGCTTTGCCTAAGTTTTCCGGTTATTTTACTTTGCGCGGAAAAAGCGCACAAAATTTGGGGCGACCGAAAATTTGTATGCTTCTCTGTACCTTTAATAATTTTTAACTTTTTAGTACCACCATATTTTATAGCCGCTGAAGGTCCGGTAGCAACCATGCCTGTTCCACTACACTGGCTGTACCTTTTAGTTGGCGAATAATTATTAAACTATCCTCTGCTTATTAGCGGTGTTTATTATTCGTATTTAAAAACCAAATGCTTAAATTATGGGATCAATAAACTTCCGTCGCCATAACTTAAAAACCGGTAATTATTCGCCAATGCTTCGTCGTAAACGCGCTTCCAGCTGTCGCCAATCAAAGCGGAAACAAGCAACAGAAGTGTACTTTGCGGCAGATGAAAATTGGTGATCAATCCCTTGCAAATTTTGAACCCGTACGGCGGGAAAATGAATATTTCTGTTTGTCCCCAAAGCTGCTCTAAATTACGTTCAGTCATCCAATCCAAAACTGCTTTTAAACTGTGTTTTCGAGTTGGAAAAATATCTTCACCATAAGAATATGGCTCCAGCTTCTGCACAAAAAACTGCTCAACACTTTCCAGTTTAATTAATTGAACGCCAAACCAATACAAACTTTCCAATGCGCGCATGGATGTTGTACCAACAGGAATGATAATTCTATCGGTTTCGGCTAATTTTTCTATAAAAGCTTTGGAAAAAACAATCTGCTCATTATGCATCGGGTGCTGCAAAACATCCTCATCTTCAATGGGTTGAAAAGTGCCTGCGCCAACATGCAAAGTTAACCTGGCTTCTTCAACACCTTTATCTTGTAATTCCTGAAGAAGATTTTCGGTGAAATGTAAACCGGCTGTTGGTGCGGCGACAGCGCCTTTTTCTTTCGCAAAAACAGTCTGATACTCTGTAACATCCAAAGCATTTTCTGAGCGATTGATATATGGAGGTAATGGAATTTTACCTGCCTTATCAAGGATTTCTGCCCAGGTTAAATCTTCGGGTTGCCAGAGGAAACGGACTTCGGCATAGCGCCCATCTTTGCATATAAGGGTTGCTTCCAAAATGCTTTCATCGTCCAGTTTCATCTCCAAAGTCTGGTCTTCCTTCCACTTTTTCGCGTTGCCAACCATGCATTTCCAAACCGTTTCACCGCGAACCTGCATTGCCTGGCTCATTTCCGTGAATGGTTGTAAGGGATTCAGGCAGAAAACCTCTACCCTGCTGCCGGTGCTTTTGGTAAAATGCAATCGCGCCTGCACAACCTGCGTTTCATTGTACACCAGCAAACAGTTTTCCGGTAAAAAATCTGGTAAATTCTTGAAAGTAGAATGTGCAATTCCACCTTTATAATAAACCAGCAATTTCGCCGAATCTCTTTCTGTTAAAGGGTGTTGCGCGATCCTATCTTCCGGCAATTTGTAACTGTAATCTGAAAGTTTTGGACTGATGATATTTAGCGGGTTTTGCATCTTCTTCTTCAGGAAAATATATTAAAGCAATTTTTTGCAGGAATAATGTATGGATTTTTGGTTTACCAGCAGGAATTATACAGGTTCTACATACGTTATTTAAGCGTTATTATTCCTGCTAAACGGCCAAATAATACGTCGTAAAACTACTGCAAAGTAACGGCCTTGTGGGTAAATCACCTAATCGCTTTTGGGTTGTGGGGATAAAAACCATTCTTTCATTCTTACATTCCCTCAATCATTCATTAATTTTGCTTTTTCCCTCTTATGACCGATATAATTAGATTACTTCCCGATAATATTGCCAACCAGATCGCAGCCGGTGAGGTGGTGCAGCGGCCAGCCAGCGCGGTGAAAGAACTGCTGGAAAACGCCGTGGATGCGGGCAGCCAAAATATCAGGCTGTTCGTGAAAAATGGCGGAAAAACGCTGATACAGGTAATTGACGATGGCTGCGGTATGAGCGAAACCGATGCGCGCATGTGTTTCGAGCGGCACGCAACTTCCAAGATCCGCGAAATAAACGACCTTTTTAATATTTATACGTTAGGATTTCGTGGCGAGGCTATGGCTTCCATTGCGGCGGTTGCCCAGGTGGAACTGAAAACAAAACGCCGCACGGAAGATGTTGGTACGCATATACATATAGAAAATTCGGAAGTGCTTTCGCAGGAACCTTGCGCTTGCCCGGAAGGAACTTCCATTGCGGTGAAAAACCTGTTTTATAATGTTCCCGCAAGAAGAAATTTCCTCAAAAGCAACCAGGTGGAACTACGGCATATTGTAGATGAATTTCTGCGTGTGGCATTGGCTAATCCGGAAGTGGCTTTTTCGCTGACCAATGAAGCAGATGAAGTTTATCATTTAAAAAGCGGGAATTTAAAGCAAAGAATAATTGGAATCTGGGGTAAAAAATATGAAGAAGCGTTGGTTCCGATAGAGGAAACAACTGATATTCTTACTATTAAAGGATTTATTGGTAAGCCGGACTGGGCGCGAAAAACACGTGGTGAACAGTTCTTTTTCGCCAACAACCGCTTCATCAAAAATAATTATTTGAATCACGCTTTGATGTCGGCGTACGAAGGTTTGCTGCCAAGCGATGCATTTCCTTTTTATTCGATCTTCATGACTTTGCCGCCTTCGAAAATCGATATCAACGTTCACCCGACAAAAACTGAGATCAAGTTCGAGAACGAGAAAGCTATTTACGCCATTTTGCAATCTGCAGTTCGTAAATCGTTGAGCCAGTATCATATAGCGCCTACTTTGAATTTCGATGAAGAAATGAGCATGCGAATCCCGGAAAGAGATTATCCGCAGCCAAATCAAAACACATATAACCCGCCGCGCGAAAATAGCTGGATTCCGAATTCTTCGCACCCGGTTGGTTATAATCCCGACAGGAATCGTACGCAAAGCAACGGGCAAAATCCATATATGCCGGAGCGGAAAAATGCTTTCAGCAACCAAAACTCCAATCCTTTCCAGCAGCGAAAAGCAAAGCCCGAAGAATGGGAAGAATTGTACAAAGTGCTGAGTTTGGCCACGCCGGAAGAAGAGCCGCAAGCCGAAACGGAAACGTTGATCGAAGGTGCTGAAACAGCCCAAAAAACTGTGCTTCAGTTACATAATAAATATATTGTTTCAAGTATACGAAGCGGATTGATGATCGTTCAGCAGCAACTGGCGCATGAAAGGATTTTGTACGAACGATTTTTGCACATTCTGTCAGATGCGAAGTCATATAGTCAGCGTTTGTTGTTTCCCGAGGTTTTGAATCTGCATGGCACGGATTTCTCTTTGCTGAAGGAAATTATGCCTGAAATAAGAAGTCTTGGTTTTGAGCTGGAAGAATTTGGCAGGAATGCTTATATGGTGAATGCTATTCCGGTTGATTTAAAGGTTCAGGACGGGCAAAATATCCTGGAGAAAATACTGGAAGATTATAAAAATACACAAGGCACAGAAAAATTGGGCAAAGGAGAAAAGCTGGCGCGCGCCATGGCGAAAAATGCTTCCATAAAAGTTGGTAAAACATTGAACCACGATGAAATGCGCAACCTGATTGATGAGCTTTTTGCCTGCGAAATGCCGTATTACAGCCCCGATGGCAAACCCGCGCTCATCACCATTTCAACGGACGAATTAGATAAAAAATTTAAAAAGATTTAGCTGAATGTTAAGACCTGGCGGTTACACAACTGAAGTTGTTAAGAATTTACTCATTATCAATGCATTGGTTTTTCTTGCTACCAATGTATTAAATTTCCCCGGGCTGTATGAAAGGCTTGTACTTTACGCACCAACCAATGAAAACTTTTCACCTTACCAGTTCATAACGTACATGTTTATGCATGGCGGCTTTTCGCATATTTTGTTTAATATGCTGGGCTTGTGGATGTTTGGCAGCGAGATTGAGGACAGGCTTGGCTCAAAAAAATTCCTGATTTATTATGTTGCCTGTGGTTTAGGCGCCGCAGCCATACATTTCGGATTAGATTATGCTGTACAAGGTGATAGCAATTCGGTGCTTTTGGGCGCGTCCGGATCTGTTTTTGGTTTGCTTGCTGCGTATGGTATGATGTTTCCTAACAATATTATTATGCCGTTATTTCCGCCAATTCCTATGAAGGCGAAATACTTTGTGCTTATTTATGGCGCAATAGAATTATTTGCCGGTGTAAGAAATGTTGCAGGCGATAATATTGCTCATTTTGCGCACCTTGGAGGCGCTGTTACAGGCGCAATTCTTATCCTCATCTGGAAACAACGCCGCGAATTGTACTGATCTCTGAACTATGATTTCTTTGAATTGTATGATTGTTATGATCGTTCAGTTCAGGTAAATCGTAAGGGTTAATTCCATATAAGGCAGGTGCAAAAAATGCTTTTGCTTTCATTTACTATTGATAATTGAACATTGTTAATTGAAAAAATGAAGCAGGAAGAAAATACACAGGCAGAAGATGAAGTAAGTTCTCAGCTTGTTGAGAAAGAGAAAGAAGTGCACAATAAGTTCGAGAACCTTGCTGCGCTTTCAATTTCGCTGGGCATGTTGCTGGCGCTTTGCCTTGGTTTGCTGTTATATTACCAGTTTTATGAAGGCAACGGAAACTGGCGCTTTACACTCAAGCACAAGGCAAACGATACTACATTTATGGCCACGCTGGTACCGCAATTACAGCAGTTGCAGGCTATGAATGACATTCTTAAAAATTTAAAGCCCGATACTGTTAAGGTTATTGAAACGGTTGAAGTGCCTGCACCAGCAGAAATACCGGAAGAAGAACCCGTTATGCCTGCATCTCAGGTTGATGTTTACACACCAGATCCGAATAAAAAATATCTTGTGCAAATTGGCGCTTTCAAAAGCTTCGATTTAAGCAAATTTAAACCGGGAATGGAAGTTATGGAGCAGCATAAAATTAACGGGCTCAATACGGTTACAATTGGCCGCTTCAGCACGCAAAAAGAGGCTGAGCTTTTTGCTAAGGATGTTACCGCGCTTGGCATAAAAAATCCGCTTATTGCAAAGCTTGAAAACGGCAAGCCGGTTGTTATAACGCCAAAAGCAGCCCCGGCACCTAAAAAAGCGCCCGCTAAAAAGAAAACCACAACCAAAGCACCGGTAAAAAAGAAATCCACCAAAAAGTAAAAATGCCAAAAGCCCAATAACCTTTACCTTTGCTGCTCAATTAAAGCATTTTTTCAGCATTTTATATATGGAAAACTCACAAGATCAACATCTGACGAATATAGAGAAACTCGGTGAATTTGGCTTGATAGATCATCTCACCAGGCCTTTTCAGCATTCGCAAAAGGGAACACTAAAAGGCGTTGGCGATGATGCGGCTGTACTGAAGTTCGGCAAGGAAACCATTTTAATTTCTACCGATACTTACGCAGAAGGTGTACATTTTGATATGATGTACACGCCGCTGGCACACCTGGGTTACAAATGCATAACCGGCAGCATATCTGATATTTACGCCATGAACGGTACACCTACACAGGTTACGGTTTCTTTATCGTTAAGCAGCAGGTTTACTGTTGAAGCGCTCGACGAACTGTATAAAGGTATGCGCATTGCCTGCCAGAATTACGGTGTGGACCTTGTTGGCGGCGATACTACTTCATCGCGCAGCGGCCTGTTTATTAATGTTACCGCTATCGGAACGGCGAAAGAAGATAAAATTGCCTACAGAAATGGCGCCAAACCGGGCGATATTATTTGCGTAACCGGCGATTTGGGCGGCGCTTATATTGGTCTGCAGATACTTGAGCGGGAAAAAAGGGTTTTTGCCGAAACACCAGGTGTACAGCCCGATTTTACCGGTCACGATTATGTTTTGAGAAGACAACTGAGGCCAGAGGCCAGGAAAGATATTATTGAAGCTTTTGCATCGCTTAATATTAAACCAACTTCAATGATTGATATTTCTGACGGATTGGCCTCTGAAACGTTGCATTTATGTAAAAGCTCCAACACAGGCTGCAAAATTTACGAAGAGAATATTCCTTTCGACCCAACAACATATAATACAGCGCTTAATTTTAATTTAGATGCCACTTTATGCGCATTAAGCGGCGGCGAAGATTATGAACTGCTGTTTACCGTAACTAAGGCAGATTATGAAAAAATAAGCAACTCGCCCGATTTTACGATGATTGGAATTATGGCAGAAGCCGAGGAAGGCTGCAGCCTCATTACTAAATCAGGCAACAGCCACCAGATTGTAGCACAGGGCTTTAAACACTTTTAAATAATGATTGAGGCTGTATAATTGCATGATTGAATTGAGTTATACAAATTCTTTATGAGAGAATAATTTATTTTATTTTACATATATACTTTGGCCTGAAAATGGTTTAAATTATGTATTCATTCGGTCATACAATCATTTAAAATTGAAGCGTATTGTTATTCCAAAACTTATAATATTATTTACATGCAAGATTAAATGAATGTGTGCAGGTGAGAATAATTTATCAATAAAAACGTTAAGCCTTAAAGCAATGCATATTTACATTAAGAAAAAATGCTTTCAGGAAAAATTTAAGAGCGGAATAATTATGATTTCAAAATATTCAATCATTCTTACATTCATTCAATCATTCATTTGGGTTTTAACAGCTAATGCGCAGGAGCTGAAATGGAGCCAGCCGCAAAAAATGTCGGAACGCTCAGTTATTACTGAAGTTATTGGGCAGAATGGTGAAGGCATTTTCCTGGCTAAGAAGAGTCAGCGCCAGCCCGAACGCAACGTTATACTGGAACATTATACAAAAGATATGCGCCTGCTGCACAGTAAGAGCTTTGCCTCGGGCAAGGGCGAATATTTTTCGCAGGTAGTACTGCTGCCCAACCATATACAGTTATTTTATTCGGCAACTAATAATGATACTAAAGAGATTGAACTGCGCGTAAAAAAGCTCGATTTCAATTTATCTGCTCAAGGTAAAGACTCTGTTATTACACGCATACAAGGCACCGATTATAACGACCGTAAACTGCAGGTACATAAACCGGCCGCGCAAAGCCAGAGCCTGTTCATCTATACAAAACAAACACAGGAAATTCCCGGCCAGTACACTTACATGGTTGTTGATACCGGCTTAACCGTACAGCATGCAGGCGATATGAATATTGAAGTACCCGGCAAATACACTATTGAAAACATGGCGTTTACCGGTACGCACCTGGCGCTGCTTATTAGGGTTGATGTAAAGCGCAAGGTAAACAAGGCCGGCTACATGTACTACATTGCAGAGGCAGCTTATGGCAACAGTACCGCGAAACTTTACCCGCTCTTCAGCGATTCGGTTACCGTTACAGAAGGGCTTTTAAAATCGGATTACCTTAATAATACCATTGTTTTTGCAGGCCTTTTCAATATAAAAGATTCCGCATACGCAAAAGGGTATTACCTTTTTACACATAGCCTTAATGATGATAAAACTTCTGTAAAAATGGCGCGTTTCCCTTCGGGCGCCATTGCTGATATGGCGGGCAGGAACGCTAAAGTACAGGGAATTTACAATTTACGTTCGGGCGATATGATTTTGCGGAAAGATGGCGGCGTGGTATTAACATCCGAAGAATACGAAGAAACCCGCGAAGCTGTAATGGATATGAATATGTACGGCGTATCGCAAACCAATTTCCGGTATTATTTCTATTACCAGAACATGCTGCTTTTATCTATAAACCCGGATGGTAACCTGGATTGGTACACCGTTTTGCGCAAGGAGCAGGTTTCTGTTAACGATAACGGTATTTTCTCTTCTTACACAATTTCCGCACTGCCGGATAAACTGGTATATGTTTATAATGACTTATCAAGAAAAAACTGGAACCTCAGCCTTTTTGAGGTTAACTCATCGGGCGTTGCCAGCAGCAAAATTATACTTCGCCAGCAGGATTATGATGCCAAGCTTGTGCCGCAATATGGCCGGCAGATCAGTTACGATGAAATGCTCATCCCGGGTGTTAGCGCCAAAGGCTATGTGTTGCTGAAGGTGAAATTGTGAGTGAGAAGTGAGAAGACAGAAGTAAAAAGTTTATCATTGCAAAATCATAAAATAAACTTTGTGGTAATTAAGATTTGTACCAAAAAGTCTGATTAACATTTTCGCCGTCTTGAATGGCAACAATTATATTGTCACCATATATATCTTCATACAAAAATACCTTAAACCCTAACGCTTCTCCTCTGTACTATCTGCCTTTCCTCTGAAAAGGTCCTTAACTTTCTGCATAGGATCGGGTTTTACGCCGTTAACGTTTACATTTTCCTCTGTTCCAAGTAAAAATCCATATGGTTTCATATTTTCTATATTATCGAAAATAACCTTTAAAATTCCCAGGAAAGGAATAAAAAGTATCATCCCGACAACACCCCAAAGCTGCCCGCCAATAATAAGTACCATAATAGTTGCCAATGGGTTTATACTTACTTTTGAGCCTACAATTTGCGGCGTAAGAAAGTTATTTTCGATGAACTGTATTACAGCGAAGCTCGCCAGAACGCCAATTGGGTACATTAGCGAATCGGTAGTTAGAAATGCGACAGTTGCTGCAATAAAATTCCCTATTAAAATACCTATATAAGGTATTATATTTAAAATTGCCGCCAGCACGCCCAGGAAAATGGCATATTTTATACCCCATGCCATAAGCGCCACCGAGTTAAATACCGCAAGCACTACAATTACAATCAGCACACCGCTAAGGTAACTTTGCACAACTTCTTTTATCTGCTCCACCATATTTTGTATTTTGTAATGCTGGTCATCGGCATTAATTTTAAATAAAAACTGCCTGAATTTATCTTTATAAAACTGGAAGAAAAAAATATAAATAGGCAAAAGCGCTATAACAGCGAGCGCGTTTGTTGTCGCCAGCAATGTGCCGGTAATAAATGAGCCGCTGTTCTCTAAAGTGGTGGATAATCGCTGCTTGGCCCAGTCGATCTGCTTATCGGGCGACATTTCGGTTTGTCGTTCAATAAAAACCTGCAGGTCTGTAAGCTTTGTGCCCACATTCTGTTTTAAAGCCGGTATGTCATTGGCAAAATTTATCACCTGCGATGATATAAGAAATATAAGACCGCTGAAAACAACAAACACCACAATTATGCTTATTACTATAGCCAGTGCTCTGTTTATCCCCCAGTTATGCATGCGTTTTACAAGCGGGTTTAGCAAAATAGCCAGCAGCGCACCAAGGCAAACCGGCACAAGAAAATCTCTCGCAAAGTACAAACCTGCAAATGTAATGGCCAGTATTATTAAAATAGCGGCAGTTTTAATATAAGATGGATAAGTATTCAAAATTCCTGGATTTTATTTTTTGAATTCAGCAAAGTAACATTATTTTCGTAAAACGGTTAATTTTACCGGTAACAAGCAAAACATTAACTTTGCAGTTGCCTGGTACCGGCTATAGCTTTAAGGCAAAACAGTTTTAAAGACATTTTTCACGGTATGCATATATGCGGAAAAATTATACCGCAATAAAAACATCAGGCAAATATAAACACCTGTTTATTAATTTATAATTATGAGCAATATTACAGAAAATATTCCTTCTATTGATCTGGCAGATTTTACATCGGGCGATCCGCAGCGCAAAGCGGCATTTGTTAAAAAACTTGGCGAAGCTTATGAAAATATAGGTTTTGTTGCCATCCGCAGCCATTACTTAACCGATGAAATTGCCGCTGAGCTTTACAAGCAGGCCAAAGCTTTCTTCGATTTGCCCGAAGAAATTAAAAAGAAATATGAAATAGAAGGTTTGGCGGGCCAGCGAGGTTATACAAGTTTCGGCAAGGAGCATGCAAAAGGGCGTACGGAAGGCGACCTGAAAGAATTCTGGCACTTTGGGCAGGAAGTAGATGATAATGATCCAATCAAAAACGAATATCCTGCAAACGTACATGTTGCCGAATTACCCGAATTTTACGAAGCCGGCATGGCAGCCTATAAAGCTATTGAAAAAACCGGCCGTGAAATGCTTCGGTCCATAGCCTTATATTTAGGTTTGGATGAAGATTATTTCGATGCGAAGATCCATAACGGCAACTCTATTTTACGCCCTATACATTACGGCCCTATACAGGGCGAGCCGAAAAACGCTGTACGCGCGGCAGAACATGAAGATATAAATTTAATTACACTTTTAATGGGCGCCAGCGCGGAAGGTCTTGAGGTTCTTAATAAAGCAGGCCAATGGGTTCCTGTAACCGCTTTGCCGGAACAGCTCGTAGTAAATGTTGGCGATATGCTTCAGCGCTTAACCAATAATAAATTACGCTCAACTACACACCGCGTTGTAAATCCGCCACGTGAAATGTGGGGAACCTCGCGCTACTCTATTCCTTTCTTTTTGCACCCGCGTTCGGAAATGCCTTTAAACTGCCTCGAAAGCTGTATAGATGAAAATCACCCTAGAGCGTATGATGATATTACAGCAGGTGAATATTTAGATGAAAGATTGAGAGAAATAGGTTTGAAGAAGTAGTATTAAGGGCACTCTAAAAATTTTAAGCTCGAGGCGTGCAGAAAATGTAAACCAAGTTTACTTTGCTATTTATGATTTTAAATTTGATAGCACAACGCAGAGATTGACGCTTTTAGAGAATATAAAGGTTTCAATATATATTTGGCATGCATGGTGTCAAAACCATCAATAATGCTATAAATGGCTGTATGATTTAATTTATTGAACCAAAAACTGTTTTAAACATAACTAATAAATCAAAATTTTATAAAATATATAACGGATAATGGTTTTAAAT
>DAIUCM010000123.1:0-12893 GCA_036846145.1 Bacteroidota bacterium
TAACAATATAAATACAAAAATTAAATTTAAGATATACGGCTCAGCGTAATTAGCAAAAATTGCTACGTGGGGCAATAAATCATTAAATCAACTTGAACTCAGCAATTAAGCGATTGATATACTGAGAAATTTTTCTATATTTCCGTATCTGCTTATACATATAAATGCTAAGCTATGGAACTTCGGTCGCTCGGATGGGGAGCCAGTCAACTGGCAGCAATGTTTTTTAACAAGTTATTCCGAGCTCACATTATCATTAGAACTTCATATTTAAGTTCAGCGAAAATGCTTCTGTTCAAAGATAAATAATCCCTAACCGGGTTTTGGAGCCTGAAGATTTCGCGTTGGCAGAGGCGCCGCAGAATGTTGTACAAATTTTCCCAATAGTGTTAAACAGCTGGCTAATAAGTAGCATCAAACATCTCAGTAGTACGCGGATACCATGGCTCTACATAATCTGTGTTAACAGAAATCAGCGCAACCTTTAAGTTTTTATTATTCTGGATACAATCTCTTATTTTTTCTACTTCGCCATCGTTACTGCAGGAAGTTTTCATCCATTTGGCCCAGCAGAAAATTACTGTATAATCAGCGCCTTCCAAATCCCTCCAATAATCCTGAGATAAGAAAACGGTTGAGGTTTTAAGCTTATTTACAAAAGTGCTGTCGGTAATTTTATGATTGTATTTGCTTCCTGTAAAGTTAAAATTATTACAAATATTCTCTGCAATATCGGCATAGCAGGAGCCGTTGTAATTTCCGTAATTAATATCTACTATTTTCTGATTTTTATCCAGCACAAATATGGTTCCGGGCTTAAACTCATCCATTATTGCTTCATAAGCGAGGGTATCTTTCGCGACAAGTATTTTGTTGGGAATACCTTTTTCATTGGCGTAAGCAAGTATGGACTGCTGAGTTTCGCGCTGCGGCGCAATAAAATTAGATCTAAACTCGCTTATCTGCCTCTGCTTGATTACATAAAGCGCCAGCACCGTTATAGCAAGTGTTGCAATAATACCAATTGCCCATTTTTTCCAGGCTTTCATCCTTCTTATAATATATTTATTTTAGCTTCTGCTATCAGGGCACTCAACAACGCCGATCTACACCCGCAGCCATTAACTTAAAGTGTAATTATTAAGCAGTTACAAATATACATGTTTCAAACTTCTTTTTAAAATCAAAAGCGCTCAACCGGAAAAAACTTCCCGCATTTCAGAACGATTTCTATTGGACAATTGACGGGCTATAACTGTAATATTGTACAGTTAATGAATTTCTTATTTCATTTTTTCAGTCGCTCAATTTATTTCATTCCCTCGGCTCCAGCCGAGTGAAAGTATCACCAGGCCTCCGGCCAATTTTTAGTAAAAAACGCAAAATCTATACCAACGGAACCAACTGGTTACTGGTTACTGATAACTGAAAAACTGAAGCTATAATTCAATCACAGTATTTATTTCCATCTGTTTTATAATGTTATTAACCTCGGTTTCTGTTGCGCGCAGTTTGGCCTGGCAATGTTGTATAAGGAAGGAAGCACGCTTTACTTTCTCGGCTAAAACATCTACAGAAACGCTTTCGTTAGATATTTCTGCTTCTATTTGTTTCAGTTCTGTGTAAGCGGCTTCATAGTTTAAAGGCTGTTCCATCTGTTTGTTTTTTGTTGTTTACAGTTGCATTAATTTCGGTATCGGCCATTAAGATTGTAATATCGTTTCCGGCAGAAATTTCTTCCGCACTGGCGGTAATTTTTCCTTTGTTATAAACTATGGCGAATCCTTTTCGGAGAATATTTTCGGGGCTCATCATTTTAAAAACACTGGTAAAATGATTCAGGTAACCGTGCTGATTCTGGAAGAAAAAACGGTTGTAATTCTTTAAGTTTAAAACATGGTTTTTTAAATCGTTCTGCTTGTTAGAAAGCATATTTACAGGCCTGGCAAGCAGCAGGTTAGATACTTTTAAAAGCTGCCTGCGCCGGGTGTACAAAATATCTTTCGTACAGTTTGTTACTACTTGTTGCGCGGCAAGTAATTCATCTTTATACAACCCTATTATTCCGCGCGCTTTGCTTATAATATTGGAATTTAAAGCCGATAATCGTTGGGAAGAAATGGCAAACAGCAGCTGCGATTTTATTAAAACAGCTTTCTGTAATATCAGCAATTCATCTTCAAATTTTCGGTTATGCGCCACTATAAATTCCGCCACTTTTGTTGGCGCATTTGTGCGCGTATGTGCCATCATATCCACAATGGTTTCGTTGCGCTGGTGGCCAATGCCGGTAATAACAGGAATGGGAAATTTGGCAACCGCTCTGCTGAGTTCAAAATCATCAAAAATTAAAAGATCTGTTTGCGCACCGCCGCCGCGTATTATTACAACTACATCGTAATTATGGCCGGAATTATAAATCTCAATAAGTTTTTGTACAATCAGTTTTCCGTTACTTTCACCTTGTACAACCGTAAAATAATTGTATAAATTAAACCTGTAACCGAAATTATTATTGTCTAAAGTATGCTTAAAATCTTCGTAACCGGCAGAGTTGCTTGAACTGATAACCGCAATTTCCTGAATTACACGGCTCAATGGCAGCAGGTTGTTGCGCGTGTTGTAAAAATCGCCGTTTTTCTGGATAAATGCAGCACAGGTGGCCAATAGCTTCTGCAAGGTTTGTTGTTTCTGCTGCTCTAATGCGCCAATGGTGTAATTTGCATCAATATTCTGCAAAGTTGCCTTCAGCCCGTACGATGCGTTATAATCTATTTTTACCTGTACTAAAACATTTATGCCATCGCGGAATTTCTGGTTCGTTTTCCGTTCGAAATCCTTTATTCTGGGCGAAGCTGTTCCCCAGGCAACTGCATCAATTTTAGCGATAATTTTATTGCTGCCTTCTTCCTTTTCGGTTAATACAAAAAAATGCCGGCCGGTTTTTTCCTGGAAATTATGGCTTGTAACATCTGCAATTACCCAAAATGCCTGCTCTTCAAATACACCTTGTATGGTTTTTCGAATTCTCTCTGTAAGTTCAGAAAGCCTTAAGGTTTGTATTTGAGTAATTTCAGTTGCGGACACAATCTGGCAGAAAAAGTACTGCAATATATTTTAATCTTTTATAAATTCAAAGAAAACCCAAGGGAAAGATATTCAAGAATGCTGCTGTAATGGAAGGTCAAAAAAATTTTCTACTTTAAAGAGTTGCAAGGTTGCTTTGGATTGTGAATATTCTTACATTCTTTCAATCTTACATTTATTCATTGTTTTCAGAACTAAAGCATTTTTCGACGAACTGATATATGGAAATTTAACAATTACTAAAATCTGCTTTGCATGGAAATAAATTGTGGCGCTGCGTAACTTTGCTCCATGCGCAAAACAGTTCTCCTGTACAGCATTCCGCTGGCCATTTTAATTATTCTCCTGAAGGTGCTGGAGTACAGGTTTTTTGTGCGCGATCTTTCGCTGGAAATGTATATCAGCATCATCGCGGTACTTTTTGCAACATTGGGAATCTGGGCCGGCAGAAAACTAATCAAACCAAAAGCGCCGGAAATACAGATCATTCATCAACCCGCTCCAACAACTTTCCAGAGGAATGAGGAAGCGCTGAAAGCGTCGGGAATCAGTCCGCGCGAATACGATGTTTTGCAGGCGATGGCGGAAGGTTTAAGCAACCAGGAAATTGCCGATAAACTTTTTGTTTCCTTAAGCACGGTAAAAACACATTCGGCCAATATTTTTATGAAGCTGGATGTAAAACGCAGAACGCAGGCCATACAACGCGCAAAAGAAACCGGAATCATCTCATAAAAACTTTAATGGTACTTTAGCACAGTTTCTCCCTGTAAAAAAGGCAAAATCATCCTTAAGTATGAGGCCGGAAAGTGTAAATCCGGTTTGTTTTGCAGCAAAAATCATCAGTAAAAAAACACAAAAAAACATGAAGAAAGTAGTTTTAACATCGGGCATTATTGCAGGCATTATTGTAGTAGGAATGATGTATCTCAGCATGCCTTTCCACAAAGAACTAAATAAAATGGGCATTGGCGAAGTAATTGGATATACCACCATGCTGCTTGCCTTCAGCTCCATATTTTTCGGTATAAAATCTCTGCGCGATAATGAGCAGGGCGGTACCATTACATTTAAGCGTGCGTTTCTTGTTGGACTGTACATTACACTTATTGCCTCGGCGATGTATGCCATTGGCTGGGAAATTTATTATCAAACCTTAGGTGGAAATTTTATGGAAGAATATGGCGCCACACAAATAGAAAACATGAAAGCAGATGGCGCAACTGTTGATGAATTACAGGCCTTTAAAGACGAAATGCAGATGTACACCGAATATTATAAAAATCCGCTGTTTCGTTTCGGCATGACTTTAATGGAAATTCTGCCTGTCGGTTTGCTTGTTACACTCATCAGCGCTGCTGTTTTGTGCAGAAACCAGGTTCAGTAACCAGTGATCAGTAACCAGTAACCAGTTCTTCATCGCGGTAAACTTGCGAAAGCAATATTTGCACATCTGCCGGCTGGCGCGCGTATTTACGCGTGATGAAAGAAATCCAGACTAAACAGGCACGCGTGAATATGCGCTCGCCAGCAGCGGCATTCTTCATATATTAATCTGCCAAAAAATGCTTTTATAATCTAAAAACAAATCTTTGCGCCTTTGCTTCTTTGCGCCTTTGCGGGAAAAAAATATAGTCGAAAGCAAAATATTTACACATTGCTTAAACCACAAAACCAGAATTTCCAAATTAGCATATTTTCAAATTTTCAAATTGATTTCCCATATCTCCAAACCTCAAAAAATGCTTTAAAACAATGGAAAAACCAAAACCCGGAACAATTGGCTGGCACGATTTAACTGTAAAAGATGCCGAAAACGTAAGTGATTTTTATAAAGAAGTTGTCGGCTGGGAAAAAGTCGGCCTCAGCATGGGCGATTACGATGATTATTGTATGAATAACCCCGGTGAGGAAGTGCCGGCGGCAGGCATTTGCCATGCACGCGGTGTAAACGCAAATCTTCCGCCGCAATGGCTTATGTACATACAAGTAGAGAACCTGGATGCCAGCTTAGAAAAAGTAAAAAATATGGGTGGAAAAGTAATTGGCGATAAACGTGAATGGGGAGACGGATTTTATTGCCTTGTGCAGGATCCTGCCGGCGCGCATGTAATGCTTTGCGGATAAGGCTTCATATATACCTTTCATGAAAAATGGCTTAGAACTAACCACAAACATATAATTATCAACTTATTAAAAAATAATTGAAATTTTTCTTGACTCTAACGTAACGTCATAGCTTTACTTTGCAGCAGATTTCGGGATTTCTATAAAAGTTCATCTTTTCGTTGTGCTACCGGAAATAAAATCCTCATTTACCATCGGTAAACTCCGGTTTTATTTCCTCTGCACGCCTCAATCTGCACATTTATAGAAAACCCTTTTGTTAAAAGTAGCTGATGAAAACGTATTCTGTAAAAAAGCTTTCCAAAATGGCAGGTGTAAGTGTGCGCACGCTTCACCATTACGATCAGCTTGGGCTTTTGAAGCCAACGATCCGCACCGAGGCTGGGTACAGGTTTTATGGCGAAAATGAGCTTCTGCGTTTGCAACAGATCCTGTTTTACAAAGAGCTGGATCTTCCTTTAAAAGAAATTCAGGAGATTCTGGATGAAGCAGATTTTGACTTGGTAACAGCGCTGAAGGATCATAAAAAAGCCATTAAGGAACGCAGAAACCGCCTCAACACGCTTTTAACTACAATCGACAAAACCATTTTAAAAATTAAAGGAGAAAACGCAATGTTAGAAAATGAAGAATTGTACGCCGGTTTCCCGAAAGATAAAGCGGAAGCCATAAGGCAGGAAGCCATTGAAAAATATGGTGAAAAAACAGTTACAGAAGGCGAAGAAAAGCTAAAACAACTCGGTAAAGATGGCTTTATGAAACTGAAAGCGGAAGGCGAAGAAATTGCCGGAACGCTTTACAAACTCATGCATTTAGCGCCTGAAGATGCCGAGGTGCAGAAGCAGATTGCGCGGCATTATAATCATGTTCAGCAATTCTGGGGCGAATCTGTACCTATGGAAAACCGTCCGCTGGCGTATGAAGGTTTGGGTAAATTGTATGTGGAAGATGAAAGGTTTTATGCTGAATTTGGCAAGAGCTACAACCAGTTTTTAAGTAAAGCTATTTCATATTTCGTGCAGAATATTTTGCAGAAGTAGTTTTAAAACCGCCTTATAAGCAGAGGTTTTTCTTACTCAATTACCGTCATTTCAGTTTATAAGGGAATGACGGTAATTATTTGTCTGGCTGCTGCTGATAATTTCATACTGTACATATATCATCACAGTAAAAAATGCTTAAAGCAAAGCCAGGTAATTTTGGCGCTTAGTATTTTTTACCTGAAAAATTCAAAAACAAATATTAACTTTGAGTATAAAACGTGCAGGGATAAAGAGTTATGAGTGGAACAAGTATTTTATGCCCAAATTGTGAAGCGCAGGCAGAAAACAATTATTGCGCTAATTGCGGCCAGGCTACACATTTTCACCAGGAAACATTCTTACACCTGGTTACACATTTCTTCGCGCATTATTTTCATTACGACTCTAAATTCTGGCTTACCTTAAGAACCTTATGGACCAAACCCGGCGCGCTTAGCATTGCCTATTACAAACGCCAGCGCGCGAGGTTTGTAGCACCTGCTTCTCTTTACATATTTATAAGTATTGCATATTTTCTTTATAGTTATTTTATCAACAGCCTTTACACCGGCCTTGGCTTATCGGCAGACCAGACTGCTTCAACAAGCACAGTTGCAGAAGAAATTCCTGAACGGTTTCTTCCTAAGTTGGTTTATGTTGCCGGCCACGATAAAGTAGTTCCTGCTTTAGATGCCGCAGCGCCGAAGATCTTTTTCTTTATGCTGCTTGTACTGGCAATAATATTATTTCTGCAATACCGCAAGCGCACCAATATGTATTTCGCAGACCATGCAGTTTTTGCCTTACATATACAAACCTTCTTTTTAACACTGCTTTTCCTTGCAGAATTGCTTAGTTTCAGCAATTTTTATTTAACATTTATTTTAGCAGCGGTGGTTGTAACAGGAATTTATTTTTTTATTGCATCACGTAGGTTTTATGTTGTAGGTCCGGCTAAGGCGCTGTTATCTACGTTTTTAACTGGTGCCCTGTATATTATTATAGTTATTGTTACCTTGCTAACCATAGGTTATATAAAATACTATTACCTGTAAAGCATTCAACGGCTGAAAGTATAGCTAAAAAGCTTCGCCAACTACCACGTAAAAGCCACGGCCTTCATTGGTAAAGGCTACATCTATACGTGTAAAAATATCTTTTTTGGGGAAAACAAGTACACGCAAGCCGCCGCCGCCGCTCCATAATAATTTACTTTGCTGCAGGTTGTTAAAGTTATCGAAAACTGTACCAGCACCGGCGAAAAATGCAGCGCCCAGCCTGTTGGTAAAACCAAGCGGCAAAGGCAGTAAACGGTATTCTATCTGCGTGGCTATCTGGTTCCTGTCGCGGAAACGGCCCATATAATATCCACGCATAATATTTTCTCCACCAAGCAGAGACAGCATATTAAAAGGAGTTTCGCCGAGGTTAAACTGGCCTAACAGCTGTGCTGCAATAACATCGCGCTTGTTTACAGGCCGGTATATCCTGCTGTCTGTAACAATATTTGTGAATGTATAGTGGCTGCCGAAAGCATTCTCGTACCGCAAAAACGCGAGCTCTGAAAACTGCCCGTGCCGTACATTAAGCACATTATGGCGCGTATCATAAATCAGCCCAAGGCCTAACCCAACATTGGTTGATCCCTGGTAACCCAGTGGCGTTTCAACGGCATTTGTGTTTCCGGCATTGAAGGTTACATTGCTAAGCCTTTGATAATCACCCTCCACGCCTATATAAAAATCTTCAACTACTTTTCTTAAAACACGTTCCCTTATTTGTATCTGGTGCGCATCTACACGGGCAATATACTCTTTTGGCGTTGCTGTACCAATACCATGGTACAAAAGCGGGAAACTCTGCAGCCTTATTCTTCCTAAAATAAACCAATCGTTATTCTGCGTATAAACAGCGTTATCGAACCAGAAGCCATATTGCCGCTCCAAAGTATAAAACGCAAAAGCATTCAGCTCGCTCATGCGGTTTGTAGTATCGCGGTTGGGATAATATACATACAGGCCGGTTACGCCAAAGTCCCACTTGGTTTCCGGCGCGTAGCCAATATTGGGGAAAACCAGCAGCTGCGGCTTCGAAATATCGCCGGTATCGTTCACAAGGCTGTTAATATAGCGCCATAGTATGTTACGCTTCTGTGCCTGAGCCGGCTGCATTGCCGCAAGGCTCAGCAAAAGAATTACCAGGCTAAGTATTTTCATTTTTTAATTATAGCGGTTGTTGGTTCGGGTAAAAAAACAGGCGAACAGCAATATTTGTTGATAAAGCACTGTACCCGGTTAATTTAACATACTGTTTAAAAGCATGTTAAGCCTTGCAAGGTATTTTTTACGCTTTGTATATATGAAAGAAAACACCTAATTTACAAGTCACTACTGTTTAATACCGGCAACGCTGCATATATAGTTGAATGAAAAAAATACTTCCGCATGAAAAATATAGTAATTGCCTTCTGCCTGCTTATAGCTTATAGCTTTTAGCGCCTGCAATACAGAATATGGTTACATGCCGGTTTCTGAATTTCCGATAAAAAGAAATGCGCTTAAAAACCACGATACTGTAGAAATTGTGTATGCCAGCGGCGGCCCGGACTACAATCAGAACAAGCAGTATTTTTACCAGTATATAGTCATTTCACAATCAAGCGGAGATACGGTCCGTGTACTTTCCACGCCCCGTTATGATTTTAACTATTCATCGGAAAGAAAGATATTTATTTCAGATGAAAGCACCGAGCAGATGGATAAAATTATATTAGAGAACTTTGGCATTAAAGGCAGCCCTCCAGAAAAAGTAATTTATAAAAAAGAGCACGATTTAGCGCTAAATAAAAAAATACCAACCACAACCGGCATTTTCGCAGAAACATCTTCGACATTAATAAATGTAGATAGTGTAATAACGCACAAGTAGCTTTTCGCAAGGCATTTTTTTGAAGGTATATATATGCATTTTATACAATTGTTTGTTTAGCGGCGCGTTTAAGCTAAATTTTTATTATCGGCACAGTATTAAGGCAATACTTATTATTTTGTAATTTGCTGGTTTATTATAAAAAAGTAAAAGTTAAACAAAACTGATACAGGTTAATCTTTACCGGCAATGCCAGAAATTACCCAAATCCCAACAGGTTACACAACATCCACTGCCGCTATAGCTGTGGAAGGTTCGCTGGTTTTTTTGCTCGATATAAAGGGTAGAATAAAATACGTAAATACCGCTGCGCAGGCGGCCACAGGCTTTACGGCCGCTGAAATTGAAAACTGCTGTTTCAGCGAGCTGTTTTTACCTGCAGATGAAAAAGAATTACTGCCCTTAGGCCAGGGCAATGTACCGGCTGCCAGGCAGTATCAAACACATATTACCTGTAAAAACGGCAACAGAAAAATCATAAACTGGCATTGCAACACCATTAAACACGCCGGTGAGCCGGAATATATATTCATTACCGGTACAGAAACAGCTTCCATTAACAAAACTGAAACGGCGGAGGACGAGAACATACAGCAACTGAACACTATTTTCGAAAACGCGCCCGATGCGGTAATTGTAATGGACGAAAACGGCATTATTACCCGGTGGAACCAACAGGCCGTACGTATTTTCGGCTGGGAAGCAGGTGAAGTAGCCGGCAAATCGTTACAGGAAGTACTTGTGCCCGAAGCAGCAAAGCATAAGACCTATGCCGGATTCGGGCAATTTATGCACACCGGGCCGGGCGATGCCGATAACCGTCAAATAGAAATATGCGCGCTATGTAAAGATGGCCGGGAAACCGATCTTTCCATAAGTATTTCACCCATTATTTTGAATAACGGCCTGGCGTTCATTGCCTTTATCCGCGATATTACAGCACAAAAAGCTGCCAGCCGCGCGCTTGAGCAAAAAACCCAACAGTTAGACGAAGCCCAACGCATAGCACACATAGGCAGCTGGGAATGGGACATCGCTAAAAATAAAATTACCTGGAGCGATGAACTGTACAGCATTTTCGGGCTAAGGCCAGATGACTTTCCCGGCGATTTTGAATCGTACCTCGAAATAGTACATACCGATGAAAAAGAAGCTATAAGAAAAATAATTGAAGAAGCTTTTGGCAAACGTGAGCCTTTTGCATTTGAACACCGTGTAATCAGAAAAGATGGCAGCATAAGGTTCATTTACTCAAAAGGCAATATAACTTCAGACGAAAACAATACTCCTGTGCGGATGACCGGAATTGCGCAGGATATTACAGATTTCAAGAACACACAGGATATACTGCAGCTTACCCAGTTTTCGGTAGATAAGGCATCGGACGGGGTACTTTGGGCAGATGAAAACGCGCGGTTTACATATGTGAATGAAACCGCCTGCCGGCTGTTCGACTATACACGCGATGAATTGATGCAGATGCACGTTTACGACCTTGAAATTTCACCAAACGCAAAAATGAACTGGCCCGGTTTCTGGAACGAACTGAAAAAGAAGAAATCGGCAATTGTGGAATCAATGGTTCGGCGTAAGGATGGAACCGTTTTTCCGCTAGAGATAAACACTAATTTCTTAGACTATAAAGGCCGGGAGATCAAAGTAAGCTATGTGCGCGATATTACAGAACGCCGCAGGAACGAGGAAAAATTAAAGGCCGTTAATAACGATCTCAGTACATTTATTTACCGTTCCACGCACGACCTAAAAGCGCCGCTGGCCTCTATAACCGGACTTATTAGCCTGGCGAAGGAAGAAGTTACCGACCAGCAGGCAGGCACATACCTTAAAATGATTGGCGAATGCACCGAAAACCTCGATAGCGTACTGCAGCTGCTTATACAGGCCATGGCGGTAAAGGACAACCAGCCGCAGCCCACGCTTATTAACTTCAACAAGCTGGTGTACAATGTTTTAATGCGGCTTAAATACAATAAGGGCTATAATGAGGTTGATGTTGATGTTTATATCAGCGCCGATAATTTTTATTCAGATGAAAGCCTGCTCGCATCAATATTGCAAAATCTTACAGAAAACGCCATAAAATACAAGAACAACAGGCAGCCGCATCAATTCATAAAAATAAATATACAGCAGCATGGCAGCAATTTAACCCTCAGCGTGGAAGATAACGGCATTGGTATTGACGAAAAGCAGCAGGATAAGATATTCGACCTTTTTTATCGCGCTGCTACAGGTTTCAAAGGTTTTGGCCTGGGTTTGTATATCGTAAAAAGCGCAGTCGAAAAGCTCCAGGGCAAGGTTTCTGTAAAATCTGCCGCTGGCATGGGCACAACCATCAGTATCGGAATACCAAGCCTGCCGCTGAAAAATTAATCTTCACTTTCATAGCCTCATCCATATATAATACTTCCACAAAATAGCTTATGCCAAAGCATTTTTCAGCACCATGATATATGCAGCTCGATTATAAGAAATTCCTGAGCAGTTACCATCCCGTAAGCGATGAAGATTTCGGCCTGCTTTTTAATGAGCTGCGGCGTTTTTCGGTAAAAAAAGGCGAACCTGTGTTAGCAGAAGGCAAGGTACAAAAGGAGCTGCTTTTTGTATTTGAAGGCGTACAGATGGCATACTTTACCCACGAAGGCAAAGAACATGTAATGATGTTTACCTACCCGCACTCCTTATGCGCTGTTGCCGACTCATTTCTTTACCAGAAACCATCGGAATACACAATTAAAGCTTTAACAAACAGCCAGTTTGGTGCAATATCATTCGAAAAGCTAAACCAGCTTTTCGATAAATCGCAGCAGCTGGAAAGGCTCTTCCGTAAAATGGTTGAAGCACAGCTTTGCGGCCTTGTATTGCGGCATAAGGAATTCCATGCTTATACCATTGAGGAGCGTTTCCGGCACTTTACAAAACGTAGCGCTCACCTTTTTCAGCTGGTGCCACACAAGTACATTGCCAATTATTTAAAAATAGAGCCTACCAATTTCAGCAAGCTTTATAATTCCATCTGCATTTGAGAAAAATCTTGGTTTAAACCAATTTTACTTTGCTATAAGCCCGCTTATTTTGCATATACAATTCAATGTCGTTTAGTTAAGAAAATTCTTGCCGTCAACGGATTGAAATCGGTTGCTACAATATTTTATCATTCCTATGGAACTTGGTTCGGAGCGTTAATCAAGTCCAGTATGAACGATCAAATATTGTAGGGATGGAATTTATTCCATCCTTAACTAAACGAAATTGATATATAATTCTTGAAAAAAATGCCTGTTAAAATTAAAGCGGTTTCTTCGTTCAAAACCATTCAGGATTACCAGTGGCTTGAGGACTGGTGCCACCGTGTACAGCGCGCAAACAACAGTTTTTATACGCGGATGAATATTGCCACTTCACTTGGCAATACTGTGGTTTGGGCGCACAATGCCGGTAAAACCGGGCTGGAAACGCTTGTATTTTTTCCCGGCGCGCGTACCTGTTCCATGTTTCTTGATATGGACAACGCGCTGGCGGAGATAAAAAAAACGCATCGTATTTTCCTGGTTGATGTTAACGGGCAGGCATCATTAAGCGAAGGAAAAAGTCCATCTATTAAAAGCAATGGCTATGGCATTTGGGCCAGAGAAGTTCTTCAGCAATTAAATATTGAACTGGTTTAAACAAATAAAAACAACAAGAGCGCTGCAAAATTTGTAAAAT
>DAIUCM010000124.1:0-12818 GCA_036846145.1 Bacteroidota bacterium
ATGTAAGTATGTTTATTTTTCGGCTATTAGTTTTATATTTATGCGTTAGTATTTTCCCTCTGCAAATTTTTGCACAACATAAAAATATTAATTTCAATAAGAAAAGTAAAAAGTCAGCTCCCAGTTTTATTGAAAATAAAGGTCAATTACACGACAATTTTGGAAATATAAGGGATGATATAAAGTATTTTTACACTGCACCTGGAATAAAGGTTTTCTTTAAAGAGAATGGATTTAGCTATGAAATTTTTAAAATAGACGGCGACTCATTTAAATCTGAACAAGATAAAATTGAATATAATGGCAGAAAGGCAGACGCATCAAAAAAATTAATTAATTCTAACAGAGTTGATATTCAGCTTATCGGGGCAAATAGTCATACTCAGATTATAGTTGAAAATCAAATCCGAGAGTATCTAAATTTTTACAAACATAATCTTCCAGTTGGAGGCTTATGCGGAGTAAAAGGTTACACTAAATTAACTTACAAAAATCCTTGGCCCTTTATTGATATCATTTTCTACACCGGTAATGAGAATGTTTTAAAGTACGATATAGTTGTTCATCCAGGAGGCAATATCAGTAATATAAAATTTCTATACGAGGGAGCTGAAAATATAACTATTGAAAAAGGAAGTCTTAACTTAAAGGTGCCACTAGGTAGCATAGTTGAGCAAATACCTTTTTCCTTTACAAATTCAGATTTGAAGGAAGTAAAAGTCGATTATAATCTTCATAATAATACGGTTTCTTTTTCCGGTCAATACAATCAAAGTAAAGGCCTCACTATAGATCCATCATTTAGCTGGAGTACTTATTATGGAGGAAGTTCGAATGATATTGGCACTGGAATTAGCCAAGACTCTATTGGGAATATATATGTAGCTGGATATACAGGAAGTTCATCCTTGATCGCCACTACGGGAGCCTATCAGACGACTTACGCTTCAGGGGAAGATGCATTTGTTGTCAAACTTGACAGTGCCGGGAATAGAGTCTGGAGTACATACTTTGGTGGTTCGAATATAGATGGCGCAACAGATATTGTTAGTGACATGGCAGGGAATACCTATACTACGGGTTATACTTTAAGCTCATCTGGTATTGCATCAGCTGGCGCTTATGATACTTCCTTTGGCGGAAGCGTATTTGAAGATGCTTTTATCCTAAAGCTTGATGATGCAGGGGCAAGAAAATGGTCTACTTATTACGGCAGTTATGGATTTGATTATGGCTGGGCCATCGATTGTGATCATTCTGGTAATGTTTATATTACTGGCCAAACCACGAGTATAAATGCAATTGCCTCAAGCGGATCCTATCAAACTTCTTTTGGTGGTTTAGATGATGGATTTGTTGTAAAATTTGATAGTTCAGGATCGAGGATTTGGGGAACATATTTTGGTGGTCCCGAATATGATTTTGGTACTGGAATTAGTTGTGACAAAAACGGAAATGTATATGTCGTAGGTATTACAGAAAGTAACAGTGATATAGCTAGTCAAAATGGTTATGACACCACATATAACGGTCTTTGGGATGCCTTTATAGTAAAGTTTAATAAATCAGGCAGTAGGGTATGGGCAACATATTATGGTGGAGTTGGTGAAGAGTATAGACATAGTATTGCAAGTGATAAGGAAGGTAATGTTTATATTGCTGGATACACAAATAGTAATAGCGATATTGCAACTGCAAATGCTTTTGACAGCTCTTACGGCGGAATGGGAGATGGATATTTGTTAAAGTTAGACAGTTCCGGACAAAGGAAGTGGGCGACGTATATAGGAGATACAGATTATGATTATAGTAGCGGTATAGGATGTGACAGTTTTGGTAATATTTATTTTTCTGGAAATACGAGTAGTAAAAGTAATATTGCGACTAATAATTCATATCAAGAAAAGTTCGGAGGAAATTTAGATGCATTTGTCTGTGAGTTTGATAGTACGGGTGCAAGGATATGGGCATCATATTTTGGAGGTAATGACTTAGATGAAAGTTATGATCTTAGTAGTAGTGTTGGTGGTGACGTATTTTTAACCGGTATTACTGAAAGTTCTTCTGGGATAGCAAGTAAAAATTCTTATGATTCCTCATATAACGGGAACGATGACGCATTTATTGTAAAGTTTGGTGGCCCATTTATTGACATTGGTATTGATACACTAATTGATTACACTTCAAGGATATGTGCCAATGACAGCTTAAAAATCAATGTCTTAATAGAAAATTTATATGTTAAACTCGTAGGAAATATTGAGATTAAAGCTGAATTTATAGGCCCAGATACTTTGGTTGGTACTAAAATATTGACAACTGGATTGCCAGAAGAAACCAAAGATACATTATCAATTGAATCGTGGTTTTCATTTACAAAATCTGGAGTATACCAATTAAAAGTTTATCTCAAGTCAAGAGACCGAAATGCATACAATGATACATTAATTACCTATTTAACGGTCTATCCACGTGTAAAACCTGCGTTTACGTTTGACAATAATTGTCTTAATCAAAATACATTGTTTAAAAATAATAGTAAAATAGATAAAGGGACAATTACATATAAATGGAGTTTTGGTGATGGTACCATGTCCACAGATATTAATCCTAAAAAGAAATTTCTTTCTGGTGGAAACTTTAGTGTGAAACTTGTTGCTACAAGCGATTTTGGTTGTGCAGATTCAATTATTCAGGTGGTAAAAATTGACACAATTTCTCCAGATGCCCCTGATATATTATATGCATCTCTTTCGGGTAATAACAATATAGAATTATTTTTCAAAAGTGCAATTGATAATAAAATTGATAAGTATTTAGTATATGGCTCAAAGGATAATGTGAATTTTACTTTAATTGATTCAATACAAAGTAATGGCTCAGCCATGTATAAATGGGAACACAATAAAATTGATTTTACCCTTGATAATTGGTGCTTCTATATTTTAAGCAAAGATGATTGTGGTAACTTTTTATCTACTTCAAGCGACACACACTGCATAATACAATTAAGCGCAATTGCAGGCAACACATCTTCACAATTAAGCTGGACTAAATATGAAGGTTTTCAAATTGATAAATATATTATAGAGCGGTTAAGCGCTAATAATTCCTGGGATAAAATAGATTCTGTAAGTAATATAACAACTACTTATACAGATACTAATCTGCATTGTGGCAAATGGTATTATTACCGTATTACAGCCAAGTCTCAAACAGGTACTATTTCTCATTCTGATACAGTAGGCGTTTTACCATATGATACAATTGCACCGGCAGAAGTAAATATGTTATATGCGACTGTAAAAACTGATAATGAAACAGAAGTAGCATTCCATACAGCAGCAGATAAAGATGTTATAAAATATGATATTTATGCAAGTGTAAATGGCGGTGCTTACTCTAAGCTGGCAACTATAACCAAACCATTTTCTGCACCTGTAACATATGCGCACACAGGAATAAATACGGTAAATAACAGGTATTGTTATAAGGTTTATGCATCAGATTCCTGCGGCAATATATCGCAAACAACAGAAGAGCATTGCGCTGTAAAACTACAGGCAACGGCAGGCAACAACAAAGCATTTTTAAACTGGAGTTCTTATAAAGGTTTCAATGCAAAAATGCCATATATCGTACAGCGAAAAAATGCTTCCTTGTGGGATGATATTGCAACAACATCGGATACTTTATTTACAGATTCTTTACTCACTTGCAATGTAGAGCAGACCTACAGGATATTAACAACAGAAGATAATGGAGATGAGCAGCAGTCTTTTTCCAACGAGATAAAAGTAACACCATTCGATACGGCTAAACCGCTTAGCCTTGCGATAAGATATGTTACTGTAAAAGACGGGATTCCATATATACAATGGTCAAAAAGTGCTTCAGCAGATGTACGTAATTACCAGGTGTACAGGAAGAACTCATCAGGTATTTTTGTAAGCATAGCAAGCCTGGGCGATGTAGATACTTTTACTGATGTAAATGCAGATGCAAACCTGGGAAGTTACTGCTACAAAGTAATGGCTATTGACAGTTGCGCGAAGAATGAAAGTGAACTGTCATCTGCACATTGCGATATATTTTTACAGACCAGCATTCAAGGCTGCGAGAAAGCAATATATCTGAACTGGAACAGCTACAGCGGCTGGAACGCAACAGGTAAAATAGAAATATACCGTACAGCGAACGGCTCAGCAGAAAGTTTATTAACTACATTAAACGCTTCAGCAACATCTTATAAAGATTCTTCTTTAGATTTCCATATACAATATTGCTACAGGATAAAAGCTATTGAAAATGGCAGCAATGCAGAAAGCTGGAGCAACCAAAGCTGTAACCAGACATATTTTATTGATACGGCCCATATCTATACCGCCTCAAAAATGCTTACCTCTGCTGCAAACGGAAGCACGCTGATAAAATGGAAGAACCAGAGCGGCAAAAGATATATATCGCACTATAAATTATACTATTCAACATCCCGGAACGGAAGCTATAGTGTTTTAGCAGATAATATTCCTGTTTCTGCCGATAGCTTTTTACATACCAATATAAATACGCGAACAGGGGAGCATTATTATTACCTGGTAAATGTGGATAGTTGCGCCACAGAATCAGATCCTTCCTCAACACATAAACCTATAGATCTTGAAGTAGAGATCGGGCAATTAATACACGACCTGAACTGGACAAAATATGAAGGTTTTGATGTGCAGCATTATTACATACAGCGCTATAATGGCAGCTCTTTCCAGACCATTGATACGCTCAGCGCAGCAGATACTTTCAGCAGGCAGTTCCCAGCGCCATGTAACTACAATATTTTCTACCGTATTGCCGCTGCAGATAAGGAAGGAAGAACAGCGCTTTCCGATACCATGGGAAGAACAGCCATAGATACTATTTTCGCCAATGCAGCGCTTATCAATAACATTACCGTTACAGGCAACAATACTACAGAACTTACTTTCCGCGGATCGGACTCTTTGGATGTTTATGCCTACACCATACAAAGGAGCGAAGACGGCGTTTGGGGAACAGCAGGCCAGGTATTGTATTCTTCGCCGGGAGATATGCATAGTTTTACCGATAATATTAATACGCAGCAAAAGCAGCTTTGCTATACCATTATTACTTTAGATAGCTGTTTGAATGCGACCATGAGTGCAGATACTTTCTGCGCCATACAGCTGAAAGGAGCGGAGCTTAACCTGTCAAATTCACTGGCATGGCATGGCTTTAAGGGTTACAATACAGATAAATATGCTGTACTTACTTATAACGGCACAGACTGGGATACTTTGGCAACTACAAACGGAGATACCAATCATCTGCACATGCCACTTCCTTGTAATGTTCCGGTAAGCTACAGGATAGCAGGAATAGAAAAAGGTGGCAACAGGATAAGCTTATCTGACACAATTATCCTAACGCCTTTCGATACCATAGATCCTGTGCAGCCGGAGATCATCTACGCAACTGTTCTGGACAATGAACACATATATGTACAGTGGAAAAAAAGCATTGACAGTGATGTAAAACTGTATGAACTTTCTTACAGATCTGCCGGTGGCGAATGGAAAACAGAAGATACTTTAGAGCAAACTTTCGATTATACTTTCAGTGGCTTGAACACGATGGATTCTACCTACAGCTTCAGGATTAGAGCTATTGACAGTTGTGCGGAGAACACCAGTATTCCTAGTAATATCCATACGCCGGTACAGCTTAGCGGAGAGCCAAGGAACCTTGCCAATCAATTGAACTGGAGCCTTTACGAAGGCCTTGCTGCGATAGAAAAGTATTATATTTATATATATAACGATTGCTGGAAATTACTGGATTCTACTGATGCTTCAACTGCAAATTATTTACACAAGCCATTATCTTGTAATGTTGCGCAATGGTATAAAATACGCACTGTAGATACTTCCGGAAATATAAGCAGCTGGAGCGACAGCCTCATGCTCACGCCATTCGATACCATAAAACCAGTACAGCCGGTAATACAATATGCTAATGTGCTGGATGGAAGCAATATACATATGCAATGGCAGCAAAGCGAGCCTGATGTGAAGAAATATGAGCTTTCCATCCGTACAGCAAATGCAGACTGGCAGACTGGGATAACTGTGGAGGATACTTTAAATTATACTTTTACAGGCTTAACTACTTTAGATTCTGTTTACAGCTTCAGGATACGAGCCACAGACAGTTGCAACGAAAACACCAGTATCCACAGCGAAACACACAGCACCATACAATTACAAGGCGAGCCGAAGAACCTGTCTAACTATTTGATCTGGTCCGCATACGAAGGTTTTGATGTATCTAAATACTACATCTACAACTATAACAATGGCTGGAATCTGTTAGATTCAACACAGAATAATGTAACGGAATATACACATACACCTTTAGCTTGTAACGTTGCACAGTATTACAGGGTAGGCGCAAGAGATATAAATGATCTTTACACTACCTTGTCAGATTCCATACAGCTGATGCCTTTCGATACAATAAAGCCGGAAAAACCAACCTTGCACTATGCTACCGTACAACCGGACAGAAGTATAAAGTTAAGCTGGAGCTACGACAACAACAGCGATGTAAAATACTTCGAAGTATGGCGCAGCACCAATGGCGGTAGTTTTACGAACATCTCAACCGTGGTGTACGACAGTATTTTTACAGATGTTAATATCTCAGCGCAAAGCAACAGCTACCAGTATTATGTAATATCCATAGATTCCTGTAATTTAAGCAACCGTTCCACACCTTCCGATACCGACAGGATCATGAACCTGACTTTAGCAAGTGGTGCCTGCCTGCCGGAGATAAGGCTGAACTGGACAAAATACAGTGACTTTACACAAGTTGTGGATGGCTATGACATTTACCGCATGGCAGCAGGAGAGAACAGCTACACGAAAATAAAAACACTAAGCGCTGTAGATACTTCCTATACAGATGCCACAGTAAGCCAGGGCACAAACTACTATTATAAGATACGTGCTCTCGATAACCAGAGCAATTACGAAAGCTATTCCGATACTTCAGGTTTAGCGCCATACCAGTTCCCTGTTCCGCTCTCTTCCACAATGGTTTATGCAAGCGTGCGCGAAACTGGTACAACAGATGGCTCCATATCTCTAAGCTGGGAAAAATACCTTCTTTCAGATACTTTTGCAAGAGGATATAATTTATATTATCGTGTAAATAACGGCGCTTACAGCTTGCTGCATAAAACCTATGACCTGGGTGAAACCGCATATATACATCATGGAATAAATACTTCAGATAACCTGCACGAGTATTACATTAAGGTATTTAACCTTTGTGAAATTGAAGGCGATTCCAATATTATCTTCCACCCGGTAAACCTGGAAGTAGAGAATAAGAATCTGGAGGCAGACATCAGCTGGCATCCGTTCAAAGGAGAAAGTGTTACAAAGTATGAGCTGTACCGTTCACGCAACAACGCTGCAGCAGTTTTAGTCGGTACATTCACTTCTTCAGATACCAGCTATACAGATAACAATATCCTTTGCGATAACAACTACACTTATTCTTTACAGGCGCACCTGGCAAACAACATGATATCTTATAGCGATACAGTAAATATAAAAGCATTCGATACCATACCGCCTGCCGTTCCTATGTTATATTATGTAAGTGTGGAAACAACAGATCCAACCACAGGCAAGGTAAACATGAAGTGGAAAGGCAACAGCGAGAAGAATCGCGCCGGCTACAGGATATACAGAAGCGAAAATGGCGAACCAATGAACCTGCATGTGATACTTCTTGCTACCGATACAGGCGATATTTACTGGGAAGATGTGAATCTTAATACAAAAGATAATTACCACAGTTATGCTATTTCAGCTATAGATTCCTGCACGGGGAATGAGTCGCCAAAGAGCGCAACACACAGAACCATCTATTTAAAAGCAGAAGCCAAAAGCCAGTACATTCAGCTTTATTGGCACGCCTACCCCGTCTTTAACAACTACACCTTTACAGTAGAAAAACAGGAGCCGAACAAGCCCTGGATCGCACTGGATACACTGCCATCAAACATTACTTCTTACCAGGATAGCAATGTCACTTGTCATGTATTCTATAACTACCGCATACGCTCCGCAAACGCCGATTCTGTTATAATCTTCAGTTTATCCAATACTGCAGGCGATACTGCTTTCGAAACAGTAGTTCCGGATGCGCCGGTAGTAAAAGGTGCCACAGTTGTTATTACAGACAATGTAAACGGCAGGAACCTGGTGGAATGGCAGCAGTCTGTTTCCAAAGATGCAGCAGCGTATAATCTTTACCGTAGTGAAAATGGCATGAGCTGGACACCGGTAGTGCAGAACTATACTTTCTTAAGCTATGTGGATGTTAGCTTAAATACTTCCGGAAAATCCTATTATTATCGAATAGAAACAGTAGATAGCTGCGGAAACATAAGCGAGCCATCAACCATACATAAAACCATATTGCTGGATGCAGTGGCAGGAAACTCAGAGAATATACTGAGCTGGACAAAATATGAAGGTTTTGAAGTGAAAGAATATAACATATACAGGGATGGTGCAAAATACTTTACTGCGCCGGGAAATGTTACTTCGATGACAGATACAATGGTATTATGCACAATTAAGTACGGCTATTATGTGGAAGCTGTTTCTGATGAGGATATGGCAATCATGTCATTATCTAATATAGATTCTGCGCAGCCTTACGATACCAAAGCACCAAGAGCGCCATACCTGAGTACTGCAACAGTATCTTTAGCAAACAGGGAAGTAACCTTGCAATGGGATGCTTCCACCAGCTTCGATGCCAGGATATATTATATCTCCAAACGCTCGGGCGAAAACGGAAGAATATCTTTACTGGACAGTACAAATAGTCTCACTTATACAGAAAAGGTAGATACAATAAAGGTAAGCGACTGCTATTTCATCAGTGCTGTAGATTATTGTAATAACATCAGCACACGCAGCAACAGGGCGTGTTTAATGATACTGGAAGGAAAAAGCCATGCTGGTTCTCATACTATAAAGTGGAACCCTTATGAAGTATGGCAGGATGGCGTTCAGCTGTATAAAATATACAAAAAGGAAGATGTGCTGAACTGGAGAGAGATAGGGTTAAGCACCGCACCGGAGTTTACCGATGATTTTTTAAACGATACCATAACAGAACACTGCTACCAGGTAGAAGCCATAGAAAATACAGGCGCGCACAATGCCACATCTTTCTCTACCACCATCTGCCTCAACCAGGAGCCTGTGGTGTATATTCCCAATGCCTTTACACCGGGCGCAGGAAATATCAGCGAGGGAATAAATGATTTTTTCGGGCCGAGGGGAATAAACATGCACAATTACAAGATGCAGATATTTAACCGCTGGGGTCAGATCGTCTATAATACGCAGAATGGTAAACCCTGGGATGGCAGCTACAGAGGCGAACAGGTGCTGGAAGGTGTTTACATGTATATCATCACCATTGAAGGACATAAAAACAGCGAAGCACAAAGATTAAAAGGTACGGTAACTGTTATAAAATAAACATAGTTTTATTAAAACGGATAAAAAGCGAGGGGTGAATTGTGAATTTAACTGTTGCATCAACAGTAGTCATGAGGATGAATGATTTCTGAATTTTAATTAAGAAACTCTTATAAATTATCAAGTAATTACACCAAGTCAATAAATTTTTAGAAACTGATTTAAAGGTTAAAACAATTAGATCAATGTAATTAGCGCTGTCTCCGCCATTAATTGACCCCCAAGAAAAGCCAAAGGAAGGGCTTTTCTTGAGGTTTTGGGCTAATATGCGTAAAGGGGGCGTAAAAGTTTAGAAGAGTTATTACTATTTGCAATTACTTTGATCTACTGTATGACTATTGATTAAAATATCAGTAGTTTAAAATTTAATGCGTAAAAGGAACGTAAATCAGCGTATTAAAATTGGGGTACAGTTCGAACGAGACCATGATTGTCCTTACATTATTCTTCATAGATATAATATAATCAGCATTTTACACTTATTTCAAGAATTTTGCTTTACAGCTTTTACACGACTTAACATTATTTCACTCGACCTAAAACTATACCTAAATTTTTTCCTTACCTCAAATAATATTTTAGAATTAAGAATCAAGTTCGTGAAAAATTGAAGCTTATTGCGTGCAATCTGCTAAATTCAATAGGATTTGAGAAATAGTATTTAGATAATCCGAATATTATGCGCGACAAAAATGAACTAACACAAACCCCGACTTTGCAAGAAAACATAGCTGAAAATGATAAATTACGTTCTGACTACATACGGAGAATTGTTCTAAACAATATTTATCTAAATAGCTGTAGTAGTGGCCCAACTCTAATACCTAAAGTTATTATTCAGTTCTGGCACAATTTAGACGATTTGCCGCTGGACGTCCAAGAATGTTTAAACAGTTGGGAAACTTTAGAGAACGATGGGTTTCAAAGAATTCTTTATGACAATACTATGGCAATAAAAATCATTAAAGATGCATATGGTGAACCTTATATTACGGCATTTAATTCATGCAATCACCCTGCTATGCGGTGTGATTATTTTCGTTTATGCTATATCCTCAAAAATGGTGGATTTTATTTAGATGCTGATGAATTTTATCAAGGAGTTGATTGCAATCAATATTTCCAAGACGACAAGCTGAAGATACAACCACTTTGCTATGACGTTCTATCTGAAAGTATGGTTGACCCTGAAAAATTTATTCATAACAAAGAGTTTTCTGATAATTGGATTTTTTATGTTAATAACAATCCAATCATCGCACCTCCAGATCATCCAATAATTCGAAAAGCATTAGAACGATCCACGAATATTTTATTGAATTCAAAAGAAGGTCTCGAGATACAATCCACAACTGGTCCTGGTAACTTATCGGCAAGTGTTGTAGCTAATTTAATAGATGCCAAATCATTGGGAGTGGAAGACTTAAGAATTATTCCGAATTGGAATAAAGTGTCAATTAGTCCGTGGCCATTAAGTTATCGAAATGACAAAAGGAACTGGAGATTGTGGGATAAAAACGAAATATGGAAAGATTAATAATGGCAAAAGACTGTAATGAACATAATTAACAGTAATAAAATAATACGAAAAATTGCTTTTTTCTTAAAGCAGCTTAGTCGAAGAATTACTACAAGAAATGAAATCAAAGTTTTCGGCTCTAATGAAAATGAAATAGGTGCTGTTTACATTATTAACTTAGATCGCCAAAAGAATAGATGGAAACAGTTTAAAAAAGAAGCAAAATTTCAAAAAGTTAAAGAAAATAAAAGTCTCTTTGATTACTGTCAAAGAATATCCGCCATTGACGGTAAGGAATTGGAATTAAAGTCATTTACTTCTGATCAAATTAAAATGACTTATCCTTTGAGCGATCAGTATTATGTTGATCCTGATCCGAAATTATTAACTATAATTAGAAATGAAAATGTAAAAATAAATCTAACTAAAGAAGAAATTGCTGTTGGTCTTTCTCACGTAAAAGCATGGAAAAAATTATAAATGAAAAAATAGAATATGCTTTGATTCTAGAGGATGACGTTTTTTTTGATAAGGATTTTGCTAAAACACTTAACCAAATATGGTTAGAATTACCTAACAATAGCATTGATGGTTACAAATGTGATCTTTTATACTTGTCATTTCGAGAAGTCGACAGAGGGTTAGAAAAGGATAACTTTTCTAAGAACATTCATAAACCAGTAAGAGGGTTGTAGTGGTTTTCTGGTTATGTATTATCATATGCGGGAGCAAAAAAGTTACTCCAGGAACTACCTATTCAAGGTCCCGTGGACTTATGGATAAATCATAAATTCAATAAATTAAATGTTTATTCGGCTAAAAAATCAATAATTACTCAACGGGTAGATTTAAAATCGGATAACTATTCAATTTTACCAATTCTTTCTCAAATTGGTATACAATCTGATAAAACACACCTCATACTTGAGCAAAAGAAAGGAAAGAATCCTGCATTCGTAATTTCAAATAATGATCTCTATTCAGAATTCATTGGAGAAACTATAAGTTTGCTTGGATACCGTTGCTGCATAAATAAATGGGGTGAATTCACACATAAAATAGATGAAATTATCAGAAAGAAAGAGACTCTTCTATTTAACGTTTATTCTGGGTTCAAATCAATTCTTTTTCATTATACCGAGCTTGAGAGGCACTATCCAAACGCTGTGTTCATTATTATTAGTGGCAATAATGGAGAAATGGTCATCAATTCAATTGAGCAGGAGGCTTTTGAAGGAGCTGTAGAGTATTTTTCTAATAAAGCTCAAAATTCTTTGACAGTTAATTTAAAAGAATTTAATAACTGGAGAACGATCTGCAATTTTTTAAAATGTGAAATACCAACATTTTCAACACCAAAACTAGAAAAATATATTGAATCATCTGTTAGGCTAACATTGAATAGTTCAAAGTCAAAACTTATTAAAAACAAGAATACAGAGGTAATGCAACATGATGTTCATCCATGGATTATTCCAATGAATAACTTGAAAAATTTTGGTATTACTCGTGAAGTTACAAATAATGCTAGGTTAGTGGGCTCATATGATGAATATTTAAATGATTCTTTCAAATATTTTGATGACTCGTTATGGTTTCAACTTGAAAACTCTTTTCCTTCTAATTTAGCACAATTTTCTAAAGAGAATTTCTTTTTACGGCTAAGTTCTACTTATAACAGCGAAAAAAGCTGTATCTTAGCATCATGG
>DAIUCM010000125.1:0-12316 GCA_036846145.1 Bacteroidota bacterium
CTAAAAAATAATAAACTATGATTCTGGTAATCGGCGCAAGCGGAATTTTGGGAAACTTTACCACTGAAATATTACAGAGTTACAATTTTCCGTTGCGGTTGGCAAGCCGTTCCATTCAAAAACTGGAAAACCTGCGCGCTGGAAATACAGAAATTGTACAGGCTGATTTAACAGATAAAAATTCGCTTGAAAAAGCTTTGCAAGGCGTGGAAACTGTAATTGCCTGCGCGCACAGCCTGATGGGAAAAGGGAAATACGATTCTGACAAAGTTGATCTGCAAGGTCATAAGGATTTGATAGATCTGGCAAAGCGGAATGGCGTAAAACATTTCATTTATATTTCCGTGCATCCAATCGCAAATAAACATGTTGAATTTTGGAATACTAAGGCTGAAATAGAAAACTACCTGCAACAGAGCGGCTTAAAATATACCATCATCCGCGCCTCGGCATTTATGGAAATGCACATACATAAACTCATGGGTGAAAGCATTTTACAAAAGAATAAGGCAACCATTTTTGGCGAGGGGAATTTGCAACTGAATACTGTTAGCGCAAAAGATATAGCCAAAGTTATCTTGCTTTTGGTTCAGCAAAAAATGGATGCGGAACTAATTGAAATTGGCGGACCGGATAACCTAAGTAGAAAAGAAATAGTAAACCTGTACGGTGAAATATTAAACAGGCAGCCTAAAGTAAAGCACATTTCACGCGGGCAATTAAGATTTTTGTCGAAAGTAATTAAACCATTTCACTCCGGCCTCAGCAGAATCATGAAAACAAGCGCCGCTTTAGATGAACTGGACTTAGGTTTCGATAACAGTAAAATACAAGCTGCATTGCCTTTTGCAATGAAATCTGTGAAAGAGTTTATTGCAGAAAAATTACAGGAATCTAAGGCATCATAAAAACAAAGCATTTTTTGCGAATAGCATATATGGAAAAGAGAAACGGTTTTAAACTGTTGCGCTTTTTTGTTTTGTGTATATGGTTGATGAAAATACAGCTTCCGGGTAATACAACTCAACTCATCTTTTTCAGTAAAAGTGGCGCAGGAACCTGGCAAAAAACCAGGAAGGCTTGGTAGTATATCCGTTTCTTTCAGCTTTAACAAATGGTTTCTGACGACCGCTTATCTAATTATATATTTAATGACTACCCCTATAACAGGAAAAAAACAGAAGTCTTGAAGTTAAAATTACAGTCAGCGCTTCACTCCGCTCCAAATTTAGGATAGGTGCCCAAAAAGCGATGAGTTTTATAAAGCAAATATTCCTGTTAAACGGATACGCATATTATGTTTTTACTTCTAATTAAAGTTGCGCGCATTAGATTTATGCTGAAACCCAACTATATAGTACTTAAGTATGAGTTTTTAAAACTGCCCTTGCTGTTTTTGAATATGTTTCTATTTTTGCCATCAGAACCATATTTAAATCAACATGAAAAGACTTACAAAAACCTTGTTTATAGCCGTCATGCTCTTCCATTTCTTGCCGGCTTTACAAGCCCAGACCTGGCATTGGGCTAAGCAGATTGGCAATGCCGATGACGACAAATTTTCTTACGTGCGTACCGACGCAAATGGAAATGCTTATGCTTTGAGCTATTTCACCGGCTCACTCACGGTTGGCTCTACAACTTTAACTTCTGCCGGAGGCACAGATATTTTACTGGCCAAGTACAACAGCAGCGGCGCTTTGCAATGGGCGGAAAAAATTGGAAGTACCTCATCTGACTATGGTCATAGCCTCGTGTTCGATAGCAATAACGATGTGTATGTAGTAGGCGCTGCAGGCACATCGGCAAAATTTGGCTCCACGGTAACCCTGGCAAGCGGCGAGTATGGCGCTTTTATAGCTAAAATAAGCAGCGGTGGCAACTGGAGCTGGGCAAAAGCGGCCAACGGCGGCGAGTTTACTTCGGTTGCCTTGGATGCAAACAATGACATTTATGTGGGTGGAAACGGCCCGAAATCATGGAAATACGGCAGCTTTTCATTGAGTAATCCTATGGGTTTCCTGCTTAAAATGGATGCCTCAGGCGCCCTGACCTGGGGAAGAGAATACACAAACAATACTTCCAGTAATGTAAACCAGGGCATACACGCACTTGAAACCGACGGGCATGGAAACGTAATTACGGCCGGCCATTCACAAGGTATTGGTGGTACAGTGGCAGGTTTATATTTATCTAAATATGATGGCAATGGCAATAAAATATGGCTGAAATATTCACCGGGCAACCAGTACGATTCCAAATTTTTAGGGATTATTTATGATAAGGAATTCGATAAAATATACTTTGCCGGGCTTCATCCAACCAACTTCAGCATAAACTTTGGCGATGTAAATTATGGCGCTAAAGGCCAGCATGGTTTTGTATTAAAATTCGATTCGAGCGGCAAGACGGAAAAGCTGGTTATGAATGCCGATGATTTCACTGCCGGATCATTCAAAACTTTCGGCATGAGCAAAAAACTGGATGGAAAACAACTTTATATTACCGGTGAATTTGGCGTAAAACTGGAAACAAAAAGCGGCATGACGCTTGAACCGCAAACAGGCATTTTCGGCTTTAGCAGAGATGTTCTGATTCTTAAGATTGATACGGCAGGTACAATAGACCAGGCAGCCATAAAAACCGGCGGTAATAATGAAGCCGGTTATGGAATTGACGTACTCGAAAGCGGAAAAGCAGTTGTTGCCGGAGAGTTTACAACTTATCAGTCATACATAGCAGAATTCGGCTCAAATAAATTTACATCGGCAGGTAAAATCGATGCTTTTATAGCATCTGTAACTACCGAATTTATCGTGAGAAAAGTACCCATTTCCAATTGGAGCTATAAGCAGCGTGGGCTAAAAGTTTGGTTTGCCAATGAGTCTGAAAAGAACCCAACCAAATGGGAATGGGATTTCGGAGATGGCACGGCAAAATCATCAACCCAAAATCCAGCCCATACTTACTCAAAAGCCGGTACGTACAATGTTTGCCTGAAAGCTGAAAATGCCGATGGCAACAACACTAAATGTATGCAGATTACCGTAACGGATGCTGTGCTCGACTACAAAGGTGTTTTTGCTTATGGAAATACCGAAACACTGTTCATACCTTCTGTTGGGGTTAGCGGAAGCAATGTTGTGGCAGGCGCAACGTATGGCGGCAGCTACGAAAAAATACACCGCAGCGGCGATAACGGCAATAGCTGGCAACTGACTTCGCTCAGCAAAAAAACCAACATGATAGAAAAAGGCCCGAACGGCGATCTCTATATAGGATCTGAAGTAAAAATACCTAATGTAAACGCTTATCAGCCAGATAGCTTATATCGATCAACAGATGGAGGCATAACCTGGAAAAGCACAGGCGCAAAAGGCATTGCCAGTGCTTTCAGTTACGATGCCAAAGGGAATATTTGCGGTCGTGGAAATGCCGGTACTGGATCTAACCTGAAAATATCGACTGACAATGGCGCCACATTTAGTGATGTTTATACCGGCAGCGCTATGACAAGCGGCGTAGCGCCAAATGGCAATCTGTTGGTTGGCACTTACAACAGCGGCATTTATTATTCAACAGATGGCGGCGCGAACTGGACAAAATCAACCAACGATATTGGTAACATAACCATTGGCCCCTTCTATACGGTTGGCAATGCGGTTTATACGGCTACTTATTTTGGTATTTATAAATCGACCGATAATGGTGCGAGTTTCAGCGTGATAACACCGGAGCCGGCCATAACGATGACAGTTTCAAACTTCATTGTTACCCAAAGCGGCGAGTTTTTTGTAACCAGCCCGCTTGGCTTTTTCTATTCCGATAATGGCGTTAAATTCACCCAGGTTTTAGGTGTTCCTGCTTTTATAGATTTCGCTGCGAATAATGATTATCTTTTTGCTGCCGCTAATGACAGTATTTACCGTATTGCGCTGAAAAAAAAACCTGCATTGACTCCGCCAAATGCTCCGGGTAATTTAACAGCCGCTGAAGTGAAGAAAAAAGAGGATGGTAAAATAAAACTTGAGTGGGAAGATAATGCCGATAACGAAGCAGGTTTTGTATTGCAGCGCACAATGGATACAACTGCAACATGGGTTTTAGTAGATTCCTTAGCTGCTGATATTGAATCATATACAGATACTGGATTAACAGAAGGCGGAAAATATTATTACCGAATTTACGCCTATAATGCAGCCGGAAATTCTGGTTTCAGCAACAAAGCCGAAGGCAGTATTTCTGTTGGTTTTAATGAATGGAATACTTTGATTTCGGGCTGGAATATTTATCCAAATCCAACAGCAAACAGCAATATAAACCTGCAAATTACAAGTACGCAAAATGCCCGGATTTCAATTGAAATAAGAGATTTGCAAGGACGTTTGATCTATGCCGAAAACTATCGGAATCTCGTTGCCGGAAATCATACCGTGCAAATCCACAACAGCAAAATTGCTAAAGGCATTTATTCCGTAAACCTTATATGCGGAAATGCTTCGGTAACTAAAAAACTGGTTGTGCTGGAATAGGTTTCAATAACCTGAAGCATTTTTCGGAAAGATGATATATGGAAAAGCGAAACGGTTATTACGGCTGTTTCGCTTTTTTGCTTTCTGAAGCAGGATTTACAGTATTTTTAGATTTGCATGATTTCTAATAATCATTTAATTTACCAAAATCAAAAGAAGCATAGTTCAGACCAAAGCATTTTCTATCAATAGTATATATAGGTTCTGAGTCATTTGCATGCTGCACAAAATCAAGAAAATCCTATAATCATGAAAATCATGGTTCAGACAATTTAATCCAAAAAATAAACCTTAATTTGTGAACTGTAAACCATGCGAATTTTTAAAAGGATTTAGGTCAAGGCGTGCGGAGAAAATGGAAACCGGAGTTTACTAATGTAAATGAGGATTTCCGTTTCGATGGCACAACGCAGAGATTGATTCTTTTAGAAATTAACATATAAAAATCACAAGCCTTGATAATTGCCGTACCCAAAGAAACAGAACTCAAAGAAAACCGCGTGGCGCTATCGCCGGAAGGCGTAAAAGAACTCACAGCGAAGGGTTTTGAGTGCATCGTAGAAACCGAAGCAGGAATCAATTCCTATTTCAGCGATGAAGCTTATATAAGCGCGGGCGCAAAAATACTTCCCAAAGAAGAAGTTTATGCAAAAGCCGATGTATTGCTGAAAGTGAATCCGCCGGAACCGATGGAAGTCGGGCTGATGAAAAACGATGCGGTGCTGATTTCTTTCATGTACGCGGCTACAAACCCCGCATTAATTTCAGCTTTGGCAGATAGGAAAATAACTGCTTTTTCCGTTGATGCCATTCCCAGGATTTCGCGCGCGCAAAAGATGGATGCATTGAGCTCGCAGGCGAATTTAGCAGGTTACAAAGCGGTTATTTTAGCGGCGAATCATCTTGGCAAAATATTCCCGATGCTGATGACGGCGGCAGGAACCATAAAACCTGCGAAAGTGGTGATTATGGGCGCGGGCGTTGCAGGTTTACAGGCCATCGCGACAGCAAAACGTTTGGGCGCAATTGTGGAAGTTTCAGACATCAGGCCGGAAACCAAGGAACAGGTTGAATCTTTGGGCGGAAAATTCATTGAAGTAAAAGGCGATACTTCCGTGAAAATGGAAGGCGGCTATGTTACCGGTGTTTCGGAGGAATTTCTGCAGAAGCAGCAGGAACTGATCGCTAAACACGTTTCGCAGGCAGATATTGTAATTACTACTGCTTTAATTCCCGGCAGAAAAGCACCTGTTCTCATCAACGAAGAAATGGTCCGTAGTATGAAAATGGGAAGCGTGGTTTTAGATATGGCGGTGAAGCAAGGCGGAAACTGCGCTATTTCAGAATTCAACCAAACGGTACAAAAGCATGGCGTAACCATTATCGGCGAACCGAATTTACCCGCGCTTTTGCCTTTAAATGCATCCGAACTTTACTCTAAAAATATAATTGCTTTCTTAACGCATCTGGCAGATAAAGATAAATTTCATTTCGATATGGAAGAGGAAATTACCAAAGGCTCACTTATTACACACAAGGGCGAAATCGTTCATCCATCCGCACAACCAAAACCAATAAGTGCTTAAATAGAAATGAGAGTTTTAGCCTTGATATTTTTTTTAAGTATTACAATTTCAGTTAAAGCTGAATACAATGGCTATTTCATAAAATTTACAATAGAAAATGTAAATGGCCAAAAAAGTATCGGTCATGTTTATATTGCAGAAGGTTATTTGAATAAAGATTCTCTCGAAAATACTAATTATCTAAAAAAGGCTTTGGACAAAAGTGAAAAGGATTGGAATAAAAGAGATAGTTTAACTTATTATAAATCTAGAATGATATACGAATATTTGTATCCATATCCTGGAAATAACCCGAAGCTAAAGTATGTTGAATATTATTTAACTGATAAAACTACAATTCCATCGCGGGCCATTAAAAATATTAAAATTCTTGAAATGATTGAACAGAGTTACGCAGATGGAATTGCAAATGAGTTGAAATTAAGTGACACTATCTGGATGAAAAATAAGCCAGTTGAAGTTCTGACAATTGGTGGTTTTTTAAACAGTTACATAATATTTATCCATGAAAATTCTCCAAAAATTTCAGAGATTAAAAAATTAATAGAAAAGAAGAAAAAGGAAATAAATACTTTAAATAGTCAATATCAAAATCGCGAAATAAGTAGCGATCTGATGGATAAAATAGATTCCGAAGTAAATAAAATTATTGAAAAATTTAATGACCAGAAAGTCGTGGTCATAGGACAGTATTCCTGTTAATGTTTAAATATATATCATAATTATGCAAGAATTCATAGCTTTTTTATCTGAGAACATAGACATGGTTTATGTTCTCATCCTCTCCATTTTTGTGGGCGTGGAAGTAATAGGTAAAGTACCCAGCGTGCTGCATACGCCATTAATGAGCGGTGCAAATGCCATCCACGGCGTAGTAATTATTGGTGCCATCATCGTAATGCTAAATGCTGCCGATGACAATTATATAGCTTTAGGATTAGGATTTTTAGCGGTGATTTTAGGAACGCTGAATGTTGTCGGCGGATTTGTGGTGACTGACAGAATGCTGGAAATGTTCAAAAAGAAAAAGTAAGAAAATCATGACCTCACACCATATACTCGAAATCATATATCTCATTGCATCGGTAAGCTTTGTTATCGGGCTTAAAATGCTTTCGCACCCAACCACGGCGCGCAACGGAAATTTAATTGCCGCGGGCGGAATGACGCTGGCTATTGCAGGCACGCTTTTCCTGTACAAAGAAGACGTTTCCGGCATGGTTTACGGATTAATTTTCGCGGCTATTGCGATTGGAACTGTTGGCGGATGGCTGGCGGCTAAAAAAGTGCAAATGACGGCGATGCCGCAAATGGTTTCGCTGTTCAACGGAATGGGCGGCGCCTGTGCCATGCTGATCGGTTTAATTGAATTTCCGCATTTTTTGCATAATAACGATCCTTTTGGTTTGGCGATTGTGCTTTGCGGAATGGTTATCGGAGCTGTTTCTTTCTCCGGAAGTATGATTGCCTGGGCGAAACTCAATGGCAACATGAACAAGGAAATACGCCTGCCAAATTATAATATCCTCAATACGGCGGTAATGATTATTGCGGTGCTCATGATTATAGCTATTTCTGCCGGCTGGCTGAATACCGAATGGGCTGTTTACACGGCTTGCGCGGTGGCGCTTTTGTACGGCATTATGCTGGTAATTCCCATCGGCGGTGCAGATATGCCGGTGGTGATTTCGCTGCTCAACTCGTTTACGGGTGTGGCGGCCGCTTTCGGTGGATTTATGTACGCCAATAAAGTAATGCTTACGGGCGGTATTTTGGTGGGCTCTGCGGGTACAATTCTTACAGTAATTATGTGCCGCGCCATGAACCGAAGCCTTACCAGCGTGGTGTTTGGTGCGTTTGGCGGCGGCTCGGCAACGGGCAGAGCACAAAGTGGCGATAAATCTGTAAAAGACATTACCATTACCGATACGGCGGTGCTGCTCAATTACTCTAAAAAAGTGGTTATTGTTCCCGGTTACGGCCTTGCGGTGGCGCAGGCGCAGCACGTTATCCACGAGCTGGAAACCATATTGGAAGAGCGCGGTGTGGATGTAAAATATGCCATTCACCCGGTGGCGGGACGCATGCCCGGGCACATGAATGTTTTGCTGGCGGAAAGTAATGTAGATTATGAAAAGCTGGTGGAAATGGAGCACATCAACCCTGAATTTGCCACGACCGATGTAGTGCTTGTCATTGGTGCGAATGATGTGGTGAATCCTGCCGCGAAAACCAATCCTTCCTCTCCTATTTACGGCATGCCCATTTTAGATGTTGAAAATGCCGCGCACGTAATCGTCAACAAACGAAGCATGAACGCCGGTTACGCCGGTATTGATAACGACCTTTTCTACCAACCAAAAACCAGCATGCTTTTCGGCAACGCGAAAGGTGTTTTACAGGACTTGGTGAATGAGCTGAAGACGATGTAAAAGCATTTTCTGGGAGGAGTATATATGGAAAGCGAATGGACTTAATTGGCTGTTTCGCTTTTTTATTTTTTATACCTTGCATAAAAGAAACTTAAGCCATGTGAATTTTACTTTTTGAAATAGAAGTAAATTCGTGGTATGTTTTATCGTAGAAAAATTATTCTTTCGCTCTTGCAAATATTTGAAGGTCAATTAGATAAATTATATCTACAAAAGTTACTTTTTTTATTTAGCCAAAGACAAACAAAATCAGATTATGATTTTATTCCTTACAAGTATGGTTGCTTTTCTTATTCTGCCAATGCTGATATTTTAGCATTAATAAAGAATGGAGTTTTAACTGAAGATGAAAATTCTTTTAGATCAATTTCTAACGACAATTTTATAAAAACCTTAAAGGAATCAGACAAGAAAATTCTTCAAGAAGTTAAGGCTCAATACGGAAAGTTAAGCAGTTCCGCCTTGATGAAACATACTTATTTAAATTTTCCATTTTATGCAATTAATAGTTTGAAAGCTCGTGAGATTTTAAACGCTGCTGAATTTGAAAAAGTAGTAAAACAGAAACCCACGCTATTATCTGTTACCTTATTTACAATAGGCTATGAAGGCGACTCTTTAGAAAATTATTTGAACAGGCTTATTAAAAACAATGTAAAACTTCTAATCGACGTTAGAAACAATGCATTAAGCATGAAATACGGCTTCTCCAAAAGCCAATTAAAAAAATTCTGTGACAGTGTAGGAATTTCATATTTACATATTCCACAAGTCGGAATTCAATCTGATCAAAGGCAGGAATTAAAAACTCAAAATGATTACGATAATTTATTTGAAATTTATAAAAAGGAAAATTTAAATAAAACTTTATCATTTCAAAAAACAATAGTAAATTTACTTGAAAAGCATAATAGAATTGCTTTAACTTGTTTTGAAGCCAACATCCATCAATGTCATCGTAAACATTTGGCTGACGCAGTTTCGAAACTTGCAAATTTTGAACATGAATTGAAACACATTTAATATGGCGCTTACCAAAGTTCTGATCACTGTCAAAACTTATCCTACTTTATCAGCAAAATATGATGAATTAGTTTGTACAGCTGGATTTAAAGAAGATGGTAGTTGGATCAGAATATATCCAGTTCCGTTCAGAAAAAAAGCTTACAGTGAACAATATAAAAAGTATGATTGGATAGAACTTGATTTAGTTAAAAACACATCTGACTTTAGACCCGAAAGTTATCGACCTTATTCTCACGACTCAGATATAGAAATAATAGGCCATATTAATACAGATCATAATTGGGCAAGAAGAAAAGAATTTGTTTTAAACAACGTTCACTACAATCTGAAAGCCTTAATTGCAGAAGCAAAAGATAAAAGTAAATGTACCTCTTTGGCTGTATTTAAACCAACTAAAATTCTTGATTTTAAGATTATACCAGTTGAGAGAGATTGGGACAAAGATAAACTTGCGCTTTTAAATCAACTCAATTTATTCTCTACGGCTAAAGATGAAAATTTTGAAGTTGTTAGAAAACTACCATATAAATTCTCATACGTATTTGTTGATAATGAAGGTGTAACAAGTACTTTAATGATCGAAGATTGGGAATTAGGACAATTATACTGGAAATGTCTTGCAAAACATGAAGGCGATGAAGCTAAAGCTTGTAGGGATGTAAGAACAAAATATTTTGATGAGTTCACGACGTCAACAGATTTGCATTTTTTCTTAGGAACTGCTAAAATACATCATTATAGAGCGCCAAATCCATTTATGATTATTGGTGCATTCTATCCTAAATTTAATCCGCAGTTGCAGTTATTCTAAGTTTTAGATTTAATTAGTTAATTTTAAATCACTAGATACTACAGCTATTGTACCGCTAATATTACAATATTTAGCTTGTGAAGAAACAACTCTTATTGCTCTAATAATAATTTTGTTACCGGAGATTCTGTATGAAACTGCACTTTCATCATTTAAATTCGCTTTCCAAGGGTAATAATTTCCTATTTTAATTTGAAACGTATTACTACTTTCTAAAACATCAATCACAATTGATTCATATGCACTCCCAACATTTGGCTTTGCTTGACCAAAAATTGTCCAATCGTTTCCATCCTTTATAATGGTAACATCCTTAAATGTTCTCCAAATACAATCCCACGGACGACTTCTTGGTGGTTGACAAAAAGCATATAATTGACCAGTAATATTCTCAGATACAATTATTTCTCCTAAAGAATCGCCTTTTTCATCTTTATAAGTATTAAAAAGCTCCTTTTGGTCTGAACTGAAGTCCTTTAAGAATTCCTCTGTGGTGATTTGTGTAGCAGTATCATTATTACTTGTATTGGAAACAGTGTCTGATTTAGGATTGTTTGGTTTACAAGCAACTAGAATAAAAATTCCAAAAATAATATATCTAAACATTAAAACTTTCATATGATTTTTTTACATAATTTTAGATGTATCCAAAACTATAAAAATCACTTTGAAAATGCTAAATTTATTAAAAATTATTTTTCATATAATTTGCTCTAATCAGATAACGTTTTAACCGTAGAATTGATATACGTTCTTTATTATAGTCATCTGTTACCAAACTATTTTTCACCAAACCCACATATGGAATCTGCCAATTCATGAAAAACAACAAACCTGTCAAATAAATGAGCTTACAACAACTGGTAAACAACTACGCAGGCTATAATGCATGGGCAAACAGCAACTTTGTGCATTGGCTGCAAAATGTGGAGGAAAGGTTTTATACAGCGAGGTTCAATCCAGTTTTACTAGTATTGACAAGACCGTGCAGCACATCCTGCGCATTCAAAAATTCTGGACGGCTTTTGTAAGCGGTAAAGATGTAACCCATTTCGACTGGCGCGTTTTTGAAAATGAGGCCGCGCGCATATTGCATGAACTAAAAAGCCAATCTGCCGAAATGCAAAATATCATTTCAGCATTTACAGAAGAGCAGCTCGTCCAAGAATTGCAGTTAAATATGCCCTGGGCGCAAAACCAATTGCCGAGGTATGAGTACATTGTGCATTGCATCAACCACAGCACTTATCACCGCGGGCAGATAGTTACCATCGCAAGAAGCTTAGGCATTACAGAAAATATTCCTTCTTCAGATTACAACTTCTATTTCACAAGTCAATAGCTGGTTTTATAGCGCGAAATATTGTGTACTTTAAGCCAAAGCATTTTTTACCAAACCCATATATGGAAAACCATCAAATAGATAAAACCATCCATATAGATGCACCGCCAAAAATGGTTTGGCATTCCTTAACTGATCCGCAAATTATGAAGCCCCATGCTGGCGCGGAAATCTTTCCGTGCCTTCGTCTTTCATAGCTATACATTTCGATATATGCTTTTAGCTAAAAATGCTTTCCCGATACTTAATTATTCAAGTATAAAAGATTATTGGCACGGAAAGATTTCCGCGCCAGCGAAACAGCAAAATTTAACAATTAATCTAACATTAGGAAATCATCCAGTAAACCTTTTTGCCCTGCATAGTCTCTTGCGCTACTATATAAATATGCTTCAGGCAAATCTACAAAACCAGCTTCTACGGGATTGAAATGTATATAATCTATCTTTTGCTGAATAACATTATTGCTGTAGAGTTCTATAGGTTTGTTATGATCCTGCCAAAACATATATTCACTTCCCGTTTTGTTTTTTGGGCTAAGTTCTACTTATAACAGCGAAAAAAGCTGTATCTTAGCATCATGGAAA
>DAIUCM010000126.1:0-12199 GCA_036846145.1 Bacteroidota bacterium
TCTATATATATGCAAATGATTAAAGGGTTCGAAAATTTAAGTGAACAGGAACTAAATACACTCACGGAAGTACCGGTTTTAATAACTTTTTTAATTGCCGGCTCCGATAATAATATTGATGAGCAGGAACGCGACTGGGCAGAAAGGCTAATCGAATTCCGCTCAATGAAAAATGATGGCGAACTGGTAGAATATTATAATCTTGTTGAGCGCCGCTGGGACGACCATTTCCATGCGTATGCAGAAAAAATGAACGATTACAGCGAACCCAAGCAGCGCTGCGAATATTTATCGGAAGAGCTGGAAAAATGCAACGAAATATTACCAAAGGTTGATAACAGCGTGGCAGGCAAGCTTTATAACAGCTTTCTTACTTTTTCCAGGCAAATTGCCTTGTCCAGCGGCGGCATTCTGGGTTTCGGCGCAATTAGCCCTGAAGAAAACCAGTGGGTTGGCCTGAAAATGATACAAAGCCCAGCCGTTAATCAATGATCAGTTATCAGTTATCAGTAACCTGTAACTATTGGAATGAGGCCGAAATTGAAGTATTTTTTACCTCATCCATATATGGTAATATAATGTAAGGAGAATTTGTAAATCTTAAACTTTGATTATTTCTTAACTTGCAGCATTAAAACTAAAAATCATTATCTACTGATAACTAATAACAGGTAACTGATAACTGATCACTGAAAACATTTTCTCTCTATGAAAAAAATACTTGTGGCCAATCGCGGCGAAATTGCTTTACGAATTATGCGTTCGCTGAGAGAAATGGGCATACAAACCGTTGCTGTTTACAGCGATGCCGATCGTAATGCTCCGTTTGTGCGTTTTGCCGATGAAGCTATACATTTAGGCCCTCCGCCATCCAACCAGTCTTATCTTTTAGCAGATAAAATTATTGAAGCAGCGCAGAAACTGGGTGTGGAAGGTATTCATCCCGGCTATGGATTTTTATCTGAAAATGCTTCATTTGCAGAAAAGGTAGAAGCCGCCAACATTACTTTTATAGGCCCAAGCGTACGTGCTATAGAAATGATGGGCAACAAGCTGGCTGCCAAAGCCGCTGCCATAGAATATAATGTACCGCTATTGCCTGGCACAGCAGAGCCGGTGAGCGATAAAGACTCGGCACAAAAAATTGCTGCAGAAATAGGCTTCCCTGTACTGATAAAAGCTGCCGCTGGCGGTGGTGGAAAAGGTATGCGCGTTGTAAATAAAGCCGAAGAATTTAATGAACAGATGGACCGCGCCATTAGCGAAGCACAGGCAAGCTTTGGCGATGGCAGTGTTTTCCTGGAGAAATATGTAGGCGCGCCAAGGCATATAGAAGTACAGCTTTTATGTGATAATCACGGCAATTCTTTATATCTTTTCGAGAGAGAATGCAGCATACAGCGCCGCCACCAGAAAGTAGTTGAAGAAGCGCCAAGCAGTGTTTTAACGCCAGAACTTCGTAAAGCTATGGGTGAAAGCGCGGTAAGAATTGCGCAGGCCTGCCAGTACACCGGAGCCGGAACAGTAGAATTCCTGCTGGATGAACAGAATAATTACTTTTTCCTGGAAATGAATACGCGCCTGCAGGTTGAACATCCTGTTACAGAAATGATTACCGGGATTGATCTGGTAAAAGAGCAGGTAAAAATAGCACGCGGAGAAAAACTATCATTTACACAAGATGATCTGAAGATAAACGGCCATTCCATTGAATTGAGGATTTATGCGGAAGATCCTGCTAATAATTTCTTACCTAGTACAGGAAAACTGGTTACTTACCGTACGCCGGACGGGCCGGGCATTCGTGTGGACAGTGGATATGAAGAAGGCATGGATATCCCGGTTTTTTACGATCCAATGATCGCGAAGCTTACTGTACATGCTGCAACCCGCGAAGAAGCCATACATAAAATGATTCGTGCTATTGATGATTACAGGATTGAAGGGATAGAAAACACATTAAGTTTCGGCAGGTTTGTGATGCAGCATGAAGATTTTGTAAGCGGAAAATTTGATACCGGCTTTGTCGGCAAAAATTTCAAACCCGAATTTTTACAAACAGAAAAAGAAGAAGAAATACTGGCTGCTGCAATTTTAGCAGCGCTGCAATTGAAAAACACATCGAAAGCCAATATTGCAAACCAGATAGCAACACAAACAGAAAGCGGCTGGAAAAAGAGAATTGTTCGAAGATAATTCCATATATAATGAGTTCAAAAAATGCTTCCTGTAAATTAACAGGAAGCATTTTATTTTAAATAAATAAAACCATGCAAAACATTGCATGTTTAAAAATATGCTATGCTAAATTAAGGCATTTTTTATACTGCAAACTCTCAATCCGCACCAACTAATCCTCCGCGGTGCCGTAAACCTGCTCAGATAACATTTATCCTCCCTGCAAAAAACCTTTCAACAAAGCTTTACGTACATCAATTTAAAACGCTGCAGAACGGTACGGTTTTAGTTTACTATCCAGTATAGCAGCACAAACTTGTGAAAATCCAAAGCATTTTTTCTTCCGTATATATTAAAAAAATTAAAACTATGGTAAATAAAGGTTTAATTGTAGCAGGCACTTATAACTTATTAAATTACTACAACTTAAATACCACGCCTGCTTATGAAAATGGTGTTGTTTTGGTTATAACTTTCCATCTGAATTAAACGTATGAAAAAACTCAATTTGCTTTTGCTGGTTGCTATTATGATTTTTGCGTATAGTTGCAGCAATGCGCAAACAAAAAGGAACAAGCAAGTAAAAACCACAGATACAATGACTTACAACAAATTAACACCCGAAGAAGAGTACGTAATAAAACACAAAGGCACAGAAAGGCCTTTCACCGGGGAATATACCGATAACAAAGCAAAAGGAACATACATCTGCCGGCAATGCAACGCGCCATTATATACTTCCGACAGTAAATTCGATTCGCACTGCGGCTGGCCAAGTTTTGATGATGAAATAAAAGGAGCTGTAAAACGCGTACCGGATGCCGATGGCCGCAGAATTGAAATAGTTTGCGCAAATTGCGATGGACATTTAGGCCATGTTTTTGAAGGAGAAGGCTTTACAGCTAAAAACACCAGGCATTGTGTGAACTCTCTATCCATGAAATTTATATCGGCTGAGGAAGCCAATAAAGATGTAAATACTGAAAGAGCCATTTTTGCGAGCGGCTGTTTCTGGGGAACGCAATACATGATGGATAAAATGGACGGCGTGATTAAATCTACCGTAGGCTATATTGGCGGGCATGTAAAAAATCCTACTTATGAGCAGGTTTGCACTGGCAGAACCGGCCATGCCGAAGCGCTGGAAATCATCTTCGACCCGAAAAAAGTAAGCTACGAGGAATTAACTAAAATGTTCTTCGAAACGCACGACCAAAGCCAGGTAAACCGCCAAGGGCCGGATATTGGCGAGCAGTATCGTTCAGGTATTTTCTATGTAAATGATGAGCAGAAAGCGGTTGCGGAAAAAGTTATCGCAGCGTTAAAAAGTAAAGGTTTTAATGTAGCTACAGAAGTTACCAAAGCCACAGAATTTTATAAGGCCGAAGATTATCACCAGAAATATTACCTGAACAAAGGCTCCTTACCTTATTGCCACGCTTACGAGAAGAAGTTTTAAAGCATTTTTTGGGTTATCAATATATGGAAATGCCGTTCTCTGTTCTTCAGGGAACGGCATATTTTATATTACATCCTCAGTATAGATAATACCAATATTGAATGAAATATACCTAAAAAAGGCTGGTTTGTGTGCCACGAAACCAGGGAATACCGCTTCGAAGCCACTTGGCTTGTGGCTCACAGGACAATTCTAATGCGCACGATTTATTCTATTTTGGTATTAACACCTTCAGCAGTATCCGCCTCAAGTATAGCTTTTAATCTGGCAAGATATTTCTTCATATCTGAAGTTGCCGCAAAGCGGATGATGAAGCACGGCAAATTGAATCCAAGCCCATGTTTTACAATGTTCCTGCTGAATTTTATACTATAATTAAATCTCGTTTCATTGGCCGAAACAGTTTCTACCTTCCGGATACTTTCCAAAAAGAAGTCTGAATTGTGTAAAGTCTTAAATACGATTTGCTTATCCTTTGTAAACGCTGTGCAAATCAGGTTCAGTATATTGTTAGGCGCACGTTTAGATAAGTACGAGCTTTCAGTTGCTGTAACGTTCAATTGCGGCGCGGCGCTCATCTCGGTAAAATTTATTTCCTTTCTCCAAAGCTTGTCATTTTCAAGATTCGAAATAAAATTAAAAACATACTTCGCGTCTCTCGAAATAATAATTGAACCGGTTATTTCTATATTCATTTTTTTAGTTCCTGTTTTGTTTTTGCGGATTTTTTCTTTCTATTGCAATAAAAACGGTAGCCGGGCTATTGCAGTAAATATGATGCAGCTTTGGAAAAAGAAGTTGGTTTAAACATAAATTAATCATTTACAAAGCATTTTACGGCAATTGCATATATGGTAATTTTCTGCTATGGTTTAGAATCGGCATTTTTGTTGTAAGCATATTAAGAATCCTGAAATCAACTAACTTAGTACTATGAAAAAGCGCCTGCTCAAAACCCTGAAATATTCCGGAATTGCCGTTGGAAGCTTCATTCTTTTCGTAGCTTTTTATGTATGCCTGGCAGTTGGAATCTCAAGAATTTCCGTTAACACTAACCAGGTATCAGAGGCTAAAGATGTAGAGATCTACATTCACACCAATGGTGTACATACCGATATTATTGTACCTGTTCGTAATGAGCAAATTGACTGGAGCCGGCAAATAAAATTTACAGATGTAAAAGCACAGGATTCTACATTTGAGTATATTTCATTTGGCTGGGGCGATAAAGGTTTTTACCTGAATACGCCAACCTGGGCAGACCTTACTTTCCGTACAGCTTTCAAAGCTATGTTCGGCTTAAGTTCATCTGCTATGCATACCGAATTCTACAAGCAGATAAAAGAAGGCGAAAACTGCAGGAAACTCTACATCAGCAGGCAACAATATGCCGAACTGATCAGGTATATAAGCGAGAGTTTCCAAAGTGATGAGGAAGGTAAATTCATTCACATCAAAGAGGCCAGCTACAATGCACGCGATGCATTTTACGAGGCCAAAGGCAGCTACAGTTTCTTTTATACCTGCAACACATGGGCAAACGGCGCGCTAAAAACGGCCAGGCAAAAAGCCAGTTTATGGACACTTTTCGATTCGGGAATATTTTATCATTATGCTGAAAAATAATCAGATATTTGCCAGGTACTAAAGCATTTTTTGGCCGGAGTATATATGGGCGCTGCAATAAATAATTTAGTTACCGCAAGGCAAACAATTAAAATGAAGTTTGAGCCGCTTATTTCAGCAGATCTTAATTTTTTAAAGGATCTACAACCACAAGACTGGGGCGATATCCATCCGCATTTTCAATACTACATCAATTCGCCATATTGCCAGCCTGTAAAGGTTGTAATTGATAATAAAATTGTTGGTATTGGCTCAACAATCATACATAATACTACTGCATGGCTTGCTCATATTATTGTGCATCCGGAATATAGAAATAAAGGTATCGGAAAATTTATTACCCAATGCCTTCTGGATAGTTTAAATTCTACGCAAGTAAAGACGGTCTTACTGATTGCTACACCATTAGGCGAACCGGTTTATACATCCCTTGGCTTCCATGCAGAAACAGAATATATCTTCTTTGAAGGTAAAAAAATTGACTTAGCGCAAGCGGAAAATGAAAATATAAAACCTTTAATACCTGCATTTCATGAATCACTATTTTCCTTGGATAAGCAGGTAAGCGGCGAAGACAGAAGCTGGCGATTGCAGGAAAACCTGGAAGGCGCATATATGTATATCGAAAAAAATGCTTTAAACGGATTCTATCTGCCAATTTTAGGCGAAGGATTAATTGTAGCAAGATCTGAAACCGCCGGTAAAGCCCTGATGCATCTGCGTTTAAAAAGCAGAGACAATGCTGTTTTCCCTGCCGAAAATCTCGCTGCGTATGAAGTTATATTAAAAAATGGATATAAACAGACTCGTACAGCAAAAAGAATGTTTTTGGGTGAGCGCATACATTTCGAACCTATTTTTTTATATAACAGGATTGCCGGAAGTATTGGCTAATGAATCAGGAATTTACATATCGTGAAGGATCAAAATCTGATTTTAACGCACTGAAAGAACTTGGTAAATTAGCATATAGCCAATTCGAAAAAGTACTACAGCCGCAGCATTGGCAATCCATGCGGGATTACCTGGATAATGAGCAAAAACTAAGCGAGCTGATAGAAAAAGCCAGATGTTTAGTTTGCCTGGATGCTGAAAAACTTGTTGGCATGGCTTACCTGGTTCCGCATGGAAACCCGACGGTTATTTTTCCGCCAGATTGGAGTTATATCCGCATGGTCGGCGTGCATCCTGATTACCGCGGCCAAGGCATTTCTCGGAAATTAACAGCGCGATGCATTGAGTATGCAAAGCAATCAGGCGAAAAGATTATTGGCCTGCATACTTCTGAAATTATGCCCGATGCGCAACAAATTTACCATAGTTTTGGATTTAAAATTGAAAAGGAACTGGAGCTATTGTACGGCGTAAAATACTGGCTCTACAAGTTACAATTATAAGTAATAGAAATGCTAAAACCCTACGAAAACGCAGATTTTCATTTGCTGCAAAAATGGATAACTGATGCTGACCTTATGTTCCAGTTCGCCGGTACAACCTGGCAATTTCCTCTAACACAAGAAGCGCTTGATGCATTTGCTATGGCAAACCCCAACCGTTTTGCTTATATTGGTTTGGATGATGAAAATGAACCTTATGCGTATGGTGAATTTATAACTGGTGGGGAAAATACACCAAGGTTGGGCAGGCTGCTGGTCGGCGAAAGCAATAAACGCGGAAAAGGATTTGGGCAAAAATTTATTGCAGAACTGATTGATGAATGTGTAAAACTAACTGCAACAAAAGAGATTTTCCTGTTCGTTTTTGAGAGTAATATTCCCGCCATTAAATGCTACGAAAAACTTGGTTTCCGCTTTACGGAGGATGCTGCTTTTAGGTTGAATTATAAAGGGGAGGAGTTTAAGGTTTTGAAGATGCGGCTGGAGGTTTAAAGAAAATGCATTTTTCACCAACACCATATATGCAAAAAAACCCGTTCAAATTATCTTGAACCTTTCCATTCTATATTCTATATTCTAACTCCTGGATTAAGCTACTTCCCAGGTTTGTTTCCCTTTCAGCAGCGCATCTAAATCTCCTTCACCTTGCATTTGTTTTGCCTGGCGCAGCTGTTCCTGCACAGCAACTTCATAAGTTGGGCGTTCCTGTGCGTAAATTACACCAAAAGGTCTTGGAAAATGGCCTTCCATACGCGGATCATCGAAAAAACGGCTCAGCATGTGTGCTTTAAAAGCATCTTTTTCGTTATGAACCCAAAGGTCGTTTACGCCAAATTCACCGGTTGTAAGATCAACAATTGTTGGCTTGCTGTCATTCAGTTTTATACCTTTCGAACCATTTTCACCGAAGATCAGCGGCTTACCATCTTCAACAAAAAGCGCCTCGGCACTCTTGGTTTCTTTATCGGAATATACGAAGAAAGCGCCATCATTAAACACATTACAGTTCTGGTAAATTTCCATAACCGAAGTGCCGACATGCGCCGCACCGCGATGCAAAATATATTGTAAATGTTTCGGATCACGATCCATACTACGCGCAATAAAGCTCGCATCGGCACCCAAACTCAAACTCAGCGGGTTGAATGGATGATCCAAAACGCCCATCGGGCTGCTCTTGGTAATTTGTCCCTCTACCGAAGTCGGCGAGTACTGACCTTTTGTTAAACCATAAATCTGGTTATTGAAAAGCAGCAGGTTCACATTCAGGTTTCGGCGCAGCAGGTGGATAAAATGATTTCCGCCAATACTCAGGCTGTCGCCATCGCCGGTAACGATCCAAACACTAAGGTCAGGGCGCGCAATCTTCAATCCACTGGCAATGGCTGTCGCGCGGCCGTGGATGGAGTGCAATCCAAAGGTATTCATATAATAAGGGAAGCGCGAAGAACATCCGATTCCTGAAACAAAAACCATTTTCTCCCTTGGTATATTCAACTGGGGAACAACGGTTTGCACTTGTTTTAGGATAGAATAATCGCCGCAACCCGGGCACCAGCGAACATCCTGGTCTGTAACCAGATCTTTGGATGTAAGCGGTTTATGTTCTATATTTTCCAGTATGGTTTCTAAAGTATCGTTCTGAAGCATTTTGAAACAATTACGAATTAAAAATTACGAATTACGAATTGGCGTAAAACGTATTGAATCCTTAACAAAAGCTGTGCGGATTTTATTCCGTTTGCAAAGGTAATGAAGTATTTTTTGGGAGTATGCTATATGGGAAACTGAATTTTTTATAACAATTGCTGAAAGAAAAGCAAATAAAAAGCCAGCGCAAAACGCACTGGCTTCAATATAATAACCATATAGAATGAAATATGCTGGAAAGGGCTGGTTTGTGTGCCACGAAACCAGGGTGTATTGCTACGAAGCTCAGTTTCCTGTGGCTCAGAGGACACTTTTCTAATTCGCACCATTCATTCTATATGCGTATAATTTATTCCGGTTTTGTTATTTGGCGATGATCAACTTCCGGGTTGTTCGCTGGTTACCGTTTTGTATTTGCACCATATAAATACCGGCTGTAAAATGCTTTGTATTGATGGTAATTTCCTTTTGATTTTGCAGCTTTCTGGTAATTATTTGCTGGCCAAGCATATTACTGATTATAATTTCGCCATTTAAAATCTTATCGCCTGAAATGGTAAACTGGTTTTGGGCCGGATTAGGAAATATTTTCAAATGGCCGAAAACATCCTGCTCACCAAAACCAATATGCTCATCTACTTTTTTCTTGCGCATAACAATAGCGGAATCGCCAGAAACTTTGATTTGTATTGACTTACCTGTTTTGTCAATTGCAAGTGCTTCCGTAATTCTCATTGCAAGCTTTTCTCCGGTTGCGCTGTAATTATAAGTAGAATCCTTGAGGATGAATTGAATACGAGATACTTCACCATAGCCGGAGGAATTCATATTATTGGTTTTAGCAATGGCCAGGCCTTTTTCTGCTAATGAATAATGATGTAAAAAAATAAGCTTATCAGATGAATTTGGCGCAAAAAAGGTTTTGTCCGGGTTATTTTTCAGCGAACTATCTACCAGGACATTACTGTGCAAAGCGTATTTTAAACCCAGGCCATAAATTTCGCTTAGCTGGTTATTTTCATTGCCTAAAATAATTTGCGCAGTAACTGTATCGCCGGCATAAAAAGTATCTTTCTCCAGCAAAAAATACAATGGTGTTCCGCTTGATGGATTTACAAAAGGTATGGCTTTATAACCAGGTATTGTAAAGCCATAATTATCGTGGAGTGCATAAATATCGGGCTGGGCTATTTTGCCGTCACCATCAGTATCTATATGCTTGTAATTAATATTGCCTGTAGCCGATATATTCCAGTCTTCTGCAACCTGTGCACGCCAGCGGATACTTGCATTTGTTCTTGCTGTGCCGGCAGCAGAATAGCCAACACCAATAAATAGTGCATCTTTATAATTTACTATGCCATCTTTATTCGCATCTCCTGGCCATACGCAATCGGTACTAACTGTAACTTTCACCTCCTTCACCTGGCTGCAACCCGTTAAAGTATCTGTAATTTGCGCATAATATGTAGTTGTAGTTAAAGGGTTCGCATAAACAGATGCCAAATTAGTAGCACTTAAACCATTTTTAGGCAGCCATATATATGCGTTTCCGCCTGTGGCTGATAGCAAAGTTGTATCGCCCGGGCAAATAGTAACATCGCTGCTGATAGCTGTTGTAATTTGGTTAATTTTTACGTTTATTTTATCGAAAGAAACACTGCATTTCAGGCTGTCCTGTACATACAATGTGTATTCAGTTGTTTGCAGAGGTTTTAAGTAAACAGATTGCTTGTTGCTTACCGCATGGCCATTGGCATTTACCCAGTTGTAATAATATCCGCCACTGCCTTGCAGCAATACACTATCGCCCAGGCAAACCGATTTATCCTCACCTGCATAAGCCTGCGAGCTTGCAATGGTTACAGTTAAGCTATCTGTGTAATCGCAGCCGTTTTCGTTCTGCGCAGTAACCTTATAGATAGTTGTTTTTTGCGGATAAATGGTTACGATTGTATCGTTGGGGTTTGCCATTCCGGAAGATGGGCTCCAGGTATATTTTAATTTTTTTGGTCCGTTTATGCGAAGCGTAACCGGCCTGTTGCTGCAAACCGTAGTATCGTTACTAAGTGTAAAGAAAATATGCGGCACAAAAACTTTTAGCGTATCGGTAATTTTGCAGCCAGATTTGTCGGTTACTTCTACAATATATTCCTGGTCAGTAAGCGGCTGTATTTCAGGACTTGCAACTGTATCGGATGAGAGCGTACTGTTGGCCTGCCACTTATATTTATAAGCAGTATTGGCATTGGGATTGAGCTGAGCTTTCGAACCTTTGCAAAGTGTAAAATCTTTACCGAGCGATATTTCAGGCAGATTGCTTATCTCTACAGAATCTATATAAGTTGCTTCGCAGCCGGCCTTGTTCAGCACAACCAGTTTTATGTAATATTTACCGTTTTTCTTCGTCTGGAAACTGATTTGCCTGCCTGTTGCGCCCCATCCGTTTATATTCCAGCCATATCTTGTAATGGTTGAAGTATCCTGCCCGGTAGCTTCAAACGCAATCTCACCACAGGTTTTAACATCCGTTTTAATGCTTACTTGCGGCCTTTCACCAATTACGTAGATGTTATATACTTTTTCTGCCCTGCCAGGTATGGGTCCTTTATCGTCATAGGCAGCGAGCATTAACTGGTGCGGGGACTTCTGAATATCACTTTTTTGTGGCTTCCAGTAAAATGTACCATTGTTCCATAAACTGTTTGTTGTTGCAGAAAATGAAGCATTTTTCATATTCATCATATATGAAATGTTCACCGTATCTTTTGGGTCTGCATCCATGGTATTAAAACTAATACTAACCTGATTGCCGGCACAGACATAATAATTGCGCTGGTCTGAGCTACCTGCGCTTAAAACAGGTGCGTTGTTGCTGTTGCAGTTAAGTACTGTAAGTGTAACCTCACGCATTATTTCACCAATTTTCACCATTTTTCCGGTTGTATCTTCATGATATTGTTCAACCAGAACCGCCATATAAGATTCTGTTTGAATAGTTGGCTTAAAAATCAGCTGGCCAGTTGCTGTATTTAAATTAAAACCGGAGCAGCCGCTGGTTGCTACGCTTAAAGGTTTTGTATAATCGTAACCTGTTGGATATGAATGATTCGAAGACGACGAAATTCTTGGAGAAATTAATGAATAAACCAAGGAGTCGCCAGCATTACCAACAGCTGAATGCATTTTATACATACACTCATTTATACATAAATAAGAAACCGGATCATACCCGAACTGGGGCGCGTTTACATAACCATTTTTGCAGCGGTCCATATATGCGGTAACATACACATCTTCCAAGGTAGAACTACCTGTAGCACGTTTAAAGGTTGTATTGGAGAACCGGAAGCTGCAATCATTATACGCTGAAAGATCAATCACAGCCTGGTAAACATACCTTGCGGTCCCAATATTTAAAGCGCAGTTTGAATTTGTACATTTTGAACATTGTCCTTTTTTCAGAAATGAGGTAATTGCAGAACTGTTAATATATTTAGCAGTAACCTTAAATGCCTTGGATTTCTCAGGCGCTACATTAATTTCTACAACAAGGTTAGAAGGATCTAAGCTTATACAGCCCAGGTAAGCATTTACAGTTACCAGGATACTATCGGAACCGATGTGGTTGTAATACATTTCCACAGCGTGCGAAACCTCGTGATTGGCATGCGTGGTGAAAGGTTTGTTGATTAAAAAGAGCACTAAAAGACACAGCACTCCCTGTTTTAGGAATGTAAAAGTTTTTTGCATAAGTAGTTTGTTTTAGTTTTGGCTTTGCTAATATACTCATTTTAAGCCAAAACACACACACCAACCAAGATTTTTTTTTTGATGTTAAAACAATTAATCCCTACAGATGAAAGCATTTTTTGAACATATCCTATAT
>DAIUCM010000127.1:0-12176 GCA_036846145.1 Bacteroidota bacterium
GAACAATATATGCTTAAATAAGGCTGGTTTGTGTGCCACGAAACCAGGGAATTTCGCTTCGGAGCTCCGTGGCCTGTGGCTCACAGGCCACTTTTCATTTTCGCACGTTTTATTCAATATTAGTATTATTGTTGCATAAATTTTCATTTTCATTCGGGGAAATACTTTAACTTGTAAGCCGAACGCATATATACATTTATGAAAAAATGCTTTGCCTTGCTTGTAAGTTTATTGTTTTTGACCTCCTGCGCGCCAAAAGTACAGGTTGCCATACTGCAAAGTGCCGACCTGAAAACCGATAATTCGGCCTTTGTATATGAAAATGATACTTTATTACTGAAATATAACTTTTACAGCAATGGCGGCATAGTGCGTTTTTCCGTTTTCAATAAATTGAATGTGCCCATTTATATCGACTGGAAAAAGACAGCTTTTATTGTAGGAAAGCAGAAAATGGATTACTGGACGAATGAAGCGACCACCTATGGCCAGATGAGCCGCTACTATTACGGCGGCTGGTACGGCACAATTACCAAAAATGAGCGTATTACTTTTATACCGCCAGGCACAGAAATTGAAAAGAGAAGCTATATTTTAATGAGCAACAGCAAGTTCAACGATTTGGCGCATGTTGCACCGCAGGAAATTACCGCCAGCTGGAAAGCTAATAAAATCACCAGAATAAAGCACAAAACCTACACACCGGAAGATACGCCACTGGCTTTCCGCAATTACATTACATATTCCACCAACCAGGATTTTACCAAAGAAGCTTATATAGATAACTATTTTTGGGTAAAGGAAATTATGGAAATGAGCGATAAACAGTTCATGGGCAAAACCATCGGTATCACTAAAAGTCACCAGTATATTTTTCAACTGCCGTATAAAGCGCCCGATGCATTTTATATACAAAGGATGCCATAAGTAGAATAGGTAAGCTTAAGCCATGGGTAATAACAGCCAGCTTAGAATAGGAATACTGAGGCATTTTTTACTAAATCCAACGTGAACTTGAGAATTAATTCATTCTAAGCAGTTTAATTCCGGTTTTATATATATGCCTTAGTCAAAAAATGTCCCGAGGTATCGGGATATATTACTTTAAACCTGCATTTGAAAATTTGGCTAACAAATTCAGTACCTGGGTATGCTCCGCGAGGTTTTAAACTTCGCGGATTTTAGCTGGTAGTTTGTAAACTACCAGCTAAAATAATCGCAGCAAAAATGCTACGATTAGCAGTTAAGGATGGAATAAATTCCATCTCTACAATATTTGATCGTTCCTCCGGAACTTGATTAACGCTCCGAACCAAGTTCCGGAGGAACGATAAAATTTTATAGCGACGGATTTCAATCCGTTGAAAGCAGGATTTATTTGTTATTTTACGATGTGATACTTTACAAGATTCCAGGTGGTGCCGTCATACAGGCGAAATCTAATTAAATAAATATTGCGCGCGTACCACGCCTCGTGCAGCCAGTCGCCAATATTATCTTGATTTGAATAATATAAGTGCAGAATATCTGTATAAGTCTTGCCATTTACTTCTACAGATGGCATATCCTCGTAAGTACCATAGCTTGGGCTTTCTTTATCGTACATATTATTATGATAAGTGATTCTGTAACCTGAAGGATTATTATATACCTTACCACCTTCACCAATGTCATATTCTCCTTCCTCTAAAAGTGACATTATTGTATACCCATATAGACTTTTATCTTTATATTTATCATTAAAAAATGATGTATTTGCTATTTGTACACATTTGCCTTTTCCGCACCCACAGTTTCTTTTTCCAGCCACGGCATTATCAGTTCCTATATTATGATATCCAACATAAACACTATCTCTTTTGCCAGTATTTTCCTGCTCGTACACCCACCAGCTGCCAGTTTTAAAGAAGAAGAAATCCATAGCATGCGGCAGTATTTTAATTGTGTTTTTATCTGTACACTGTAAATCGTACTCACTGCGGCAGGTGGTAAGTGCAGGAATTAATAATAATAACGATAATGCGATAGAGAAAAGTCTTTTCATTTGTAATGAGGCAATTAGGGTATGCAAGTTTAGCTATAATATTATTATTGAAATGTTAAATATGACACATTAATATAATTTTAATTTCATGTGATAACAGATAATACATATATACGATTCGCTAAAAATGCTTTACAGCTTATTTACAGTTCCGCGCAGTATTTTTCCATTATCATTCAGCTGAAGGAAATACAAACCAGGTTTTACATTTGCGATGGAAATTTCGCTTCCGTTCATAAATTTACCGTTTTGGATGGTTCTGCCCTGCGCATCAATCAGCTGGTAAAAACAATTGATATTACTTGTTTTATAATTGATATAAACTGATGTTGATGCCGGGTTCGGATAAATGCTCAGCTGCAAATTAGTTAACGCCGGTTTTATGGCAGATGAAGCATTTGCGCAGCTTGGGAAACTTTGATTATTGTAAAAGTTGCGGATGGCGTGCGTATACTGGTAATTCTTTTTTAATGAAGTATTCCGGCCATTTGGCGCTTTTTCATCTCTTGAATATACAATGGCATATTCCAGAACAGTTTCTTCGCCCGGCGCCAAAGTAAATCCGCCGGAGCTCATTACAAAAGTCCTCTGCATTCCGTATTTTGGCTGAGCTGTATTTTCATTCCATTTTCCGGCGCTGGTATCGTATGGATTATCCGGATACATAAAATCTGCCGGTGCTGAACTTATATCTGTACCGCGATTACCATAAGTTACCTGTTTATTATTTTTCCATCTTCCACCCAGGTAATAGTAATAATGCACAGCTTCAGATGGATTACCGGAATAGGTAAAATCATTATTATATACGAGAAATTTATTCAGCAGCATTTTTTCGCCAGCTTCATCAATAATGCCATCATTATCATTGTCTTTTCCATCATTTTCTGCAGGATGCCCATCCAATAATAAGTAACTAAGCATGGGCGGATTTTCACCATAACCGAAAGGCGTTTCATCATAATTATCGGAATTGTAAACAAAGGCCATGTTCTCTTTCGGGTTGCAGCCTGCATAATCATCATCGTAATTGCCTAATTCATTGCTCGTCCAAATACCAACCCTTGTAGAATCGTACGTATGCTGGCTGCGGTTGATGATCTTATACCGGTAAAAAGTGGTGTAATTCAGCGCTTGTGAACTATCATTTTCCGCAATGCTGTCGCAGTTATAAGCATAAGCCATAGCGTGGACTTCTATTCCCAAAGGCCGGCCTGCGGTTTCGGTGTGGAGGTTTGTATGATCGTTAAAAATATAGAATAAAGCCTGGTCGCCTTTTATATCAGGGTAATCGCCCTGCATAGGATTATAAAAACCATCGCTGTTAACATCTACAAATGGCGCCAGGTATTTTGCTTCGTTGTAAGATGCATTTCCATGCGCTGGCCAGTTCATGATATCAGCCGGAATTTTATATGAACCGTTGTTCACTAATCCACTGGCATACATCTGCTTAAATTTCTCAATATCTGTACGGTTCACTTTCCAGATTTTATCCCACTGGTTACTCCGGGCAGTATCGCAGCTTGCGGTTGTAGTATCTAAAGCACCAGGATAAAAATCTGATCCGCTTTGCCTGTAAGTCATGGCTGCAACATGCAGATTTTGGTTACTGTAGCCGCCGATCCACAAAGCATTGGCAAAAATGGCGTTTTTACATTCCCCTTTCGGCACTTCGTATTTCGGGCTGTTCATAAAATCCCAAAACATATCTCCACGGTTTGTAATTTTGGCTTTTACTTTATTGATGTCCAGATCTTTAAACTGTGGCTCGAATTCCCATGGCGCACCAGTTTTATGATTATACCTGGTTTTATCGAATGAATATAAGCCATTCGTTTTATCTGACTTCAGAACTGCGTAGATCAGACCATTTTTAGCGGCAGCTATATATCGGGTTGCCGGTGAATAAAATTCAATATAATCTGAATCGGCTACATAACTGTATTCTTTGGTTGCTGCATGCGATAATTCAAACAAATGGCCATCTTTACCGGCCCAGATATTACCATTATTGTCGGAAACTATTGGGAAAGCTAAGCTTCCCCATTGCCTCACTATTTGTGCACAATTATTCAGGTAATCATTAGCGCCAAGGGCTTTGCCATTTTCTAACGTGTAGATATGATTTTGCTGAGATTGTACTCTGCCATCGTATTTCTGAATCCTGTATGGCGCTGAGAACCATAATCTTTCATCTTTACCCAAAACAATGCTTCTAATTGGCGCATTGGCAATTCCATCTAAAGTATCATACAGTTTCCAGTTGCCTTTGTAGTAATAAGCTATGCGGCCGCTATCGCTTCCTGCCCAAACAGCACCATTATTCTGCACGGCAATGGTATAAATATTTACCAAAGGGAATGATGTGCCAGTGCTTGTAAAATTTGTCCAGGCAGAGCCATCGAAAACAGAAATCCCGGTTCTGAACCCGGCATATACCAAACCATTTTTGGCGAATATGCTATATGCAGTATCGTTTAAAATGCCGGAATTTGCGGTGTTATAGCTGATCCAGGAGCTGCCATTGTATAGTAAAAGACCGTTGCCAGTACCAATCCACACATTATTATTGCTTTGATCAATAGAAATGCATCGTTTAAATGCTTTGGATCTTGTAACTGAAGTATCATACTCCGTCCAGCTGGTGCCATTAAATTTCGCAATTTTCTGGAAGTGAATGGTCCATAGATTGCTGGCCGTATCAGTAGCCATGCCGGTCAGCTGATTATGATTTGGCCCGTCTGGTAATTTCCTGAAACCATTTTGCGCGAGTACTATATATGGAAATAAGCAGCAGAGCAGAAATGAAATTAGTTTTAAAGGCTGATTTTGGTTGGTTCTCATGGTTTTGGTTTTTTGTTGCAGTAAATATGCGAAGATTAAACTGCATGCCATAAAACATAATTGCCAGTTTATCGCCTGTTAATTAACTCCAAAAATCTTTTTTCACTTTATTATTATCTGTGAATTTTCCATATTAGATGAGTTTATTTATCGGGTAAAAGCGTTTGTTTTTATAGTTTCTAATCGGCAGGAAAGCAAAGCAACAGCTAATACCAATATTGCATGAATTGCACGCATTTAAAAAGCGTCCTGTGAGCCACAAGGACACGGAGCTTCGAAGCGATACTCCCTTGTTTCCTGGCACACAAACCAGCCTTATATTCGTACATTTCATTCTGTATTGGCATAAAGTATTTTTTAGAAAATCTATATATGCAAAAAGGCCCCAGCATTTACGCTGAGACCTTTTTATTTAAACCAATCAAATTAAAATCAAAACTACTTTTACTATTACCTGGAGAGGATCGGATCTGGCTTACCATCTTTATCGCCGCTTACCAAACCATTTGCTCTTGGCTTGCCGCCAGTTACTAAAAGTACGCCGGCCATGTGTGGAGCAGCACTTGACGTACCGCCAAACAATACATATCCGCCGCCTTTAGCTGTTGTAGCAATGTTTGTACCCGGTGCAGCGTAATCTACAGTTGTAGCGCCAAAGTTAGCTCCGCTTATAAATACATTCGAGTTATTCATGCTCGATACAGTATAAATATTTGTACCGTTTACCCTCGCCGGTGAATAATTCTTAGCATCGGCATTGCTGTTACCCGAAGCAATAGCTACAAATATACCTTTGGCAGCAACTTTCTGTACAGCCGCATCTACAGTTGATGAAGCTCCGAAACCAATTGACAAGTTCACAACATCACCAGCTTTACCATAATACGCAACGTGGTTGAGCGCGGCAGTAATTTTAGATACCAGGGCAGCGCCTCTCGCATCCATTACACGCAATGAAACCAAAGTTGCACCTGCTGCTACACCTACTGTACCATAACCATTGTTTTTGGCACCAATAATACCTGCAACCTGCGTACCATGGCCAAATGCATCAGCATAAGATTTATAATCGGCGCCCTGTGTAGATGCAAGGAAGGATTTACTTCTTGTTTTATCTACATTAAGGTCGCTATGGTTAGGATCAATACCAGAGTCAATGATCCAGGCAGTTTTACCTACACCATTACCTGCGCCACCTATTTTTTTAACACCCCACGAAATCTGCTGGGTGGTTTTAATAGTTGTGCTGATACCGTCGCTCATGGCAGGATAAACAATCCTGTCCTCTTCTATATAATCAATACGGCTGTCATTTCTTAAAGCCGCAAGCTGTGTTGCGTTTAGTTTGGCCGTAAAACCTTTTGCAATAGCAGCCAGATTATTGCCTTTACCATAATTTAAAGCCTCAATTCCAGTTTCGGCCAGTAACGATTCAACATTACCATCTTTGGTCACAATAATATACTCGCCGGTTCCTCTTTCCTGCTGTGCAGGAGCCTGGTTAGCAGTTGGCTGTGTCATGTTCTCAGAAACTTCATCTTTAGAGCATGATGCAAGTGTTGCAACTGATATGGTGGCTAAAACTAACGCGCTTTTACTAAATGACTTAAATTGTAATTTTTTCATAATATTAACTTTTAAAGTTTGTGGCCGGCTTACCTATATTATATTATAAGTACCAGCCTCGGCTTCATTAAATAATATCCGAAATTATAATTCATATATAAATATCGAAATATATAAATACCTAACTATACGGCGACAGTTTTCGTTCCAGCCAGCCCAGTATTTTCTTGTACTTAGCCAATTTTTTAATGGTTAAAATGGTGATTTAAACCACATTGAACATTAATGAATACAAGCTTATAAAAAACGCTTTATTAACTGTTTTAATGATTATTATGACGTTCAACCGGGCAAAACCAGGCCAAAATATATATCATTAATGCTTTTTGTACTTACAGAACATGCCGAAAACTGCTAAGTAGTAAGGATTGAAAGCATTTTCCCACAGTAGTATATATGGAAAGTGGATAATAATTGCAGGATTTCAGGGGAAAACATGCCTTATACCAATATAAGACTAATTATGCGCATTTGAAAGTGGTATGTGCGCTTTAAACCTTGATTTGAAAATTGGACCCACAAATTCAGTACCTGGGTTTGTTCTGCGACGTTTTAAACTTCGCATATTTTAACTGGTAGTTTGCAAACTACCAGTTAAAATAATCGTAGCAAAAATGCTACGATTAGCAGTAAAAAGCAATAATACTATCTGATTAATTCCCAAATTTAGTTTTAATTAAACTGCACTTTGGCATTAACTTTAAATCAATAATAAACAACCATTTAATCTCTTTTTTTTCTCAGTACTCAATACCCAATAATTTTGTCCTAATACTTATTTATCTTTATTGGTATTGTACCGCAATGCCCGAATTCAGGTTAAGCAGGTAACTTTTGCATTGTAATACATGCAGATTATGCGCGAATTATTATTTGGGAATGGTGAAATGAAAGGCTGAGCCTTTGCCAAGTTCACTGTCGATCCAGATGCGGCCACCGTGCAGCTCTACAATCTTCTTACACACCGAAAGGCCTATGCCTGTGCCGGGATATTTGCTGCGCTCATGCAGTCGCTGGAAAAGCACGAAAATCTTCTCTTTATATTCCTCATCTATGCCAATGCCGTTATCACGCACGGTAAACTGCCACTCGGCCGCATGCTCCTTTACATCAATATAAACTTCTGGTAAGGCATCGCTGCGGAATTTTATGGCATTGCCTATTAAATTCTGGAAAAGCTGCTGCAACTGGGTATAAACGCCATCTATAACCGGCATAGGTTTTACATAAACAGTAGCTTTGTTTTCCTTTATTTCCGCATCGAGCGAATTTATAACATTCTGCAGGAGCTTGTTGCAGTCAATTGCAGATTCGGGAAGCTTGTTTTTGCCAATGCGCGCGTAATTAAGCAGATCGTTGATTAGCGCCTGCATGCGATGTACGCCATCCACGGCGTAATGTATAAACTCCTTTGCTTCGGCATCCAGCTGGTTTTCGTACTTATGCGCCAGCAATTGTGTATAGTTACTTACCATGCGCAAAGGTTCTTTCATATCGTGGCTGGCAACAAAGGCGAAAGTTTCAAGCTCTGCATTACTTCTTTCCAGTTCGAGGTTCTTTTCGCGTATATGCTCCTCAGCGCGCTTCATTTCCGTTATATTGTGCGCCACAATCAGCACGCCATGTATATTATATTCATCGCCAATAGGGTCGGATGTTATAAGCACATCGATCTTCTGGCCTTCTTTGTTACGGAAAGTACTGTAATAGCTTTCTACATGTAAGCCTCGTAAAGAAGGTTTGACAACACTGGCAAAAAACTGGTTATAATAGTTTGTTTCCTCATCCTGCGGAAACAGTTCGGCCAGTGAAAACCTGTCTATCTCGAGCCTGTTAATACCCAGCACCATAGATGCGTAAGGATTAATATAAGTTATTTTACGCTCGGCATTAATGGTAAAAACCATATCGCCCATACTTTCCAGCAATACTTCGGTTTGTACTTCATCCGAAATACTAAACAGTTTGTACTTTGTGAAAGCTATTGCCGTACCTACAGAAAAGCAGGTCATAAAAGTAGTAGTTACCGGTACCGCGTCCACATCAAAAACAAGCGGCATAATCATTTGCGTAACAATGCCCTGAATGGTTGGTATAGCCAGGCTAATGGCAATAAAAAATGCCTGGTATTTTGCGCGTTCGTTACCTCGTACTTTGTAGGCATGCAGGCCAAGCACGGTGGTCATTATAATAATCTGGTAAGCTATCCAGTAAACAATCAGCGTATCTATAATATCATGGCTATGATCATTCAGCCAGCCCCACACGCCCAGGTTTTCGAACATGCCAACATGCACATGCCCGCTGTAATACGCTTCGAAGAATATGGCAGGCAATATTAGCGCGCACAGTACAAGATTATTATTTGCCAGGTGCTTTTTACCGGTATAAACCAGGCTGAAATAAATGCCAATGGGGCCAAGCGCAATCCACCCAACAGATAACATATTATCCCACATGGCGGCACCCTGCGGCGTTACGCACATACGGGCGAAAGCATCATCTAACTGCCAGAAAATAAGCGCCAGCGTAAACAAGGCGAATGAGCGCGGCACCGCTTTATTTGGCATGCGAAACAGGATGTGAAAAAATATATACAGGTTCAGCAAAGCCGGTATAAGCGCAAGCAGAATGCCCGGCCAGTTGGCAAAGCTAAGGTTCCATAATTCGCTTGGTTGCTGAGGCATATATGAGGCTAAGGGCTTTCCGTTTTATTCTATGACAATTAAAGGTATGCCTATTGTTTACTTATAAGCCGTTTTTGATTCTTATTACAAGATCGCTGGAAATGCAATATAAACAATTACTTAAATGAAACATACAAAATCAGCGGCTAATTAATTTCAGAATGGGCGAATCCTTCTTCTGCTACTGCCGGGTAAAGTTAAGGTTTGAAGCATTTTTTTAATGAAGCACATATGCAAACCTTTACTGCAACTGCCCGAAAACCCTTGCCACCGGGTACCTTTTGTGAGTTTTTTCGTAATGGGCCGACTGTTTATAAATAAAATCCAGCTGGCTGTACACGTTCTTTGCGAAGGCCGAATCTTGTTTTTGCCTTGCGGCGAGCTCAGCTTTAAGCGTTGCATTTGCGTTTAAAAGCTCAAGCGCGGTTTCTTCAAATATATAATCGCTGAAATATTCCTTCTGCTGTAAAATTGCATCGAAAAAGTTCCATGCGAAATAAGAATCGGGCGCCTGCGGCTCAAGCGTTTCAACAATAAATTTGAAGGCCTGCTGGTTGGTTTTTATAATATAATCTCCTTCCAGAAACTGTACTTCCTGCTTTTCCTCGCGCAGTTTTACATTGGTGTGCAGGTAATGGCCTTCATATGGAGCCCTTGGCGAATTATCGAAACCTGTAATATAATACATTGCGGCATTTTTTACCAGTCTGTTATCCGGCATCTGCGTCATTTCCACAGCGTTAAGCTTTAAAAGCTCAATTACACGCCACCATGTTTGCGGCACAATGTAATAATCGGGCACTTTTACGGTAACGCCGGGCTTCGCGTAGTTGTAGAATTTTATTTTCCTGGTATAAGGCGCGCTTCTATCGTAATACAACCGCTGCAGGCCGCTTATTTCACTTGGTTTGTATTTCGCTTCGTAGCCCTTAAAATTAATCCAGCCGAATTTATCTTTGTCAAACTCCCAGTTTAATATATGCTGTTGCGAAAAAATGCTTTGGTTCGCTTCTTTTCGTAACCTGGCTATTTTATCGCTATCCATATATACTTTATCCATAATATGCTTCATGAAAACGTATGTTGCTTCAACACGCTTATGGAAAGGCTTCCACATATGTGTTTCTACCGTAAAGCTTAAGGTATTGAATAAAGATGCATAACCGGTTGAAAATCTTGGCGGGGAAACAAAGCCCACCAGCCCGGAATCAGGAATCTCGGTTAAGGTTTCAACATATGGAACCATTGGGAAGCCATCCTTTTCAGTACCTTTTTCCAGGTTGGGGATCAACTCCTTATGCATGTAATTGCTTAAATTTTGCGGCAAGGCATTTGGGTGATTGGCAATATATGTAAGTGTGTATTGGTAATCGGCGCCATTACTGGTATGGTTATCGAGGAACATATCGGGCTGCCACTCCCTGAAAAGCTGTGTAAACGAGCGGGCATTTTTGGAGTCGCACTTAATGAAGTCGCGGTTCAGGTCCAGGTTCTGCCCGTTGCCGCGAAAGCCGTACAATTCTGGCCCGTTCTGGTTGGCACGGCTGCAGCAGCCACGGTTCAGCGCGCCATCGATATTATACATAGGTATTACGCAGAAAACAACTTTATCAAGATATTTACGCAGCTCCTTCTTCTGCACAAGGTCGCGCACCAGCATCATGCTCGCATCAACACCTTCCGACTCACCGGCATGTATCGCGTTGTTAACCAGCACCACGCGCATATTCTTATACCTTACTGTTTTAGGATCGTAATCGCCATCTTTGCTTACAACTACAAGGTTTAGCGGCTTGCCTGCATCAGTTAAGCCATACTCAATCATTTTTATCTCGGTAAACTGTTCATCTAGCAACTTGTAATAGGCCATTGTTTCACTGTAGGTTGCGGTTTGGTTGCCGTTGCCTTTTTCGTACGGTGTGCGCAAATCGGGACTGGAATTAAGTGCTGGGAAAATGAGGCTTGTTATCAGCAGAAAAACAGATGTGAAATTCATATCCGGTTATAATTATGTTTCGAAATTACATTTTTTCATGTACGCTTTTTGACCTTCCTGCCCGAGGGAAAATAATTTAGAATAATTTAAGCCTTTCCATATAAGTATTACCAGGAAAATGCTTTGACACCCGAAGTATTTTCCGGCCATACTATATATGTAATACCAATGTTGAATGAATTGTGCGCATTTGAAAAAGTGACCTGTGAGCCACAGGCCACGGAGCTTCGTATTAAAACTCCCTGGTTTCGTGGCACATAAACCAGATTTATTTACGCAAATATCATTCGATAGTGGTATAAAAAACAAAGCCCTGCACCGGTTACGGTACAGGGCTTTGCTGTATAAAATAATTATTTATTTAATTATTTAGTCACTACAATACGCTTGGTATTAGTTTGGTTATTCGTCTTAATGTTCAGCAAATAAACGCCTGCTTTCTGGTTAGAAATATCTACCTGGAAAGTATGCTGGTTCAATGCACCGTTAGAGATAACTGCTACTTCCTGGCCTAACAGGTTTGTAACGCTTATTCTTACCTGCTCATTTGCCGGCAGATTAGCCTCTACTGTAAACTTACCTGTATTAGGATTCGGATATACGTTAACAAGCTTGTCAATTGACTGGGCAGAACCTACGCCAACGTTAGTTTCGCATGGGAACTCGTAAGGGTTACGAACTGATATTTGTCTCCATGAAGAATAGCTAACATTACCTGAAGCATCTACCGCTTTGTATCTCATGTTATAAAGGCCTGCAACGCTTGTGCCGTTGTTCATGAAATTACCTTCCTGCGTTACTACTATCTGCGCCATAGCATTGAAGTTATCGCTAACTACATACCCGGCATCAGTATAATTTGACCAGCGGCAAACATTAATATTCGGCTCACCATTCAATCTAATAACCGGTGCTTCTCTGTCCATAACAACTACTGTTCTTCTTACTGTTGTGGTGTTGCCCGATGCATCGCTAA
>DAIUCM010000128.1:0-12150 GCA_036846145.1 Bacteroidota bacterium
TCATAAGTATGCGGACAAAAGTATTGAGTCGAAAAAGAATATAATATTAGTTTGTTGATCATTAGTAATATACATCTGATGTAAAACTGCGGTTTAATTTAAACTAAATTTGTACTGTGTTTTATATTTAATTATGAACCATTTTTTACAAAGAGTATATATGAAATTTTAATAAGGTACCATAATAAACTTCGCACGTTAAGCGGGGCTAAATTTAAGTTGGCAGAACAATCACCCAAATAGTGGTTTATATGCAAATACACATGCGCCAACATCGATTATTGATTATTGACGATTGATAATTGATATTTGTCTATTTCATTCCTATATTTGCCAATCAAAACAAAAATAATTTTTTCTTAAAATATTTTCCTGCATGGCTGAAGTAATTAAAATGCCCCGAATGAGTGATACAATGACCGAAGGTGTAATTGTATCGTGGTTGAAAAAGGTTGGTGACCAAGTAAAATCGGGCGATGTAATGGCTGAGGTAGAAACCGATAAAGCGACAATGGAGCTTGAAAGTTATACAGATGGCGTTTTATTACACATCGGCGTGGAAGAAGGCCAGGCAGTTCCGGTAAATGCAATTATTGCAGTTATTGGTAAAGAAGGTGAAGATTTCCAGAGTTTATTGCAAGGTGGCGGCGAAGTGGCTCCGCAGGAAAATGCAGCGCCGCAACAAGGCAACGCGCAGGAAAATAAAGAAACTATGACGCCGCCTGACCAGAAAGCGGAACCTGTTCAGGGGAATCAGCAAGCTGGCGTGGCAGAACAAGCGGCAACTCCACAGGCTCCTAACCAGCAGCAAACACAGCCAGCCCTACCTCAAACCCAAACTCAATCGCAAACTCAATCGCAATCCGATTCCCGTGTTAAAGCTTCGCCATTGGCTAAGAAAATTGCGCAGGAACGTGGTATTTCTATTGAAGAACTTGGCAGCGGCAGTGGCGATAATGGTAGAATTATCCGTAAAGACGTAGAAAATTATACACCAAGTCAAAAACAGGCACAAGGCCAGCAGCAACAAGCACAACCTCAACAACAGTTTGCAGCGGTTCAGGGCCAGGAAGGCTATAATGAAGTGAATGTTTCGCAGATGCGTAAAACCATTGCACGCAGGTTAAGCGAAAGTATGTTCACTGCACCGCATTTCTACTTAACAATTGAAGTAAATATGGGCCGTGCCATGCAGGCGCGTACAGCCATCAATGAATATCTCGGCAGCAAAGTATCTTTTAATGATATAATTATTAAAGCAGCAGCAGCGGCATTGAAGAAACATCCGAAAGTAAATGGCTCATGGCTGGGCGATAAAATTCGTTATTATGAGCATGTAAATATTGGTGTTGCTATTGCCGTGGAAGATGGTTTGGTGGTTCCGGTAATTCGCCATGCCGATATGAAACCAATTTCGCAAATTACGCAGGAAGTTAGAGCGTATGGCGAAAGAGCGAAAAGCAAGAAACTTCAGCCACAGGATTTTGAAGGAACAACATTTACAATTTCTAACCTTGGAATGTTTGGAATTGAGGAGTTTACAGCTATTATCAATACGCCTGATGCTTGTATTATGGCAGTAGGTGCAATACAGGAAAAACCAATTGTTGAGAATGGTGAACTGAAAGTTGGCAATGTAATGAAAGTGACTTTAAGCTGCGATCATCGTATTGTTGATGGCGCTACCGGGGCACAATTCTTGCAAACTTTTAAACAATATTTAGAAGAACCCGTTACCATTTTAGCTTAGGCATTCTGGCGTTAAGATCATACATTCCAGGTAATAAATTCACCTTTTTTCAGGCGTAAATCAGTATAATCTATAAAGTTATAATAGATTTTTAAACTGGAATGGGAAAATTACAGCCTGCGTGCATATATGATGTTGCAAAAAAATGCTTTAAGTGATGATTTTTTGTTTTAGTTTAAATATAAAATTGTATTATTGCATTGGTTTTGGTATTCACCAATTTCAATAGCCCGCAATTTTTCTTTTCCTGCCTCTGGCAATCGTTTGGCTAAACCGTTTATTTTCTGGTTTTATTCAAAAAAGGAAAGAATTAAAGCAATTAAAATCCTGGAAGATTTTCAAGTATAAATCAACCTTACACGACATTAAAGAAAAGCAATCATTTACTGATGTACGATTACTCTCAACTCGAAGCCATGCTTCTGCCGGGACTTCATGATATTGCAAAAGATCTGAAAGTGCCTTATTTCAGGAAGCTGAAAAGAAAAGAGCTTATAGATAAAATTATTGAACTGCAGAAAGGCGGCGGAAATAACAATCCGCAACCAGCTGCAACACCTTCCGCACAAGCCGCTCCAGCGCCAGAAGCGCCGGCAGAAAATCGGGATAACAACCTCAATGCTACGATAAATGCATCCGCAGAAGCGCGAGATGACAGAAGGCGTGAAGGCGAAGATAATCAGGGCCGACGTGAACGCAGGAGAATGCCGATCGCCAGGCCGGAAATGGTGAACGATTCGCCAAAAGAAATGCAGGCAGCAACCGATGTTTCTCCAAGAGCTGAAGCAACCGCACCGGCAACAGAGAATAATTTCCCAGCTGATAATCCAGATCTTTTCACCAGAAACCAGAACCCGAACCAGCAGCGCCAGCAAAACCGCGAGCAGCGTGGCCCGCGTGAAGGTGTTGAAAATCAGCGGTTTCAGCCAAGAGAACAACGTGATGGCGGAAACGAAAATCCGCGCCAGCAAAGAGAAGGAAATCAAAACCAGAACCCAAACCAAAACAGGGAAAGGCAAAATTTTCAGAATCAGCAGAACCAGGCGCAGAATCCAAATCAGCAACAGCAACGCAGGTTCCCGCAGCAAGATGGAAATCAGAATCGTCCCGAAAATCCAAACCAAAACAGGTCCGATAATCAGAATCGTGAAAATCGTCAGCCAAATCCTAATCAAAACCAGCAGCAAGAGCGCAGGCAGCCAACGCAGCCACGCGAGCGCGAAACACAGCCAGCTTATGATTTTGATGGAGTAGTTCTGAGCGAAGGCGTTTTGGAAACGATACAGGATGGTTACGGATTTTTACGTTCCAGCGATTACAATTACATGCCATCTCCGGATGATATTTACGTGTCTCCTTCACAAATAAAATTATTCGGATTAAAGACCGGCGACACTGTTCGCGGCTCTATTCGTCCACCGAAAGAAGGTGAAAAATACTTCGCCTTGATTCGTGTAGATTCTATTAATGGAAGAACACCTGCAGAAGTGCGCGACAGAGTGTCTTTTGAGCATTTAACGCCGCTTTTCGCACAGGAAAAATTCCGTTTATCTACCAAATCAGATAATTACGCAACCCGCATTATTGATCTTTTCAGCCCGATTGGTAAAGGCCAGCGTGGATTGATCGTTGCGCAGCCGAAAACGGGTAAAACGGTTCTTTTACAGAATATTGCGAATGCCATTGCACAAAATCATCCGGAAGTTTACATGATGATTTTGCTGATTGATGAGCGCCCGGAAGAGGTTACCGATATGCAGCGCAACGTAAACGCGGAAGTTATTTCTTCTACGTTTGATGAGCCTGCAGAAAAGCATGTAAAAATTGCCAACATCATTCTCGAAAAAGCTAAGCGATTGGTTGAGTGCGGCCATGATGTTGTGATTCTTTTAGACTCCATTACGCGTCTCGCGAGAGCTTACAATACTACTGCTCCGGCAAGTGGTAAAATCTTATCGGGTGGTGTAGATTCTAACGCATTACACAAACCAAAACGCTTCTTTGGTGCGGCGAGAAATGTAGAAAATGGCGGTTCTTTAACCATTATTGCTACGGCGCTCATCGAAACCGGTTCTAAGATGGATGAGGTTATTTTCGAAGAATTTAAAGGAACCGGTAATATGGAGCTTCAATTGGATAGAAGATTATCTAACAAGCGAATTTATCCTGCTATTGATGTTCCTGCTTCTTCAACCCGCCGCGAGGATCTATTGGTTGACAAAGCATCTCTGCAGCGTATCTGGATATTACGTAAACATTTATCTGACATGAATCCTGAGGAAGCGATGAACTTCCTGCTGAGCCAGATGAAAAATACGCAAAGCAACGAGGAATTCCTTGTTAGCATGAACGGATAAAAAAATGTTGAATTTTGAATGTTGAATTAGCTTCGCAGCGAAAGTAGAAACGGCGATTTATCGCGTCTCTCCGCGACGAAGGAAAACCAAAGCATTTTTTGAGAAATATAGATATGAAAAGAGCAACTCAGTTTTGGGTTGCTCTTTTTATTTATAGATTAAGGATGGATTGAAATCCATCCCTACAAAATTTGATCGTCCCGCTGGGACTTAATTAGCGCTCCGAAACCAGTCCTGTAAGGACGGCCAATATTGTAGCAACGGATTTCAATCCGTTGTGAATTTGAGTTGCTCTTTATATTTAACGTGAACTCTGGAATTAAAGAGATAATATTACTGCTAATCGTAGCATTTTTGCCACGATTATTTTAGCTGGTAGTTTGCAAACTACCAGCTAAAATCTGCGAAGTTTTAAACTTCGCAGAACAAACCCAGGAACTTAATTTATGCGTCAAATTTTCAAATGCAGGTTTAAAGTAATATATCCCGATACCTCGGGGCATTTTTTGACTAAGATATATATGTAAACTTGGAATTAAATAGCGGATAATAAAATAGTTAATTCCCAAATTCACGTTATTTGTAAAATGTCTTCACGCTCAGACCAATCCAACTCTCCTGGTAATTCTTTACAATTAAATTCCAGGTGAATTACGCGGCGCGGTTTTTCAGTTTCTGATTTGGAAGAAGCATGCAGAATTAATGGTTTCAGAATATTTACGCCGCCTTTTTTTACTTTGCAATATTTGCTTTCTGTATTTTCTACGAGCTCAAGCATTTTTTCGTTTTCCCATATATGGAAATGCGTTTTCGGAATTACTTTCAGCGCGCCGTTGCGGTCATCCGTATCATCTAAATGTATGCGTACAGTGAAAGCGCTTTGCAAAATTTCAATAGGCGGGCATACAGTGATGTTCCCATTTTTATTCGCCCAGTTTTTGAAGCCTTCTGTTTCAATTTTCTCGGTTACATTTATCGGGATATCCTGGTGCCATGGAACTGACCAGTTAGATTTTGGCGGCTTATCAAAGTATATAGCTTTCGTAAGGAAATAATCTTTGCCAAATCCTTCTTTAATCAGTGTACATAAATTATCGTTGAACAGAATTGATTTTAGTTTCGGGATTTCTTTTAATAAATTTCGGATAGCAAAAAGGTCATCGGTTTTGCGGAATTTAGGGTTGCTTTCTGTTGCGCGCCAGATCATGGAAAGCATTTTTCCAACTTCGCGGTTGGTGTAGATATTTTCCATGATGGCGAAACCTCTTTTCTTTACTTTTAATATTATATCGCGCAAACCGGCGGTATCAATTTCCTTATCGTACATTTCTGTCGCGTTACAAACTGCCTGGTAAATGCGCTTTTTAAGGCTTTCCGGTTTCAGCACTTTTAAGGTTTCGCCAAATCCCAGCAATTCACGCACAAACTCAAAATTTATCTGCACTTTTAATCTTATAATAATGCCATTTGCTTTGGTTTCCAGCAACTCTTGAGAGCTGTGAATGGGTTTTGTTAACACATACGGCGCGTTGGAATTATCAATATACAACTCCACGGTTTCCGGCTCCTGCAGCGGATTTACCGTTACGCCAATTACATTTTTAAAATACTCCGGGAAATCAACCGAAGCATTTTCTATGTATTCATTATATGTAGTTTCCAGCGCCAGGATTCTGTCCAAAGCAAGTGTAAGAATATTGGATTCACCCGTTTTTATGCCGAGCACAAACCACCGGTTGCGATATTCTTTCAGAAAATAAGGATGAAAGGAAAAGGTGTTTTCATCTTTTGCTTTGAATGATTTGTACGTAATTTTCAGTACCTGCTTTTTGATAATTGACTGGTAAACCGCATCAATATGTTCAAGACCTTTCAGATTTTCATTTTTCTCCAAATCAATTACCGGCGATTGTTTTGTTTTTGCGGTGTAAATCCTGTCCTCTAAACGTTGAACCATTCCCTGCAACTCGCTGAAATGTGAGAAACCTTTAAACTGCCGCAGAATTTCAACCACCTCGGTAAGTTTCCCCAAATCAAGATCGGTTAAAGGTATGTTGGTGATGGAATAATCAGGATCTTCATACGTATAATACTTGCGTTCTTTTACAATAATTGGCGCGTTGTAGCCGAGTTTATCGCTGCGCATGGTCTGCAGATCCATCTGAACAGTTCTCCGGCTAACGCCTTCCAAAATGCCTTCATACTCATAAAGCGCATCGCTGCAGGCTTTTATCAAGTCTTCCAAAGTCCAAAGTTTATACCTGTTCCTCAGGCAGTTATCTATGGTTCGTATGCGGATTAAGGCGTTTCGGTTTAGCGGCATCCTGAAAATTTTTATAAAATTATGAAAATATTTTTAACTGCGCAATTAGGCTGCGCAATGCCTCCGTTACTTTGTATCATAATTAAAACGAAACGATGAAAACAGCCGAAGCCAAATTGAATGGAAACGCACTTTTACAGATCGGTTTCCCGGAAAGCAAAGCCATTGGAATTGCACTTTCTGTGATGAAAAATTCGTACAGCGAAATGCATATCGATAATCAGCTGGAAATGCTTCAGAAAGTTCTGGAAAGTCCTGCTTTGTATCTCGATCATTCGGTTCTGGCGCCGGTTGCGGAAGCTTTGCTTGATAATGAAAAAGAAACAGTAATTAAACTAAAGGCTGAAAAACAGGAATACACGATTTACGGTGCGAAAGGTATTGAGCAGGGCGCTTTGAACCAGATGGAAATGGCTATGAAATTACCGGTAACTGTTGCAGGCGCTTTGATGCCGGATGCGCACCAGGGTTATGGCTTGCCGATTGGCGGAGTACTGGCGACAAACAATGCTGTGATTCCGTACGCGGTTGGTGTGGATATAGGTTGCAGAATGTGTATGACCATCTATGAAATGCCTGAAAATTACCTTGCGCAAAACAAGGAATTCTTGAAAAACATGCTGATGGAAAATACACGATTCGGGAAGGCAACTTTCAATAAACCGAAAGAACACGCCGTAATTGAAAGAGCCGAGTTTAATGATATTCCGGTTGTGAAAGCTTTGAAAGACAGGGCGTTTAACCAGTTAGGAACATCGGGCGGAGGAAACCATTTTGTGGAATTTGGAACAGTAGAAATTACAGATGCGCAAAATGAATTCAACCTGAAACCGGGAAATTACCTGGCTGTACTTTCGCACTCCGGTTCGCGTGGAATGGGCGCTGCCATTGCCGGTCACTATACAAAACTGGCTATGGAAACCTGCAAATTACCTCGTGATGCGCGTCATCTGGCCTGGCTGGATTTAAACACGGAAGCAGGGCAGGAGTACTGGCTGGCCATGAACCTGGCGGGAGATTATGCTTCGGCTTGTCATCACCAGATCCATGAGCGACTGGCTGCGCAAATTGGGCAAATACCTTTAGCCATGGTGGAAAATCACCACAACTTCGCCTGGAAAGAAAAGGATGCTTTGGATAACGAAATCATTGTACATAGAAAAGGCGCAACGCCGGCTGGTAGAGGTGTTCTGGGAATTATTCCGGGCTCTATGTCAACTCCCGGATTTATAGTTCGCGGAAAAGGAATTGCGGAAAGCATTAACTCTGCTTCGCACGGTGCCGGAAGAGCTATGACGAGAACCAAGGCAAAGCAAACCCTTTCGCTGGATTTTGTCCTAAAGCATTTGAATGATGCCGGTGTGGAAGTAATTGGTTCGGGTTTGGATGAAGCGCCGATGGCTTATAAAGACATCAACCAGGTAATGAAAGCGCAGGAAAATCTTGTGGATGTGGTTGGTACTTTCATGCCGAAAATAGTGAGAATGTGCGGTGATGAGAAATTTATGGAGAACGATTAGTTTGAGTTATGATTAAGAAACAAAGAACAAGGAGTTTTTGGGTTTGGAGTTTAAAATTCAATTCATCTCCATATAAGGAAATTGCAAAAAATGCTTTTGATGCTAAGTTGAAATATAAAATAAAATTCTCAGGCTCCAGTACGGACAGGTCGCGACCTGTCCGTACCAAAAGCACTGATTATTTATGCTTCGACTTTAGATTTTTGTACTTGCTTTTTTCGATTGTTTCAGCCAGGAGAAAAATGTTTTAAGAAAAATGAAAATAATTTCAACTGCGCAATTAGGCTGCGCACTGGCTTCGTTACTTTGAATCATAATTAGAAAGAAGCTAAAAAAAGTTATGAATTATGAATTATGAGTTATGAATTATAAGGGCCGCAATACAAAAAATTATTTACTCATTTACTCAATTACTCATTCACTCATTTCCATATATACAAAACGTAAAAAATGCTTTCAACCTTTAAAATAAAAACAAATGAAATAAACCTTGCAGGTAGCGACTCGTGAGATACTTCGTTGCACGACTTTGGACGCCCGGTTCGATTCCGGCCAACCTGGAAACAGGTTGTAGTTTAGTGGCAGAACCTCAGTTGGAAAGACTCACAAACAATTTACTCCTGCATTTTTACAAGTGGCGATGCGCAGTGTTACTCCGACTTCCCAATCGTTTTTGCGAACACGCGCGATTTTACCCTTGTAAATTTTTTGGCAATAGCGATAAGAGAGTTACTTCGACTTTTAATCGAGAGGTCGCCGGTTCGAATCCGGCCTGCTCCACCAAAACAAAAAAATTGGGGCAGTAGCTCAGTGGTAGAGCACTACATTTCTCTCTACATTTTTCTTTGCCATTTTATACTTGCCGGGCTTCAAATTAAATAAAATGCCCGGCAATTTTTAACCAAATACTAAAATCAAACCATATGTCACGTTTCAATTTATTTGCGCCGAGAACCAAAAAAACAGTAAACCTTGCCGGTGGCGAAGCCTACTCGCAAACCCCGGAAATGGAGCTGGTTTCTTTGCTGCTGACCTCTTTCGCCACCGACCAGTTTTATCGCTCTGCCGACCAGACTTTCGATAAACTGAAAAACCTGATTGCAAAATGCGATAAAGAATTTGTTGCCAAAGCCGCTGTGTACGCACGTAACGAATTTGGTATGCGTTCCATTTCGCACGTGCTGGCATCGGAACTGGCGAAACATGTAAGCGGTGCGGAATGGGCGAAATATTTTTACGCGGCAATTGTTCGCCGACCGGATGATATGATGGAAATCCTTTCATACCATATGGCCAACAACGGGAAAATACCTAACGCTTTGAAAAAAGGTTTTGCTTCAGCTTTCGCGAAATTCGATACTTACCAACTGGCAAAATATCGCGGTACACATAAAACGGTGAAACTGGTGGATGTGGTAAATCTTGTTCACCCGAAACCAACCGAAAGGAACGCTGAAGCAATAAATGCTTTGGTGAAAGATGAATTGCGCGCTTTGGATACATGGGAATCTCAGTTGACAAAAGCGGGCCAGGCTGCGGAAACAGATGATGAAAAAGCAGATTTTAAAAGAGATGTTTGGGTGAATCTTATCCGCGAGAAAAAAATCGGCTACTTTGCTTTGCTGCGAAACCTGCGAAATATTTTGCAGCAGGCGCCAGAAGTAATTCCCGATGCATTGGCGAGTCTAACGAATGAGAACCTTATCAAAAAATCGCTGGTTTTGCCATTCCGTTTTACGACTGCTTATGATGAAATTCTGAAGCTGAACTTGGGACGTTTGGGTAGAGATGTTTTGGTTGCATTGAGCCGCGCCGTAAATATTTCTATCAGCAATGTTCCGAAATTTGATGGTAAAACTTTGGTTGTGCTGGATGTTTCAGGTTCGATGGCGGGAAGACCTGCTCAGATAGGCTCGCTGTTTACTGCCGCGCTTCTGAAATCGAATAATGCCGATTTCATGACTTTTTCGGATTACGCACAATACAAAAATTACAATCCGCTGGATAGTACTTTGAGCATTGCGCAAGGCCTGAAATTTTCGAGCGGCGGTACGAATTTCCATGCGATTTTCCAGGTAGCCAATAAAAGGTACGACAGGATCATCATTTTATCGGATATGCAGGGCTGGATTGGCGGTCATTCGCCGGTGAGTACATATAATGCTTACAGGCAGAAATATAAAGCAAATCCGTTCATTTATTCGTTTGATTTACAGGGTTATGGCTCATTACAGTTCCCGCAGAACAATGTATTTTGCCTGGCCGGTTTCAGCGATAAAGTTTTCGATATCATGAAATTACTGGAAACCAATAAAGCTGCGCTGGTAGATAGAGTTCGTGAAGTGAGTTTTGTGAACTAAAGCGCAGGATGAAATAAATTCCATCCCTACAAAATTGATCGTCCCGACGGGACTTTATTAGCGCTCCGAACCAAGTTCCGTAGGAACGGTCAAATTTTGTAGCAACGGATTTCAATCCGTTGTAACCTAAAGCATTTTTGGCTGATTGTATATATGGAAAGAGCAGTTCTGAATTTTCGGAGCTGCTTTTTTTATTTTACTTCTGTATAATTTTCCGGCTCGTAAGTTACACGTGCAAAGTTTTTGGTTATCAACTCCGTTTCTACAACTTTTCCGCCTTCAAACTTCATATATTTCTCGCGCCATATTTCATTTTTCCGGTAAAATTTATCTTCTATTTTTAGGAACTGATGCTCTTTTTCAAGCACATGATAAGCGAAATCCAGTTCGGTATCTACACGCAATTCACCTTCTAAGCACTTATCTGTAAGCCATAAATTTACCTGGAAAATATGCGGCGTATTGTTGATGAATTGATAATCGCGATAATTATAGAAAACAGTTGCGCCGCTGCCAAAAGGCAAAACACGGCCATCATCAGGGAACGGATCGAAGGAATGATGATAACGCTCTGTAACCGTAAGCGGACTATGAATAACCAGCCAGTGAATGAGGTTTGAGATCTGGCAAATTCCGCCGCCAATTCCTGCTCTCGCTTCGCCAAAAGTCAACTCCATTCCAGGCAAAAATCCACGTTTTTTTGTTGGCAAGCCAACCAGTTTACAGAAAGAAAATGTTTCGCCGGGCTTTATGATGATTCCATCAATATTTTTAATCGCGATACGAAGATTTGTAACTTTATTTATCTGCAACTGCATATCGCTCTCACCCAATTTTTTCAGTAAAACCGATTGGTGCTTTTTGATACGAAACGGAAGCTTTTCTGTAGTTCTCTTTGAAACATATTTACGTTTTCCCAAATACCAGTCAGCATATCGCCGCAATCGCCTCGCCCAAACCGCTGCAAAATATAGGGCAGGATGCCTTTGGCTTAGAAGTTTCCGCTGTTTCAATTCCTTCGTTATCATATCTGAAATTATCTTGTAAAAGTTAAATTTTATTTTTCACTTTCCACTGATTCAATTTTACAATTTTCAATCTTTTAATTTTCTAAATTAGATTAGCTTTGTACTATGGATGCTATGAAGAAATATGGTTTGTTGGCGGGGCTGGCATTTATAGCTTGGCAATATTTTGAGTTTTATTCAGGAATTCATAATACAGATTTTGCTGCTTTTTCTGGATTTCTACCTGTTCCGATTTTCATCGTCTGCCTGTTTATGGCCATACGCGACAGGCGTGCGCAAATGGGTGGCTATATGGAGTTTACAGATGGCTTACGAACCGGTTTAGGCGCATCGGCCATTGCAGCAATTGTGCTTAGTATTGGCCAATATATTTATGCAAGATGGGTGAATCCGGCTTGGGTTTTAACGGAAGCAGAGAATTTCAGGCAATATTTAATAAAAGATAAAATTCCTGCAGCAGAAATACAAACCCAGGTGGCTGACTTTATCGCAACACGGCCGTTTCGCTCTAGTGTGGAAGTTTTAGCCAGCATGATTTTTATGGGCGCAATTATTACAATTATTTTATCTGCTACCATGCGTAAAAAGCAGCCAACGCATACGGTTTAATTTTTATGTCAAAAACAATAAAAATTTTACTTATAGTCAATATTATTGGTGTAGCCGCTTATTTCATAAGCATAAAAACATATCCAATAATTTTCTCTACATCTGTTATACCTGGCTGGCATACTACTATTTATAATCCATTAAATTTTTTACTTTATTACTTTTTAATTAATACGTTAATTATTTGTGGATTAATAATATTC
>DAIUCM010000129.1:0-12102 GCA_036846145.1 Bacteroidota bacterium
CCCATATATACCTTGTATTAAAAATGCTTTAGGTTATTTATAACTGGCAGTTGATCATCCAGTGCAGGCCGAATTTATCGGTAAGCATGCCAAAAGTTGCGCCCCAGAAAGTTTCCTGTAAAGGCATGGTTTCCTTACCACCGTTTGCCAGCGCAGCATAAAGTTTTTCGGCAGTTGCAACATCATTCGTATTGATATTTAAAGAGATGTTACTTCCGAAATTTACATCGCCGTTTTTGGTGTTTGTGTCCGATGCCATTATAATAATTCCTTCACTTTCGAGCCGGGCATGCATAATAAGATCTTTCTCTTCATCGGTCATTTCGCCGGGAGCTTCTCCAAAAGTGCTTACATCCAGTTTGCCGCCAAGGCAGCTCTTGTAAAACTCCATTGCCTCCAGACAATTGCCGTTAAATGTTAAATATGGGTTAAGCGTGTTCATTTATCAATTATCAGTTTTCGGTAATCAGTTATCAGTAACCAGTAACCTATGATCAGTCAATGTAGTTTAGTTTAGTATATTTTATAAGTGCACTTGTTTGTGTTACAAACCGGGGAACTTGCCACAACAGTCTGAAAGACTGAAACAATACAGCTTGGTGCAACGCCCCAAGTAAACTTAATGATATTGAATTATCAAAATTCATTCATTTCCTAAGCCTCGTCGGTTTGCAGCTCAATTACTGTGATTTCCGGCCTTATACCAGCACGGCCAGGGTAACCTAAATAGCCAAGGCCGCGGTTTACATAAATATACTGCTGCGCTTTTTTATAGAGGCCGGCCCAATGCTCATAAACATATTGTGCCGGGCTCCATTTCAGTATTTTTGTGTCTATACCGAATTGCATGCCGTGTGTATGGCCGCTAAGGGTTAGCTGCGCTTTATGTGGATGACCCTGTACCTGCGCAACCCAGTGGCTGGGATCATGCGAAAGCAAAATAGTAAAAGTATTTTCGGGCAGGCCGTTATATGCTTTATCCAGGTCGCCATATTTGGGGAAATGGTTTCTGTGTCCCCAGTTCTCCACACCGGCAACTGCAATTTTTTCGCCTCCTCTTTCAAGTATGGCATTTTCATTACGCAACAGGCGCCAGCCAATAGTTTTATGTGCCTGGTAAAAATCGGTCATGTTCCGCCTTTTTGCTTCGGCCGATTCCCATTGTACGTAATCGCCATAATCGTGATTACCGAGTATGGAATAAGCGCCTTCTTTCGCCCTTATTTTTTTAAGCGTATCAATAAAAGGAATAACTTCATCGGTTTTGTTATTAACAAGATCTCCGGTAAAAAACACAAGGTCGGCAGCCTGCTCGTTTATCAGTTTTACGGCACGTTCCAGTGGTTGGGCATCCAGGAAACTGCCAACATGCAAATCGCTTATTTGCAATATTTTAAGGCCGTTAAAAGCTTTTGGCAGGCTGGCGAATTTCAGCTTCAGCTTACGTACTTTATAATCGGTGCCGCCGTAAACCATTCCGTAAATTAAACTTGTAAATGGTATAGCCGCCACAATCAGTGCCAGCTGGCTAATGAATTCAATACGCTTGATTTTTCCTCCGCTGGCCGTTGTTTCATTTGCTGCTGAAGATGCTTTATAAAATATCCATTTACCCAGCCTTATTATATCGTCAACCAAAACAAAGGGCACCATTATTAGCTTGGAAACGTAAATAATAAAAACAAAAGCCATAGCGTAATTTCGGAGTATTTTGGGCCAGCTGCTGAAATCGCTTAAAAGCATGCCCGCCATTAGCGATAAAGCTAAAACCAGTGTGCTCCAGAAAATGCCGAAGAATATTTTCCGCTGTGCTGGCCCAAGCCCTTGCGTTACGGTTTTTATAGCCTGGAAAGAGTAAATATCAATTACAATGATGAGCAGGAGCGGAAAGAGAAGCCGCATGAGTGGAAACTTCATTATCTTTGAAAATATGGTTCTAAAACCTGTTTTTATTATTAATGTTTAAACGTATAACCGCTTTACAATACAGCTTGCCGCAGCTGCTATTAACAGTTTTGTTTATAATCGTTTTCCAGGCAAAAATTTATAGCCAGGCAAAGGTTAAGCAAGCAAGCACTTCCGCAACAGTCGAGCCAAACCGAAAGTCTGCAGATCAGTCAGGTTACAATGTGCATTTTTACGGGCTCGATATAAAGGTTGATATTTTACGGCGATTTATCAGCGGATCGGTAACAATGGAATTCACAGCGCAGAAGCCGCTGGATTCAATAAGTATCGACCTTTTTGAGCAGTATGAGATACAGAAAATTGCCTTTGGGGGTAATACATTGAAATACAGGCGGCAAGATAAGCAAATCCATATATACTTCCCCGAAAAAATACCTCAGCATACAAAAACCAGCATACAGGTATTTTATGGCGGAAAACCGCTTGTGGCAGCCAAAGCGCCATGGGATGGCGGATTCATCTGGGCAAAAGATTCATTAAAGCGCGACTGGGTTGGCGTGGCCTGCGAACAGCTTGGCGCCAGCAGCTGGTGGCCCTGCAAGGATGACCTGGCAGATGAGCCGGATAGCGCCGTTATGCAGTTTCATGTTCCGAAAGGTTTGGGATGTATAAGCAACGGCCAGCTGCAAAATGTTACGGAATACGATAGTTTTACAGCTTATAAATGGAAGGTTGGTTACCCGATAAACCTATACAACATCACGCTGAATATTGGCCATTACCAGCATTTTACAGATTCTTTTACATCTGTTTATAAAGATAATTCCGGCAGGCAGATTACTTATCCTGTTGATTACTATTTCCTTGATTATAATCTCAATAAATCCAAAGCATTTTTTGCCGACAGTATATATGCGCGAACCAAAACCATGCTTCATATTTTTGAAAAACTGTTTGGTATTTATCCTTTTTACAGGGATGGTTTTGGCCTGGTTGAAACGCCTTACTGGGGAATGGAACACCAGGGTGCAGTGGCTTACGGCAATAATTTCCGGTTGAATGCGTATGGTTTCGATTTTATACTGGTGCATGAAACCGGGCATGAGTGGTGGGGAAACAACGTTAGCTGTAATGATGCCGGCGATATGTGGATACACGAGTCGTTTACAACTTATGCTGAAGCGCTTTACGTAGAACACTTATTTGGTTATGACAGCAGCGTAACTTACCTTAAAATGCAGAAGCCCAATATTGCCAATAAAAATCCTGTACAAGGCCCAAGGAATGTAAATTTTCATGCGCGCGATGATAATGATATCTATTACAAAGGCAGCTGGGTACTGCACACTTTACGCAGCGTTTTAAATAACGATTCGCTTTGGTTTGGCATGTTGTACGGCATGCAGCATGAATTCAGGTACAAAACTATAGCTACCGAAGATATAATTACTTACTTTGAAAAACATACCGGCCAAAGCCTGAAACCATTTTTCGCGCAATACTTATATGAAAGCAAGCTGCCTGTTTTGCAATACTGGGTTCAGCATAAGAAAGGTAAATCTCAGTTAAAGTACCGCTGGCTTGGCGCAGGAAAAAATTTTAATATGCCAGTGGAAATTATTGTAAACGAAAAAAAGATCCGCCTTAACCCAAAAAATATATTCCAGCTTTATATGTTTGATGGGGATGTTTTAAAAAGCGATGTAAAAGTTGATAACGGCAGGTTTCTGGTAGAGTTTAGAAATGGGATTTAATTAAATTAGCGAAGTGCCAGAAATGCTGAAAATAACGATAAAATAATTGTTATGGCTGCAATTTTTAATAGGAAATTCCTGTCGTGTTTACGCTTTTTTTGTTTTTCCTTCCGAATTATCTTATCCTCTTTTAAAAGAAAGAATATTCCTGTTATACATGAAATTATGAAAGCTGATCCATAATGTAAAAAATAAGATAATGGTTTATAATTTGCTAAAAAAGATGCAATTACAACTGCTGCGCTAAGATTTAAGGTTAATGTAAAAATAAAAAAATTGCAATGCGGCTTTACATGCAAACCTATATTTTCCTCTGCTTTGTAAAGCCGGTAATATAGATATTCGAGAAAATTTTTGACCGACATTATTCTACTTCAACAGCTTAACCGATTGCTGTACGCCGTTTGCAGAAATATTTAATATATACATGCCGGGTTTTATGGATGGCGCGTAAACATTCAGCTTGTTTGTATTACCGAATTGCTGCGTAAAAATTTCTTTTCCCTGCAAATCTGTCAGCTTAACTACACCGCTTTGCAGCTTATCAAATTCAATGTATGTGATATTATGCGACTGAAAAAAAGCAGTATTTATTTTAGCGATGGCAGGTTTATGCTTTTCAACTCCAATCGATAAATACGAATCGGGCAAAATACCGTTCTTGATAAATTTCTTCGCAATTGTTTCAAAATTACGGCCTTCATGCAATGCGCTGTCCACATGTATTAAAAGTTTGGCAGCATTAGGCATGCTTATAAATTTTGAAAGCATATACAAGGTTCCCAGCATCAGCGCATCGGTCTGGTTGCGGCCAATTTCATCCTGAATCTCCATTAGTGTGCCAGCCCATATTTCACCATCCTGGTAGCGGTTGCCACGCAGGTCATTCTTATAGTTTTTCGCCGTTATGCATGATCTTCCGTCCCAGGTCTCGTTTCCATCCCAGTTAAAAACTTTTTGCCAGTTATAATCGCTGTAATGTTTTGAGTATGAGCAGGCAAAATAATCGCCCATGCCTTCCTCAATGGCCAGCCTGTCGCTGCCATATGCATTATCGCCACTTGCGGAGTAGGATAAAAAGTGCGAATATTCATGTACAATAACATCGGCGTCTTCACCATCATCTATACCGCCATCGCCAAAAAGCAGCTGCAGATCATTCTGGAAAAACGAGAATTCCGACTGGTCTCTGCCGCCGAGCGCATGCGCATCAACCTTTAAAACTGTTTTACCCATGGTATCGAAACCTATTTTCTGCAAATGCATACGGAAGTTAAAAATGTGGGCGAATACATTTACATCTTCAAAACCTGGCTGGCTACGTGAAAAATTAAAAACGCCAGTAGCGGAAACAGTTTGCGGCGTTACAGGTGCAGAAGTTTCTACAATCTGCGCGTATTTATTTTGCAGGTAAAAAGAATCGTTGCGGAATTTCGCGGCGAATTTAACGGGAAAACGTTCGTAATCAAGTACAAATACTGCCGAATCATTAAAATCGGCGTATGGCGCGCCATAAGGTTTCCTGGCTGAGCTGAGCGGATCGGGATAAAAAATATGCCCGGTTGCCATGGTGTCTTTTTCGCCGCTGTACCTGTGCTTATTGAGCTGGTATAAAACTTCGTTTTCAGTTGAGATGAGTGCTTCGTTGTGGTTTAGTCCATCGCTTGTGCCATAATCTATAAGCCATGCAGGTGCAGGATTTTCGCCATCGTAAAACCAGTATTTTTCGGTTCTGGCAATTACATTTCCATTTGTTATAGATTTGATCTTCTGCTCATCAGGGCGAGATGCGAATGTTTTTTGCGGCCAGTTTTGTGTGTGTGCCAGCTTAAATAAAAGCGAGCTTACACGGCCGTTCTTATACAGGTTAATCTTTACATCGCTACCATATATAGGTACGCCCAAAAATACCTGGGTAAACGATATATGCGTTCCAACCGGGCTTTGTTTATACAGATTTAACTGCAGGCCGGTATTCGGCGTAAAGTATGATTTCAGCTTGTCTGTAATATATTTTACTGCCTGTTGTACCTGCTGCTCTTCCGTACCATGCAAGTTTAAATAATCGGCCGGGAAGAGTGATTTGCCATTTTTTTCTACCCATAATTCGGCTGTATTGCCTGGTAAAACAGCTTGCGCGCTTACCAGTAAAGGCAAAAACAGCAGCAGAAATATTAATTTTTTCATGGCAAAATTTGAATATAAGGTAACTGCAGGAGCTCACTTTTTATTTCAGATGCAGTTTCGGCATCAACAGCTGCATGCAAAATGCACATTTCGTTAAACTCCTGCGCTGTAATTTCAACATTTCTTTTTTTAAGAAAATTCTGCAACTCGCTTAGTTTATGATATGTGGTTTTTAACATAAGTTGCTCCTTCTCAAAATCTTCCGCTAATATAGCATTTTTTATAACATCCGCAGCAGCTGTTTTATAAGCTGCAATTAATCCGGGTAATCCAAGCTTGGTGCCGCCAAAATACCGCACCACAACAATTAATATATTGGTAAGGCCCGCACTGCGCACCTGGTTTAAAATGGGCATTCCGGCCGAGTTAGCCGGCTCGCCCGCATCATTGGTCCTGGCAATCATCCTTTCACCTACACCAATCCTGTAAGCGTAGCAATGGTGCCTTGCTTTTGGGTGCTCGGTTTTCAGCTCATCAAGCCTTTGATTTATTTCGGCCAGGTTTTGTACCGGGTAAGCATACGCGAAAAATTTACTTGCTTTCTCTTTCAAAAGCGTTGTAACAGGCGCTGCAATGCTGGTGAATTTTGCCAATTGCTTTAAATTTTAAGTTTACTTGGGGCGTTGCCACAAGCTGTGATGTTTCAGTCTTTCAGACTGTTGTTGCATGTTCCCTGGTTTGTGGCACACAAACCATTGCTCTTATAAATATGCTTAACTAATCTAGGTTAAATTATGAGTTCAAATTAAGGTTAATAAACCTCCATTAAAAATGGCTAAGTAATAGGATAAATTTAGTTTTGATTAAATTGCACTTTGGCATCAACTGTAAATCGCTAATAAACATATATTTAATCTTCTATTTTTCTCGGTACTTAATACTTTTGTCCTAATACTTATTAAAAAACACTTAACATTATAATGGCGCCAATGGCTAAAAGCAAGCCTGTAACCTTATAGAGATTTATTTTTTCGCGCAGGAAAATAATTGCGGCCAATGTAGAGAATGCCACAATGCCCACACTGTTAACAGGGAAAATTGTTGTGGCGTGAAGGTTCGGCGTAGTTAAGGCTTTGTAAAAAAATATGATACTGAAATAATTGGGCAGGCCAAGCAAAATTCCCCATAAAAGGTTTTTCCGCAACAGCAGAAGCTTTAAATATTGCCTTTTAAAAATTAATACAAATAAAAATCCCGCACAGAAGGACCAGAAATAGGTCATTCCCACAAAATTGCTGTCCGCTTTATCGCCAAAGAATTTTATCTGGCTAATTTTCAGCAAAGTATCAACCAGGCCAACGCCAATAAATGCCGCAACCGGCAGCCAAAGCATTTTATTTTTTCGCGAAAGTGTATTTTCAGCGTTTTCTTTTTTCTGCAGGCCAACCGTAAAATAAATGGCCGATAACGCCATAAGGATACCGATAGCTTTTGTTAAAGTAAACGGTTCGTGCAGGTAAAATACCGCAAAACCGGCCGGTATAATCATGCTCATGCGCGAAACTATGGTACCGCCTGCAACACCAAGTAACTGCGTTGCACTGCTCATAAGGTAAAAAACGCTTACAAAACTTACGCCTAACATTGCGCTAAATAACAGTAATTCATGCGGTATTTGCTGTAAATAAGGCAGGTACGGCTCATTTGAAAATATGGGCGCTGTTAAGGTACAGGTTAAATAATTGATGATAATTGCAGGAAAAAGATCTACTTTAAATCGCCGGAATAGCTGGAAGAACAGGTAAAGTACAGTTGTACAAAGTATGCTTAAAATGAGGTAAATCATGTAATTATAATAAGCTAATACAACTGCGCCGCATAATTACTTACATGCAGGCCGGCTGTGCTTCTGTTCCAGAAGTAAATTTTTAATGTTTCATCAGGCGCTGTAGCATCGGGCAGCTTTGTAATCCATACAATCCTGGCTTTTTTCTGTTCTCCTTCAAAATAACTGTTAACGGGGTTTGCGCTCCAATATGTAATGTTTTCACCCGAATGAATACTAGCCACAATATCAATTTCAGGGCTTATTTCAGTTAGCGTTACTTCTGCTTCAACCCGTAACAAAGCATTTTTCAGCGCTGGTATATATGGAATTTCCAAGAGGTTTTTATTTGCTGAATCCTTCAAAACAAGTCTTGGTATTAAATCCTTCCTGGTTTTTTCATAAAGCTTTATGCCCGAATCGAAATGAAGCGATTGCGCTTTTGTATCGCCATATTTTAGCCTAATAATTTCTTCTGCCTGCGGCGGATTCTGAATATTGCTCCAGCCATAACCAAAAAACAGCGTGTTGCTTTGCTGTATGATATGGAATAAGGAATCTAACAGGATGGAATTGTTACAACGGTAAAGTTTAATACTTGCAGTATCATCAGCATCTTGTAAATAATATTGTATGTACTTTGGGTTATAAATATTTACAGCGTATTGAATATTATTGTGTCCGTAAGTATTATTCCAGTTTTTAATGGCGACTGCCAATGGCTTAAACTGCGCGTATTGCTCAGTGGAATAATATTTTTTTTCTATGATGTGGCTAAATAAAAGTACTGTGCACCAAATACCGAGGATGGCATATTTCACGGCTTCAGAAACTTTTAATTTACCCATGCGTGAAAAAAGCAAGGCCGGTAGCAATGGAAATACAAAAATCAGCACTGAGAACTGCAGTACCGGCTTACCGAAATACGATTTCAAAAAACCAATAATAAATGTAAGCAGAAATAAGTATAAGCCAAACGCATGAAACCTGTTGAAGTATTTTTTACGACTTGTATATATAACGCTTAGTAAAATAAGTATCAGAGCTGCGGCTACAACCAGCCACGATTGGTTAGCTACGTAAAATAAATACCTGGGCAAAAAATCAAGTCCTGGTTTGCCGAGCCACATAAGCCCGCCAATTTGCATTTGCGCCGTATAAACAGGCAGATGCGGTAAACACAATAGCGCAATGACTATACAGGCAATTATATGGCTTCTTTTTTCGGATTTTGGTAATATGAAAAATCCAGATAAAGCTACCAGCATGGCAAACATAAAGCTAAAATAATGCACATAGCAGCATAATACGGAGAAAGCAATGTACCTGAGCCAGTAGAGCCAGCGCCGTTCCTGGTTTTTATTGATGATGAGCCTGGTAAAATGATATAAAATTAACATGCAGAAAAGCAGGCCTGGAGAGTAAGGCCTGGCGAGCTGGCTGTAAAATATAGGGAACTGTAAAAACGCAACCGATGAAGCTGTAAAATAGGCAGGCCATTTACCGAACCATAGTTTGCACCAGGCAAAACAAACGATAACCGTAAAAAGTCCCCACCAGGCAAATGGCGCGCGCAGCAGAAAATCATTAAACCCTGCAATTTTAGTGAAGAAATACAGGAAAACCTGCACGCCGGCCGGGTGACCGTCAATGGCAACGCCTTTCCAAATAAGATCGTTAAAATTATCGAATCTTAAACGCGAAATGGCGCTTAGTTCATCGTTAGATAATGATGTGCCCGAAAGATTATAAAAACGCAGAAATGCCGCAACAGCAATTATTGCAAGCAAAGGAATATATTCTGTAGAGAACAGTAATTTTTTATACGATGTAACCGACACTTATTGCTTTGCAGCGGCTAAAACTTCCGCAATTACAAAGATACTGCCTGTACACAGAACAATATCATTTTTACCGGCATCATTTTGGGCGTTTTGCAGCGCATCAGCAACTGATTGGTAAGCAAGGCCTTTTAATCCGGAATTTTCCGCCGCATGCAAAAGCTCGGTAACGGGTAACGCGCGCGGAATAGCGGGTGCACAGAAATAATAAGTGGCGGAGTGGGGAAGGAGCGCAAGGGCTTTTGTAATATCTTTATCCTTAACCATACCAAATACAATATATAATTTATTGTATGTTAATGAGTTAATTTGATGAAAAACAGATTTTAGCCCTGCCTCATTATGCGCAACATCGGCAATTGTAAGCGGATTTTGTTTGAGGATTTCCCAGCGGCCGCGTAAACCCGTTAGTTTTTTTACTTCGCGAATTCCCTTGCATATATGTTCATCGGTAAAAATGCCTTCGTGTATTTTTTGTAAAATATTGCAGCTTTGTAAAACTGTTGCGAGGTTTTGCAACTGGTAATTTCCCGCAAGCGGCGTTTCTACTTTTATGATTTTTCCTGTAGCCGTTTCTAGAAATACAGCCTCCAGATTACCATTTTTATATTCGTGGCTTTGATGTTTATAATTTTCTTCAGCAAAATATATTTGTGCATTTTGGTCTTCAGCCTTTGCTAAAAAAACAGTTTTAGTTTCCGGGTGAACCTGCCCGATTACAACAGGAACATTTTGCTTGATGATACCAGCTTTCTCACCCGCAATTTCAGCCAATGAGTTGCCAAGCATATTCTGGTGGTCGTAAGAAATATTGGTTATAACAGAAAGTTCTGGCGTAATAATATTGGTAGAATCGAGCCTTCCGCCCAAACCGGTTTCTATTACCGCGAAATCTACTTTTTCATCGGCGAAATATTTAAAAGCCATGGCCACCGTCAACTCAAAAAAAGAAGGCTCAATTTCCTCTATTCTTTCTTTATTATCGGCTATGAAATCAACAACATTGTGCTCCGGAATTTCTTCACCGTTAATCCGGATTCGCTCGCGAAAATCAATTAAATGCGGCGAAGTATATAATCCAACTTTATACCCGGCCGATTGAAGAATAGCAGCAAGCATATGGCTGGTTGAGCCTTTGCCGTTTGTGCCTGCAATATGTATAGATTTAAACTTGTGCTGCGGATTATCCAATGCCTCGCAAAGCAGCAAAGTATTTTTCAGGTCCTTCTTATATGCAGCTTCGCCGATGCGTGTAAACATAGGCAGCTTGCTGAACATATAATCCAGCGTTTGCCGGTAGTTCATTTTTCAGTAGCTATACTTTTTTATTGCAGCAGGAAGTTATACGTAATGGTACCGCTTTGTACTTCAGGCGCATTTGGGTTGGCGCTGAATTTTGCTTTGCGTGCGTAACGTTCGGCCTGGTCAATAAGCGCTGCGTTTGTAGTTGTGCTTCCACGTACACCACCTCTTACGGAAACTACATTTCCTTCCTGGTCAACATCAATGGCAACTACTACAATTCCGCTTTGGTTTGTTATACCCGGTGGCTGCGGCAATGCAACTGCAGATCGGCCAGATAAGCTAAAGCCCGGGCCATTGCCTTTTCCGCCGCCTTCCCAGCTTCTCGCATTTTTATTGCCGTTCGGGTCGCCCTGGTTTCCGTCTTCGTAAGTAGTGCCTTTGCTGGCATTTTTACCGCCTTCTGATGAGCTGCTGCCCGGTGAGTCCTCGAATAGTGTTCGTTTATCTACCTGGCGTGGTTTAGGCTCAACTTTAGGAGTTTCTTTTACTACTTCCTTTGTTGTTTCTTTAACTGTTGGCGCTTCCCTGTCGTTAGATGTTTCGTATTTAACAGCTTCCGGCTGGGTTACTTTTGGCTGTGGCTGTACTTCCTGTTTTTGTGGCTGGCGCGATGCCGGTGCCGGCTGATCGAAAACCGGGTTCCGGCCTGCATTGGTTTCCCCCCAAACTACTTCCATGCTGCTGTCTTCCGGAATTGGAATTGGCGGATCTGGCGGAGATAACTTTATGTAAAGTATGATAAGCAAAATAATGGAGTATATACCAATGGTCATCAGCAGGGCTTTGCGCTGATTTTTTTTCTCTTCAGCTATTTCCTGTTGTGTTTTTATCTGATAAGACGCTGTACGCATATATACCTCCTTTAAAAAATACTTTAATTACTCTGGCTTAGTACCTAAAATTACTTTAGCGTTTAATTTCTTACCAACCTGCATAATTTGTACCACATTATCTATAGGTACGGTTTTATCGGCATTGATCATTATTACCGCTTCTTTCTGCTGGCTCAGTTCGCCTTGCAGCAGGCCGGGTAATTCTTCAATGCTTACTTTTTTATCCTTATAAAAATAATTCAGGTCTTTATCTATCGAAACTGTCGCTGTAGGATCTGTTACAACTTTCGTGCTTGCCTGCGGCATGGTCAGGTTCAGCGCGTTAGGCGTAACAAAGCTTGCGGTGATCATAAAAAATATCAGCAAAAGGAATATCAGGTCCGTCATGGAAGACATGCTGAATTCAACCGATGCCCTGCTTCTTCTTTTTATTGCCATGGATAATCAATTAAAAATGAAGAATTAAAAATTAAAAATGGTTTCAGCATTCATAATTTACAATTCTATAT
>DAIUCM010000130.1:0-12094 GCA_036846145.1 Bacteroidota bacterium
GGTTTGTAAAATTACAAATTCTATATAAGGATGTTCAGAAAAATGGTCGGGATTTGCGAAAAATACGGAAATATTGGTTAATAGTAAAAATATCAATCATGTATTTATATTTGAAAAATGAAAAATTGCTTAATTATAACATTCGCTTTAGGAATCCTTCCTGTATTGTTTTCATGTAAGAATGAAAAGTTATCAATTAAAGATAAATCAATCATCTTAAGAGAAATATATAATAAAACTATCAAATTTGAATTACCATTAGATTACGCGAAGATTAGACAGGAAGACATCAATTATGTTGGCAAAAGCTCTGATACTTTATTATTTAGTGAATTATCACAAATTGCAGGTGTTATCAAAGACACCTCACATTTCTTTGTATTTATAACTGACAATGGAAGATTTAGCTATTTGGAAAATCAACGAATATCTGAGTTTAATCCAACCTTTGTAATATTCAATAAAAATGGCAATAAACTATTTGAATATTCACTTACAAAAGATTTCAGCCCTGATTGCAGTTATCAAGACAGTTTTTCATTAAATATAAAAAGCAATTTCTCAATACAATTATTTTGTAGATGGAAATCAGGAACTTGCGAATCTGACGAAGATGATGACCCTATTAAAGTTACGGAATTAACACATAATGGATTCATAAAAGAAAATGGAAATATTATAATGGAAAAACCTAAACTTAATTCATATATCCAATCTCCAAATAATGCTTCAAATTAAATCTTAAAACAACTGGCAGCAATTACTTTCAGGCCATCGGAGAACATTTTCCAAACCCTTATATATTTAAATGTTCCTTCAATCGGGTTTCCCAGGATTTTGCCTTTGGTTTGGTAAACGGTGATGGAAACGGCTGTATCGCCAATAATGCTTATATCTTCAATCTGCACATCTAATGTAGAAACCACCATTTCACCGGCTTTGTGCGCATCGAGGTCCATTTGCTTGGTAATGGTTTTTCCATCGGGCGCTATACAAAGCAAATTGTCATGAATGGTTTTGTCCAGGAAATCAATATCGCTGCTTATAATTCCTTCCACCAAAAGAAACTCCATTTTCTCTACTTCTGCTTTTGTGATTTCCATATATGTGAGTGTAGAAAAATGGTTTAAGGAGCGAAAATTTGAATAAAAACTTGTTCTGGTGCTAACCAAACATTTATATCAGAACTATTATAACTTAAAGAAGTGATACGCAAACTTTTCTTATTAATCAAATCAAAATATCGACCATCATAATTCTTGTATTTTTCTAATAGCTTACGATATTTTAGTTGACTTTTAATATTGTCTTCATAATATTTTAAGTTTTCGGGTTCATAAAAGTCAGACTCGTTAAAAGCATCTCCTTCTATTATAAAATCTTTAAAATACAATGCTTGGTTATAAATTGAATAGGGAAGTAATTTGTAAAAAGTAGAATCATTGTCCCAGAACATAAGAAAAAAATCATATGAATTTTCATCAACACCGAAATCTAATGTATCCCGCCACGCATATTTTCCGTGTGTAAAAATTGAGTTTGTTAGAAGAAAACTATTTTTACCGTTTTCTTCTATTTTTATTTCAACCGTATCTAAATTTCCTTCGCCTGTAACATCAATTAATTCTCTTTTATAATATTCAAGCTTCTGTCCAGATTCAATAAGTTTCTTGATTGCTAAAACTTTCTCTTTATTATACTCTTTGAATTTGAATTTCTGAATTTTGCCCTTTAAATTGATTTCAATTTCTTCATATTTTTCAGGCAAATCAGAAGTGCTTTCTTCAACTTGAAGCGGTACAAATTGTACTATTTTGGGCTGCTTTTCTGATTTATGAGTACATGAAATAGTTACAAAAACCAGAAAACTAAAAAATAAAACTTTCATATATACAAATGTAGAAAAATGCTTTAAACCAGCAATTTAATTATCGTCAATCCTAACTGGTTCTATCCAGTCATGTTTACAATTCTCTTGTGGGTCTGGAATTGCATTCCAATCTAAATCATTGACTTCAAATTTTTCTTGTGCCCTTTCTTTAGCATCTTCAAGAGAATCATAAAATTCATCCCAATCGGAAGCAGCATCAATTATAGTTTTATATCCGAATAAGTAAACACCTTCATCAGATTCGTAAATCATCAGTCGTTTAACTTCAGAATTGGGTTGTTTAATATTTGCTACTATCCGCATACAATCAAAAGCAATTTAATTCAAAATCTTCATCTTCGCATATTTCAGCAAGATCTGCTTCTGGCCTATTTCCTGGAAAAAGATGGTTATTTTCTTGTCATCGCCGTTGCCTTCCACCTGAATCACTTTTCCCAAACCAAAACGATTATGCTCCACTGCCATTCCAGCCTGTACGCCGCTCACATCTTCCGCTACAAAATCGGCATATGGCTGGTATGTTTGCTTCACCGGCGCAGGTTTTACAGGCCTTGGCGAAATATATGGTTTTTCCGCAATTTCCTTTTTCTGCTCGCGCTGTACAGGGCGCTCTTTCAGCTGATAATCAAGATAAACCGGGCTTATTTCCTCTATAAAACGGCTCGCTTCGGAGTGGATCATTTGTCCCCAGCGGAAACGCGTCATGGCATAAGAAAGGAAAGCTTTTTTGCGCGCACGCGTAAGGGCAACATAAAACAAACGGCGCTCTTCCTCCAGGTCCTCGCGGCTGGTCAGCGACATCTGCGAAGGGAAAAGATTTTCCTCCAGACCAACCACAAAAACATACGGAAACTCCAGCCCCTTCGCCTGGTGAATCGTCATCATGGTTACTTTATCTTCGTTGTCGTCTTTCTGGTCGCTGTCGGTAAGCAAGGCCACATCCTGCATAAAAGTGGCAAGCGTTTTCTCCTCAATATCAGTACGTTCGCTGAATTCCTTTATCGCGCCAAGCAACTCCTGCACGTTCTCATAGCGGTTAATTCCTTCCAGCGTTTTGTCTTCGTAAAGATGTCGCAAAATACCCGATGCTTTGGCTACTTCGCTGGCAATATCGTACGCGTTTTTGGTTTCCGATTGCAAGCTGAAGCCCTCGATCATATCGGCCCAATCGCTCACCGCGCGGCGAACACGTCCATCAAAACCATACTCCTCGATATGCCTTGCCACATGCCACAACGTTACATTTTGCTGGCGGGCAATAAGCATGATCTTGTTTACGGTTGTATCGCCAATTCCGCGTGTTGGATAATTAATTACACGCTTAAACGCCTCTTCATCAACGGGATTCACCACCAGCCTGAAATAAGCCAGCATATCCTTGATTTCCTTGCGCTGGTAGAACGATAATCCACCGATAATGCGGTACGGAATATTCAATCTGCGCAATGACTCCTCGAAAGCACGCGACTGTGAATTGGTGCGATACAAAATAGCGAATTCGCTGTCTTTGGCGCGCGCATTCATCTTCTCCTCGAAAATACTGTGCGCCACAATGCTGCCTTCTTCGTTATCGCTTTCCGCCTTGAAAACCTTTATTTTCCCGCCCTGCTCGTTGTCTGTCCAGATATTTTTCTCGAGCTGGTATTTGTTTTTCTTGATAATGTTGGATGCCGCCTCTACAATGGTTTTGGTAGAACGGTAATTCTGCTCCAGCTTAAATACCTGTAAATCGGGATAATCTTTCTCAAAATTTAAGATATTCTTGATGTTTGCTCCGCGGAAAGCATAAATACTCTGCGCATCATCACCCACCACGCAAATATTACGGTTCACCGCAGCTAATTTCCTGATAATGAGATACTGCAAATGATTCGTATCCTGGTACTCATCTACCATTACATACTTGAATTTCTGCTGGTATTTGTTCAAAACATCCGGATGCTCATTGAAAAGCTGGAAAGTTTTCAGCAGCAAATCATCGAAATCCATAGCGCCAGCATGGAAACAACGCTTGCAATATTGCTCGTACAGGAAACCTAATTTCGGCTTGCCAGCTGCAATATCATCTGCCTGTACTTCGCTGCTTTTCTGGTATTCGCCTACGGAAATAAAATTATTCTTTGCTAAGGAAATACGGCTCATCACCATTCCCGGCTTGTAAACATCGGGGTTTAATCCTTCTTCCTTTAAAATGGTTTTGATTAAGCTTTTGGAATCATCGGAATCGTAAATCGTGAAGTTGCTCGGGTAACCAATTTTACCTGCTTCTACTCTTAATATCTTGGCAAAAACACTGTGAAATGTTCCCATCCACAAATTGCGCGCTTCGCTACCAACCACTTTTTCTATACGCTCACGCATTTCGCGCGCTGCTTTGTTGGTAAACGTGAGCGATAATATATTGAACGGATCTATACCTTTACGGATAAGATGTGCAATCCTGTAAGTTAATACGCGCGTTTTCCCCGAACCTGCGCCCGCTACGATCATCATCGGGCCATCGGTATTCACTACAGCTTCCCGCTGCACATCATTCAGTTCATCTAAATAATTTTTCGACATTCGCTTATATGGAATTGGAAAATTGAAAGATTGAAAAATTAACCCCACCTAAATCCTCCCCCAAGGGGAGGACTTTGGAGCTTCGACTGTTAGTTTATAACTTAATAATACAAATTTAAGGAACAAACTCCTCAGAGATAAATTTCCTTACCAGAGTTTAAATAAAAAGATTTTCACAACGGATTGAAATCCGTTGCTATAAAATTTGCCGTCCCTACGGGACTTGTTTATCGCTCCGAACCCAGTCCCGTAGGGACGATTAAATATTGTAGGGATGGAATTCATTCCATCCAAACTTGTAGCCCAAAGCATTTTTCAGCAAAGTGATATATGGAGTTCTACGTACAAACATGGCACTTTTTTTAAAAAGTGGCATGTCTAAGTTAAATTGAAGCTCCGATTCTTATTGCCATTAATTATCTGTGCATTTGGAAAAATTTTCCAATCATACAATTACCGCTACAAGAAAAGCCCTCCCCTTGGGGGTAGGGTTTGGATGGGGTAAAATAAAAAAAGGCCAATCCCTAAAGTTGACCTTTTTTTGACAAAATTATTTAACAACTTAAAACTAAACTCTTTTCTCTTTAATTCTAGCTTTTTTACCGAGTAAGCCACGCAGATAGTAAATACGTGCTCTGCGTACAACACCTCTTTTGTTAACTACAATTTTCTCGATGTTTGGCGAGTGAACCGGGAAAATACGCTCAACACCAACACCATCGGAGATTTTACGTACGGTGAAAGTTTCGGTTGCACCTTCGCTATTGCGCTGAATTACAATGCCCTGGTAAGGCTGAACACGCTCTTTGTTACCTTCGCGAATTTTATAATGTACTGTAACGGTATCGCCCGCTTTAAATACCGGAAGATCTGTTTTGAGGAATTCTGCCTGAAGGTCTCTTATTATATTGTTCATGACTTTTACTTTTGTCGTATAAAACGAGGTGCGAAATTACAAAATATTTCTAAAATAAGAAAAGAGATGGAAAGTATTTTTTCATACCTCCATATATGGCTCATTCTTCCCTCAGCAAATCAGGCCGTCTCAACCTCGTTTTCTCCAAACTTTGCTGGTAGCGCCATTCATCTATTTTTTTATGGTCGCCGCTTTGCAAAACTTCAGGAACTTTCATGCCACGGAAATCGGCAGGTTTGGTGAAAACAGGCGCATCCAGTAAATCTCCCTGGAAAGAATCTAATAAGGCTGAGCTTTCATCATTCAGCACACCGGGAATTAAACGGATAATGGCATCAGATAAAACAGCGGCAGGCAATTCTCCTCCACTCAAAACATAATCGCCAATGGATATTTCACGCGTAACCCAGCCATCTCTAACGCGCTGATCTATACCTTTATACCTCCCGCAAATCATGAGCAGATTTTTCTTCATGCTGAGATCATTCGCTATTTTCTGATCCAGAACTTCGCCATCCGGCGTAAGGTAAATTATCTCATCGTACTCGTGGTTTTTCTGCAGGTTTTCTATACAATTCACCAACGGTTCGGGCATTAAAACCATTCCAGCGCCGCCACCAAAAGCAGTATCATCCACACTCTGGTGCTTGTTGGTGCTGTAATCGCGCAGGTTATGCACTTCTATTTCGGCGAGGCCTTTTGTTTGGGCGCGTTTTAAAATGCTCTGGTTCAGGAAGCCGGTTAACATATCGGGAAAAAGTGTAACAATATCTATATGCATTTTTCAATGATCAATGATCAATAAACAATTATCAATGGGCAATTTTCCATATATACTTCCCCCGAAAAATGCTTCATGCAATAAATCAAGGCATTTTTTAAAGGGTACTTATATAGAAAAACGAAGTTCTGCATAAAACACCGGATTTTTTTATTGATGATTGATAAATGTTTTAATGTTGCTTCGCATTGGGGTTTTATTTTCCGCAGATGACGATAAGTTTCGCGGAGGACATAAAGTACTTATTCTCAGATATGTTTTTCCCGCAAAGGCCCAAAGAAGCAAAGGCGCAAAGTTTTAATTTTCTACTTATTAAAGCATTTTTTTGGATGATGATATATGGGAAAACCAGAAAATACTCACTAATTCAATTATTCATTCATTCATCCACTCATTTCTACGCGCCTGGAATTTAAAAAGCCCTAATTGCGTTGAGAAACAAAGCCCATGCGGTAAAAAAACTACTTGTTATAACATTTAAGAAGAAAAAATCAATAACTTTGCTTATCATGAGAGAGATTATCATTACATGCATGCTATTTGTTTTCTGCCTGCAAGCTAATGCCCAACGCCTGCCGGAGAAACCTATACAGAAGAAGGAAAACCAGAAGCAGGCGCCCGCCCGGATTATCTCTACCGATAAAGGCAGCGATACCATACCCTTGCGCCAGGTAGATGGAACAGTACTGCATATAATAGGTGTAGGCAATACAAGTATGTTTGAAGCCTATACCGAAACCATTGACGGTTACACCATTGTAATGGCGAAGGATGGTTTTTACTATTACGCTGTACAAACTAAAGATGGTAACCTGCTGCCAAGTGATGTACGCGCAAAAGATCCTGAAAACCGTACCAAAAAAGAGCAGAAGAAACTGGCGAGCCTGCCGAAACACCTGCGTTACAGCGGCGAAAAGCTGCAGGAAATTGCCAAAAAGCAGAAAGATTTTTACAAGGATCATAACATTGAAATAGAAAGAAGCAATGCTAAATAAATTTACATTTTTAATTGCCCTGCTGGCCGTATCGCTCCAGGTAAAAGCGCAGGATTATACACGTTGTATGGCTTCGCCAGATCCTGTAACCATTTTACAGCCGGATGGAACTGAGCTTACAGTTATAGGCTATGGCAATATGGATGTAAACTATACAGAAACGGAAGATGGCTACACTGTAGTTAAAAACAAGGCCGGCATTTACGAATACGCCATACAAACAACCGATGGCGACCTGAAAGCAACCGGCATTAAGGCAAGGCAAACCAGTCAGCGAACCACATCCGAATTACAGTATCTTAAAACGCAGCCGCTGCATTTAAAATATTCTGAAGAAAAGCTGGAGAAATTACTGAATAAAACAGCCGCAAGAAGCAAGCAGATAATTAAACCTGCCGACGGACACGATCACGACCATGAACATGACGCTTCGGTAACAGCTTCATTCCCATCACTTGGCAAGCGCAAAGTATTATTGCTGCTCATACAGTACCCCGATATGAAAGCCAGGTTTACACGCGACGATTTTGACAACATGATGAACAAAGCCAATTACAGGAATATTGGTTCTTATAAAGATTTTTATGCCCGGAACTCATTTGGCAAGCTCGACCTGGACACTGATGTTTTCGGATGGTACACAGCAAGCAACAACTACGCTTATTATTCAAACAGCAACGGCATGGCACGCTCGCGCGAACTTGTTGCGCAGGCGCTGGATGCAGCTAAAGCGCAGGGCGTAGATTTCTCGCAGTATGATAATGATAAAGACGGGCAGGCTGATGGCATTTTAATTGTACACGCAGGGCCTGGCGCGGAAGAAGGTTCACAGAACCAGTTTATCTGGTCGCACAGGTGGAGCCTGGCAAATCATAAACGCACGTATGATGGTGTTGTAATAGATAACTACGCCATAAATCCGGAAACGCGCGGCGGTTCAAACACACGCATGGTAGGCATTGGCGTTTTCTGCCACGAGTTCGGCCATTTGCTTGGTTTGCCAGATCTGTACGATGTTAACCAGAGATCGGAAGGTATTGGCAACTGGAGCGTAATGGCGGGCGGTAACTGGCTTAACAACGAATACACGCCATCCAATTTCTGCGCATTCACCCGTGTACATTTAAAATGGATAAACCCCCTTACTATAGAAGATGAAGGCTATTATACATTAAAACCATCGTCTAAAGACAGCTTGATTTACCGCATAAATACACCTGTAAAGCACGAGTATTTTCTGCTGGAGAACAGGCAGCTTACAGGGTTCGATGCCAGGCTCAACGGTAAAGGCATGGCCATTTGGCATATTAACGATTCGGTATTTGCGAGTGGAATTTGGGGCAATACCGTTAATGGCAATGTCAATAAAAAAGCAGTTGACCTGGAAGAAGCTGACGGCAAAAACGACCTGGACAGAAAAGTAAACCGCGGCGATGGCGGCGATCTGTTCCCCGGTACCGCAAAAAAAACAAGTTTTAGCGATAACACAACGCCAAACGCCAGAAACTATAATAACAACAATACTGGTATCAATATATTCAATATTACCACTTTGCCCGATAGCAGCGTTAGGTTTGGATACAGCGGAACACCCAGAATTTCATTTACAGCGCCCGAGCAGGTTTGCCAGAATGTAGTGGTTAATTTCAGCAACACATCCAAATTCGCGTCAAGGTTCTCATGGCAAATAAAGGAAGGCATTATTGATACACTTAAAAACGCGAGCTATAAATTTACTGCACCGGGCGACCACTACGTTAAGCTTAAAGGCACATCCTTAGCCGGCGTTGAGGTTAATGATTCGGTTAAGATCACAGTTCTGCCTGCGGCAAGCGCAAACTTCAAGGCAAAATCGGTAGGTTATATTACTGAACTTACCAATAACAGCCAGAATACTGAAAATACGCTTATTTACTGGGGAGATGGTACTTCTACAAACCAGGCATTCAGTACCATTTCGCATACTTACACCGATACAGGCTTGTATAAAATAACCATGATATGCTACTCTAAAGATGGCTGTACCGATACCATGCGCACTTCGGTTCGGCTGCCTGCGGTATTACCTGGCGATCCTATTGCCTTACAAGCATATCCCAACCCGTTTTATGATAAGCTGAAGCTGCATTTTGTAGTTTCGGAAGATGCGCCTGTAAGTATGAGCTTCTATAATATTATAGGGCAGGAAGTAATAAATATACCTTCAAAAAATTATGAGGCGGGCGCTCATCTTGTTGAACTATCTTTGCAGGAGCAAAGGCTGCCATCAGGCACTTATATTTTGAAGATGTTTGTAAATAACAAGCCCGCGCAGGTTAAAATAATGAAGTGGTAATGCTGAAAAAAAAAATTTATCTGGTTGCTGTACTAGCTTTTTGCAGCTATAGTTCATACGGTCAGTACAGTAAGCCCAAAGTAAACGCAGGTAAAGCCGATGAAAATTTCCAGGTTTTAAAATCTGATGAAAAAGCCGCGCAGTTAATGGGCGAGGTTAGCATAATGGCCGATACCGCGTACCTGAATCCTGTGCTTTTAAGAACGGGTATTTACCATGGTGAAAAAAAACCGGGTGAAGTGTTTCATGTTGCGCCAAAAGATCTGCCTGCATATATAGAGGATGGAAAAAATGCTTCGCAAGGCAAAAAAGCAGCTGAAACACCAAGCATTTTCAGATCGTACAACGGCTTTACAGATACGAAATATACACCGCCCGATAACTCCATTGCCGTAAATAATGATGGCATTGTGGTTAGTGTAATGAACTCTAACATGAGGCTTTTCCGCAGTAACGGGCAACTTATAAAGGTAAACTCATTTTTCGACCTTTTTAAAAACCAGTTTCCGCAATTCAAAGAAACATATTACGATCCAAAGGTTATTTACGATTCGGGCAATGACCGATTTATACTGGTTGTACTGCATGGAAGCTCATCAGATGCAACACGCATTATGGTTTTGTTTTCAAAGACGAATAACCCCCAGGATGGTTGGAACTTTTACGCCCTGAATGGCGATGTGCTTGGTAAAAACCAGTGGACGGATTACCCCAACATTGGCGTATCTAACAATGAGCTTTATATTACAGGTAATCTTTTCAGCAACAGCGGCTATTACCAGGAGCCATTTATTCTGCAGATAAACAAGCATGATGGCTACGCTGCTAAAGAGCTCAGGTTCCAGGCATGGAGCGGAATGAAAGACAGGAACGGAAACCCATCTTTTACATTGGTTCCCATACCATACGGCCAGCAGGGCAATTACGGGCCGGGCACATACTTTGTTAGTAATGAAACCAATAACGGTACCACTGTTAATCTTTTTGACCTTACGGATGATATGACTGCGAGCAACGAAAAACTCGAGCGCCGTACCATAACCAATCCGTTCAGCTATACAATCCCCAATTACTCATCGCAAAGAGGATCTACCGATTTGCTGAATGCCGGAGATACGCGTATAAAACACGGTTTTTTCCTTAATAAAACCATACATTACGTTTATACATCTAAAAGCAGCAATAATAACAGCAGCATAGTTTACTGCCGGCTTAATGTTGAAAATAATACGCAGGAATACAGGTCATTAGGGCAGAATGGCAGCGATTATAATTATCCGTCAATCGCATCTTTGGGCAGTGATGAGAACGATAAATCGGTACTGATAGGCTTTTTGCGAAGCGGTGTTAGCGTTTACCCAGAGATACGCGCCGTACATTGTGATGATAATTTCGAATTTTCAACATCATTACTTATACAGGAAGGCAGATCATCAGTAAATATTCTAGAGGATAATGTTGAACGCTGGGGTGATTACACGGGAATGGCCAGGAAGTACAGTACAACATCATGCCTGTTTGCCGGCAGCTATGGTAATAATAACAACTGGACAACACGGATCGCTGAAATAGGGCTTCTGTCGAACAAGGTAGGTATTGAAGATGTACAGGCAGCTGAAGAAAATACCGCCAGTGTGTATCCGAACCCTTTGGAAAGAGACTTTACTGTAAGCTTCGAACTTGCTACCCGATCGCACATTACCATACAGCTTTACGATATGCAGGGCCGTGTGGTTGAAACACTTTACAGCGGCACGCCGAAGCCAGGCCACCAGAAGTTCTCATTTAATACTGCGCCAATTCCAAAAGGCATTTATACCCTATATATTAGAACCGCGGAAAATACTTTGGCCGCCAAAAAGGTTGTGGTGAAATAAATCATCTACCGAAATAAAACATAAAAAAAGCAGCCTGTATATGAGCTGCTTTTTTTTATGTATGCCTGTTTTGATGCTATAGTAAATTAGTCGTTTTAAAGAATGTTGAATATTGAATGGGCACAATGTTGGTTGTTCGAGAGTTTAGCAAAGCACCTGGCGAGAAAGGCACGCGTAAATGCGCGCGCCGGCAACGCTTCTCATGCAATCTGTTCCAATATAAAATTGAATAAGCGAATTTTGGTGTATAATAGGCTGCACAATGCAAAAGGCTATGCAAGTTATATAAATAACGCAAGCCCGTAAATAAATCCTGTGTATTTCAGCGTTTTAAAGTATTTCAAATAAAATTATATAATAAAAGAAAATTAAGGGCACGCGTATATACGCCCGCCAGCTGCGCGCTGTTTTTCTATTGACAGAAAAATTGACTAAAATGCGTTGCTGGCGCGCGTATTTACGCGTGCCATTGTCGACAAAGTCCAGTTTACATTAGATAGTTAAAATAGACATAAAAAGCTGTTCAATTTGCTATGGCATCACCAAGCTAAAGGCTGAGTTTCAGCCCAAAATGTTACTAAAGCATTTTATAGCGTTAGCATATATGGGCATTGCGCTTTGAAATATTGAAAATTATATATTTAATTCTCAATGCCACACCAATATTAGGCATCTGCAAAAAGCCTTCATACTGTGGCGCGCAGGTAAATTAATACAATGTTAACGATCTATAAATT
>DAIUCM010000131.1:0-11941 GCA_036846145.1 Bacteroidota bacterium
CATTAGCATATATATAGATGTATAAAAATTGTTTAGGAAATAGTTTTCAAAAATAAAACATAAGCCTTGTACTTGTTTACAAAATTTAGAATTTGAGAGGAGGTAGGGGGAAGATAGGAGATAGGAGATAGGAGATAGGAGATATGAGATAGAAGTAAGAAGTAAGAAGTAAGAAGTGAGTAGAAAATCGATTCGTTTCCATATAGTATATTGCGAAAAAATGCTTTGCACCATCACCCTGTAAGGGTGAGATTTATACAGCCTGGGCATTGCACCTGGTAACTGAATGATATTGACCAAATAAAGGAGGCTAAAATAAAGGGCTATAAAATATAATTGTTAATGGGAGCAACATACACCAAATTCCTCATAATTAAGTAAGACAAGTATTGTAAATGTTTGATTTATAATTTTATTTATTTTAGCATAATAACTATTTGAAAATTACCTTTAATTTGATGATTTGCTTTGGATAAAAGTCTTTAAATATTTCTTGTATTAAAGTAAAATATGAATATTTAAGCATTTACGTAGTCTTCATTTTACCTAAATTATCTCTAAATATTTTCATGTCATTAGATAAAACCAAGGCTACCAGAAATCGAATAATATCTCTCTATTCAATATCATCCTGTTACCTGGGGCGATGCCCCAGGCTGTAAATATCTCACCCTTACAGGGTGATGGTGCAAAGCATTTTTTCGCAATATGCTATATGGAAACGAATTGATTTTCTACTCACTTCTTACTTCTCACTTCTTCCATCTGCCATTAAAAAAAATTATTTTTGCGCCAGGCAACCTGCCGGCAACTATTCTCGTCAACCTAATAAACAAAGCAAACAAATGTCTTATGCTCCGCGCCCAGAGGAAATGCAATTGGTGCAAAGATGTTTGCGAGGTGACGCAAAAGCCCAGCAAAAACTATTTGAATTATTTTACGGAAAAATGTTAGCAGTTTGCCTTAGATACACCAAAGACCGCGAGGAAGCCAAAGATATGATGCAGGATGGCTTCATGAAGGTTTTCCAGAAGCTGGAGCAGTACACCTTTACTGCACCGCTGGATGCATGGGTAAGGCGTATTATGGTAAATACTGCAATAGATCATTACCGCAAAAATGCTGCGGAGCCAATTGCAAAAGATATTGAAGATGCTTATGAGGTACATGAAGAAACTGATGTAATATCGGACATGAACCACGCCGAGCTTCTCCAGTGCCTGCAACACCTGCCCGCCGGCTACCGCATGGTTTTTAACATGTACGTAATTGAAGGCTTTTCGCACAAAGAAATTGCTGAGGCCATGAATGTTTCTGAAGGCACATCAAAATCGCAGTTATCAAAAGCGCGCCTCTACTTACAAAAAATTATTGCCAATCGTTTTTCGTCAGAAAAAAATGGATAAAAACTTTACAAATATGGATGACAGGTTTAAGGATGCTTTTGATAGCTGGGAGGCGGATTTTTCGCCATCGGAGCTGCAGGCAGACTGGAGCCAGCTTTCATCAAAAATAAGCATTCCGCAGGCGCCGGCTACACAGCCGCCAGCCAAACCTTTCTGGGGCGGAGGTAAAATATTCGGGCTTGTTGGCAGCGCTGCGGTAGTAACTACTGCTGCTGTTGTTATATATAGTTCCCATATATCATCCAGCGAAAAAATACCTGCGGCAAGTAATAATATTATTGTAGCGGAAACACCTGCATTACCTGAAGAAATCAAAAAAGAAAATACAATAAACATTAACGATGTTGAAGTAAGGCCGGAAGATAAGCAAGCCAATTCACCTGCAAATGAAGTATTTACAGGCAAACGTATATATGAAAATAACAATACGAAAGCTGATAATACCGCCGGAAAAACATCGGCTAAAGCAAACAGGCAAAACTCTGAAAATACAGAGAACCCTGGCAGCAGTGATCAGCCGAAACAGCTATATAACATGCCTGGCCAGGCCGGCAATGGCCTGCGTGCCGATAATAACCAGGGCAATGATCAAAAGCAGGCTTCTAATTATATCAGTAAAAAGAACCTAATTTATTCCGATACAGTTCTGTGCCTGGGGAAAGAGCTAAGCATAAGTTACACGGCAAGTCAAATGCCGGATGCAGCTGTGATAGAGTGGGGTGATGGCAACATGCATGCGTTTACAAAAATCAATAAACATATTTACGATAAACCAGGCCGTTACCGCGTTCGTATTGCCGAGGGAAGCAGGGTATTGGAAAAAATAATAACCATTACGACACTGCCGCAGGCAAGCTTTGTAAATTACAGCTGCGACAAAATGAAGTGCAAATTCCGCAACACATCTAAACAGGCCTATACTTTTGTATGGAACTTTGGTGATGGCAGCCCCGAATTACAGTCAAACAACCCGGAGCATCTTTATGCCGATACAGGCCGCTACCTTGTAACATTAAAAGCTTATAGTACAGCAGGTTGTTACGATAGCTTTGCGCAGGTGATAAGAGTTAACGCATTTAAAAAGCCCGAAATATTTAACGTGCTTACGCCAGATGGCGACGGTGAAAACGATCGTTTTACCGTAAAAATAAACGATGAAGTATATTACCAGATTAGAATATTTGACGCAACCGGCCGAATGGTTTTTGAAAGCCGCGATAAACGTAATACCTGGGATGGTACGCACTTTAACCAGGGCAACGCCTGTTCGCAGGGTACATACTATTATGTGATCAGCTATAAATACGATTTGCTTGACCCGATTACAGAAGAAAAAGGCTACCTGCAGCTTTTTAGATAAACTACTAAATAACTTTTACTTATATTTGAAACCTAATTTTAACAGCATGGATAGACTAAGCAACTATTATCGGAGTTTGCTGCTATTTCTGGTCACCGCATTTTTTAGTGCGGGCGCTTATGCGCAGGACTGTGAAATTTCGCTGCTTTCGCCCGCCGAAGGCTGTGCGCCATTCAATTTTAAGGCCACAGTTGTAAACAACACTTCAAAAACCGTACAGTCCTACGCCTGGACCTATGGCGACAACTCAGGCGGTACAAGCAAGGATGCGAGCCACTTTTACGCGGCGCGCGGCTGCTACTTTGTTAACGTAACCGTAAAATTTACCGACGGCTCTACCTGTACGGCCTCTTTACCAAACTGCGTTAAGGTTTATGGTAAACCAAAGGCAGATATGGTATTACCGACAGGCGGTTTAAGTGTACAATGTTATCAGAAAAACGGTACATTAAACAAATTCTGCTTTGGTAACAAGTCACAGGTTTCTGCCGACGGAATTCCACTTAAACGTTATTTGTGGAACTTTGGCGATGGCCAAACTGATTCCAGTGCAACACCCTGCCATACGTACGATTCATCGGGCCAGTATAACATTACCTTAGAGGTGTGGGATGAAAAAGGTTGCCATGACCGCCAGGAGATGAAGGCTTCTATTATTGTATTACCGGATATTAAAACAAACTTTACCTTAGGCGGTAGCCCGGGTTGTGTTGCTACAACTTATACTTTTACCAATAAAACAGATACCAATGGTATCCGTACACGTAAATGGTACTGGGATTTTGGTGACGGCAGCCCGATTGACTCGGTAAACTGGAGCCCTAAGCATACATATACTAAGGAAGGAGATTTTGAAGTAAAGCTAAGAATTGTTAACCAGCTTGGTTGCGAAGCGGAATTTAAATCCTGGGCAAAAAACTACATTATCGATCTTGAAGTATTTTATAAAGATACCATTTGCTGGAGCGATGCCAAAAAGGGACATACATTCCGTGCAAAAGAAATTGTTGGAGCCAGCTATTGGGAATGGAATTTTGGCGACCCTGCCAGCGGTAACTTAAATACTGCGCCATTTGCATGGAACGCGACACACTTATTTGTGGGCGGTCCTAAAAATTATGAAGTTAAATTTACTGCTTTACATCCGGTGTGCGGTAAGTTCGATACCTGTATAGTATTGCACGTAGCGGGCCCACAGGCGGTTATAGTTCAGCCAGATCCGATACCGATGGTATTGTTTGCAGTGAACAATTATGTGCCTGCAAGGCCAATGCCGCTGACGGAGTTTGCTGCTGTTAATGCCGGCAACAACTGTGCGCCTAAAACAATTAACTACTCGGTATTTACCAAGCTATCAACCCCTAGGCGCGATACTACCTGGGAGTATTGTAATGCTGATGTAAATACCAGGAACTTTACCGATGTTACTTATTGCGATGGCGATAAGCAGACTTATACATCGGCAATTGACCTGAAGCCAACCGGCTTTAAAGTAAAAGTTACAGATTCAGTAGAGAATAAGCTTACCTGGACGAAAGGACAGGCAATTCCCAAGAATCCGTACTATCCGTCAAGCGGGCAGCTGAACTCACGCAATATGCATGATTCCGACCTGTTTTCCGCTAAGTTCAGTTGTGTTGAAATTTACAATATTACACGAGATTATCTCAACCAGAACCCAACGGTTTTCAATAACTCAAGATGGGATACTTTGGTACGTGCACACCTGAATTCAAAAACAGGTATGACCAGGACCTGGGATGAGTATAAGAATTTTATGACCGAATGCTCCAAGAAAACTTTTACCAGTAATAAGCAGGTAGTTGATACATTCCTTCATGTAATGAAGAATGATCCGAATCCGGGCTTAAATGGCAGAAGCGGATGCTGGTGGCCGGACCTGGTTCGTTTTACAAACCACTCCATAAAATACAGGTTGTTTAACGCACTTGATGATAATACAACAAGGTATGTGCACTGGAATACACCGGAGCCAGATTATCCGCAGATAATTTTTGAAAATGGCTGGAAAGATACCTGCAGAAACCCGGGTTGGCCTTTTGCCAGCGACAGTATGCAGTACCTCTGGAACTTTAACGATGGTAAGCCATGTACATCATCTGTAAATAATAAGGATTGGGAGTGCCAGTACTCTACATTGGTTGCACCTTACCATTATTACTCTTACAGCAAAGCACCGGATACACGTTGCAAAGCAGTTGAGCTTGATGTTTATGATGCTAAGATGGACTGCTCTGATAAAGCAACCCTGCAGCTGAAGCAAGGTCCGCCACAAGCCTGGTGGGACAGAGGCGCAAATGGCTATTGCAAAATGACCTGGGAAATGCAGCAGTTTATGACCGATAAAGGTGATGCCAGCAACCCTGATAAACCATTACGTGGCTTTATTATGAACTGGGGACAAAACTGTACCGGCTTTGGTGAGTTTTTCCGCCTCGATTTCTCAGAAACATTACCAAGCTGCGAGCCTGCCAAAGAGTGGTGGGTAACTTTTGACTCTGCTGCTTCTACAAAAGTAGTTTGTACTGCTGGTGGCCAGAAATACCTGGATCATGGTTTCCTTAACCCAACCAATAATGCCAAAGGCTACCCGGTTTCGGGCCCTAAATCTGTTTGGACTGGCTTACCTTGGTTAAACCGTTACTGGTATATGGATGGTGACGAAGGTTGCAAAACCATTGGTTTAGTACTTAAAAACGGCGATTGCTATGATACAGCATGGTATAATAACTATATTTGCTTTAACCGTTTAACTGCTGAATTTAATATTCATAAGGAGAACAGGTTAATAAACCGCGATCCGGTTACGCAATTGCCTACCGATACAGTTTACACATATACGCTAATGGATTCAAGCCAGCGCTTAAGCAGCCAAAGTTCAGGTAAAATTTACTGCCATGCTTTTGGAGCATCTGCCAAACCAGGCTTCAACATTGCGCTTGTGCCAAACGACCGTAAAATGCCGAATGTAACAGACTTCCTGTTCCAGATCCGCAGGCAGGAGTTCCCGGCTGGCGATTTCTATTATACCAAGAATAATCCGGGCTCTATTCTTAAAGGTTTCTGGCCAGATACTGCTAACCTTAATCCTTACAACATTCAGCGCAGAGCAACAGATAAATCTCCGCTGGATCCGAATATCTCTCAGCATATAGATTCTATATCATCAATTTACGATACAATTTATATTCCTGTAGATTCATCGGTATATACTTTCCAGTACGATCAGAATGGTAAAGTAATTGGTAATGTATTTATAAATGGTTTACAGCTGCGTACAAGCGAGGTTGATGCTATTAATGCAAAAGGGCAAACGGTTTTACCAACCAATGATTTCCGTTCGCGTTACTTATCGCTATACTGCAAAACAAGTGAATTCCCTGTGCGCTCGGTAATGTCGCCGTTGCGTTTTAAAGATACGATTTATTTGCTGAAGCTTGTGGATCCGAGGCCGGATGCTAAAACATTCCTGGTTGATCCGAAAACAGGCAAAGCCACTGCAGATAGTATCCGTTTAAAAGATACAGTTAAGTTTACGCTTCCTTTCCCAGGTTTCTATACAATTGCTTCTGCATCAAGGAACTTAGATGGTTGCGTTCAATCAACACTCTATCACTTAATTTACGGTCACTTTGCACGCTTTAACATTAAAGGCGGCGACTCTATCATCTGTGTTGGCGATACCGTTCGCGTAGAGCATATGGTACGTTACTGGACTACTAACTGTCCTCCGCTTCCAGGTGGCCCGCCTCCTGCAGGCTGTATCAATGGTACCATCAACGCTTATTCAGGTGTTTTAACTGCCTGGGATGTTAAAGATGCTTCACAGTTGCGCCAGCAATTAGATGCAGGATGGAAAAAACCTGCAAGCTACAGGGAAGAAGAGCTTTGGTTTAACTGGGGCGATAATTCAACCTTCTATGGTGGACCTGCCGGTCAGCCAAAAGGCACAGAGTTTTGGCACGTGTACACCAAGCCGGGTATTTATGATGTAACCATGCGTACAGTTGACAGTAACGGATGCGCAATTAACACCATACGCCGCAACTTAATTAAGGTAGTAGGTTTGGATGCCAACTTTGAAGTAAGCCCTAAACGCGATACGGTTACATACTGCCGTAAAGACGTAATGATTAAGGATAAAACAGAGCTTGTAGGAAGTGAGCTTAATGAGCAGGGTAAATTCGGCTACAGAGAAAAAGTTGTACGTCGCGATCCGTTCACCGGCCAGTACTATATTGACAATGCAAGGTTTGCAGTAGATAGTATTATTGCCTGGAGATGGTTCCTTGGTAACGGAACTGAGTTTACCCGTACAAACACCGACTCATTAATGCTGCCTTACCTGCGTTACGGTACTTACACGCCAGGCTTAAGAGTTTGGACGGCTAACACTACACCTAAACAGTGTACAGATGAGCAGTTCCGCCCTAACTACCTTCGCCTGGTAGGTCCAAGGCCTGAGTTCTCCATTAAAGATACCGCTGGCTGTATGCCGTTTGATATTGACATCAATGTTATTAACGATAAGTCTGATGAGTACGAGTGGGTTATTCAGAATGATAAAACCGGTGAAACCATTGTGAAATCATCATCAAAAGGTGAAAAAGCGGTAATACTGAAAGCAACAAAACCTGGCCGCTGGAGATTATTCGTAAGGCAGACAGAAACTCACTTTGACCCGACAGCCGGTATTAACCGTACATGTTATGATGAGTGGCCGACAGTAGATGATACCGTGCAGTTCTGGATCAGGGTATATCCTTTCGATTCACTTAAAATCATGGGCGATACAGTAGTATGTAAAGATGCCAATGTAACATTTACTACAAAGAGCAAGATGGGAGAGTACAACCAGTACGATTTCACCTTCCAGGGTGGTACACCGGCAACAACATCCGGAGCAGATTCAACCGGCACAACTGTATTCAAACAGCCAGGCAAATTCTGGGTATCTGTAAAAGGTACCACAGAGCATGGGTGTATAGAATACGATTCTATGCAGGTGCGTGTTGAAGATGTACAGGCTAAGATAGTTGTTGACAGCACAAGAGCGGATGTAGGAATATTTACCTTCCAGAACAATTCTAAAGAAGGTGTTAAATACATCTGGAACTTTGGCGACAATACACCAGAGGTAGAAACGCTGTTTATGAATGCCGTACCGCATGAGTATAAATCATTCGGCGGAGATGTGCCGGAAGGCGATGAAGGTAAGAATGATCGTTTCAAGGTAACGCTTAAAACCATTAGTAAGATAGGCTGCGAGGCGATAGATACAGTGTGGGTAGAGATACCGCGCAAGTGGAAACGCTACAACGTACTTACCCCGAATGGCGATGGCGATAACGATGTATTCAATCCTAAGATTGGCGGTGAAACAACTTACGAGCTGACGATCTTCAACCGCTGGGGTGAAAGAGTATTCGAAAGCAGAAACAGTGATGTTGACTGGAACGGTAAAGTGAACAACTCAGGAGCAGATTGCGCAGCAGGAACGTACTTCTACGTATGGAAGTTCAAACTGGTAGGCGGCTTCGAGAAAACAGTTAACGGTACTGTTACATTGCTTCGATAAGCATATAAATATTAAAAGCAGAAAGGGCGCTGAGAATTTCTCAGCGCCCTTTCTGCTTTTATAAAACATTGTGCCTGGGAATTAAATAATTGATTTACAGTAAAAATTACCTGAGTTTCCATATCTGCTTATGCAGAAAAATGCTTTGGTGCTGAAATTTTAGTCGCTTGGCTCCAGCCGGGTGACAAGTATCAGCATGCTTTGGCCAAAAAATATTTACAAATGGCCAGAGGCCTTATCCTATCAATCATTCAGCTGTAGCCGAGCCACTGGCAGCATGTTTTTTTATTATAAATTAATTCCCGGGTACTTGCTATCTCAATATTACCCTAACTATGATATATATGTATCAATGTCATTTAGTTAAGGTTTTTTATACATAGAGCTTTGCCCCATGCTGATACAGTTCGCCCCTTTAGGGCTTAGTGCAGCGCAAATAATTGAGTTGAACTATTTATGTTTTCATTAAAATTAAAAAGAAATGCAAAGCGTTATGACGGCCTTAAATTATAAGCGTTAAGAAAACAGGTTTAAAGCATAAATGCAAATGGTTAATTGTGAATGGTAAATTGTAAATTAACGCTGAATTAACTTACGAAGCAACAGGCGAGCCAACGCAACAGAACAATAAACACAAAATGGACTGGCGGTTCGGGTTGCAGGTGAAATATGCTTTAAAGCTGTTTTTAGCTTAATAATTTACAGCCTTGATTTTTTTCTCCATTTTTATCAAGAAAAAAGGAGAAGCCTGCCCGGCTTCAGAGGGCAAAAATATGAGTTGAAATGATATGCATGAATGTTCAGATACTTTTCAATAAACCTATATATGCAATTTCATTAATTTACAAGCGGAATTTTGACTATATAAAATCCAGGCATAACATTTTTTCTTCCTGAAAATAAACGACTTTTATCATAAAGTTTTCATTTGTGCCAGGGCTTCTTCGGCAGTTTCAACAGGTAAAGTGCAGGTTTTATCCCGGCAAACATAAATCATTGTTTTTCCTGTAACAAACCTGTTTTGGAGTAATGGAAGTATGGTTTCTGCGTTTTTACTACCTGCCAGAATTTTATTCGGCATATATTCTTCTTCCAAAAAATGCTTCAGCTTGATAATATCTTCGCCAACAATGGCAACTTCGTAAAATGGAGCAGCTTTATAGCACAAAAGCGAGGCCCAGTTCGCGTAAAACGGCGCGTATTCCAAAACCTGCGGCATTACGGCTAAAAGCATTTTTTCCGACCTGCTTATATAGCCCTCATTATTAAAATACATGCCTAAATAAAACAGGTTGTGCGCCATAACTGAATTTGGTGACGGAATTACATTATCAACAGTTTCAATTTTACGTGCTGCAATATCTTTACTTGCAGATGAAGTAAAATAAAACATTCCGCTTGCATCATCCGAAAAATTATGGATAACATGCCCGGTAAGGGTTTCGGCTTCTTTCAGGCAGGTTTCATCGAATGTGTGCTGGTACCAGCAAATCAGAAACTGAATGTACAAGGCATAATCCTCAAGAAAAGCCGGTATGGCAGCCTGGCCGTTTTTTACTGTTCGGTATAGCTGATTGCCTTTTACAAGTGTGGTATTTATATAAGTGAAAGCTTTTTCTGCCATTTGCATGAATTCGGCTTCACCAAATACCTTATAAGCATCCAGCAGGCCTTTTATTGTAAGAATATTCCAGCTCAGCAGAATTTTATTGTCCAAACCAGGCCTGATTCTTTTTCCCCTTTCTGCCAATAAATTTTGGGATGCTTCATTAATGATACGTGTGGTTTCGGATTCAGTTAAACTGTATTTTACCGCTATTTCGGCAACAGATTTGTTTTGAATAAGTATATTCTTGCCATGTTCCCATAATCCTTCTTCACCTATGCCAAAATATTCAGTTAATAAATCAATATGTTTATCGCCAATGGCTTGGTTAAATTCTTCACTGGTCCAAACATAATATTTACCTTCTTCGCCTTCGCTGTCAGCATCCAGCGCACTGTAAAAAGCGCCTTCGGGCGAAGTTAATTCGTGTTTAATAAATGCAACTGTTTTATAAACCACATGTTTGTAAAGCGGCAATTTATTCTGATGATAGGCTTCGGCATATAAAGATATAAGCTGTGCATTATCATAAAGCATCTTTTCGAAATGCGGAACCAGCCATTTTGCGTCGGTTGAGTATCTGGCGAATCCGCCGCCAATCTGGTCGAAAATTCCGCCTTTTGCCATTTTATCCAAAGTTAAAAATGCGTGGTTCAGCGCATCTTTATCGCCGGTAATGTGTGCGTATCTTAAAAGGAAAATATAATTATCGGGCATAGGAAATTTAGGCGCTCTTCCACGGCCGCCATGTGTTCTGTCGAAATGCTGCGAAAATCCCCAATAGGCAGTTTTTAACTCATCTGTTGTGAATTTATATTCTTCCTGCGGCGATGTTATCAGGCTCAGGCCTTTAATTCCCTGCATTAGCTTTTCGGCGTAGGTAATGTAGTTTTGCGGATTACGGCGGTAGCCCGAGGCAATTTCGCGCAATAGGCCCGACCACTGGTTTTTTGGAAAATATGTGCCGGCATACACAGGCCTTCCATCGGGCATGGCAAATGCATTTAACGGCCAGCCGCCGCGACCGATCATAATATTTACCGCGTCCATAAAAAATGCATCAACATCGGGCCGCTCTTCCCTGTCAACCTTCACGCAAACATAAAAGGCGTTCATAAGTTTCGCAATCTGCTCATCTTCAAAGCTTTTCTGCTCCATAACATGGCACCAATGGCAGGCGCTGTAGCCTATGCTTATTATTAGCAGTTTATTTTCATCTCTTGCTTTCTGGAACGCCTCTTCACCCCAGGGATACCAATCAACCGGGTTGTTTGCATGCTGCAATAAATATGGGCTTGTTTCCTTTGCTAAACGATTGGGCATAAATGGCAATGAGTAAATGAGTGAATGAGTGAATAACCTATACTATTGAAGAAATTTCGCGAAAGCCTTCATAAAGAAATCGTGAAAACCGTAATATAAGCCGCAGAATAACAAAGCGTAGAATGAGAATGAGATAAACATAAAAAAGCTGATGCGATACATATTATGGGTAAGGCGCAGCGCCATAAAAGTGCCAATGGGAACCGATAATAAAATTGGTGTAAGAAATGCGATTCCCGCAAGGCCGAATTTATCGCGGAATTTTACCATGCGGCGTTTGTTCCTGTTAAACTTAATCTTCTTTATTTTTTTGTCTTCGCCGCGGTAATGCTGCCAAAGCAAACGTATTTTTTTATCGAAGAACCCAAAAATTATAACGCCCAGCATACCGCCGCCTACACACAGCAAAACCGATGGAATAAAACCCATTTCGAAACTTAGGGCGGACATAATACCAAAAAAGTTTTTTACGGCGGAAAGGCCTACAACCGCAGCAATTTTCGATACCTGTTCAATTAGCGAATCCATTTTTACAAAAATATGCTATATGTTTGGTTTAGGTTAATGGCAGTAAGGAAATAAGTAAAAATCCAGGCCAGCCGCTTGCTTTAATAACGTGGGAAATGCTTTAAAGTATATGGTAATCA
>DAIUCM010000132.1:0-11780 GCA_036846145.1 Bacteroidota bacterium
GCTTAAATCTAATGCCTAGTATCTAACATCTAACATCTAACATCTAACATCTAACATCTAACGTCTAACCTCCAACATCTAGCATTTATTAACCCTAAATATTCCTGCTATTATGAAACCTACCAATAACCGAAACGTAAAACCAGAAAACAATGCCGGTGGAAGCATTGGCAAAAGCGAGCAAAATCCACGCAGCCACATGAAGAACGAAACAGGTAAAAGTAAATCGCTTACCAAATCTGTTACCAATATGGCGAAAGAAACCGGCGGAAAACCAGGCAATAAAGACGGTTTACGCTAAAAAGATTGCTTTATCTTTCCAATTGCAGGAGCCGCGCTGAACTCAGCGCGGCTCCTGTTTTTATACGAAATGAAACATAATCCATAACTCAATGTCGTTTAGTTAAGGAAATTTTTAATTAGAGTTCTGTGAGCCACAGACCTCGGAGCGCCGATTTTAGAATTCCACTAAAATTTAGATTCACTTTATAATTCTAAAATAATAAAATATGCCTATCCGCATAATAGGATAAATAGAAGTCATATAGTCGGAGCTGCACTCCTCTCCTGATTTAGGAGAGGTGCCCGTAGGGCGGAGAGGTTAAACAAGCAATAGTTCCTAACAAACGGATACTCATTTAATAAAATTTTAAACTATTAAATTTTAAGTCGGAGCTCCCCGGGCTGTGGCTCACAGCCCGGAAGTTATAGGGAAATTTCCTTAACTAAGCGACATTGAATTGTAATTTGTAATTGATTGTTCCTTGTTCTTTGTTCTTAACTCTTAAAAATACTAATTTTGCGGGGAATTAATCTTTATTTCATAGCCTTATTGTAAGGTAAAGAAAATTAGAAATGACGCAGATTCTCTTAACACATATAAATGTTCCGGGCATAAATACTTTCGAAGTGTATCGCCAGAAAGGTGGTTACGCATCGGTAGAAAAAGCCCTTAAAACCATGTCGCCAGACCAGATCGTGGAAGAAGTAAAAACTTCCGGATTGCGTGGCCGCGGAGGCGCTGGTTTCCCAACGGGAATGAAGTGGAGCTTCCTTGCAAAACCGGAAGGTGTTCCAAGATATCTGGTTTGCAATGCAGATGAAAGTGAGCCGGGAACCTTCAAGGACCGTTACCTGATGGAAAATATTCCACATGCTTTGGTAGAAGGAATGATTACATCCTCTTTTGCTTTGGGCGCGAATACTTCCTATATTTATATGCGAGGCGAATTCCGGTGGCTCATCAAAATCATGGAGAAAGCTATTGCAGAAGCCAAAGCAAATGGTTTTCTTGGCAAGAATATTTTGGGAAGCGGTTACGATCTGGAATTGTACGTTCAGCCAGGCGGTGGCGCTTACATTTGCGGTGAGGAAACTGCTCTTTTAGAATCGCTTGAAGGGAAACGCGGAAATCCGAGAATAAAACCTCCATTTCCCGCAGTGCAAGGTTTATATGCCCGCCCAACAGTTGTAAACAACGTGGAAAGTATTGCTTCAGTGCCATGGATCGTGAACAACGGCGGTGCAGAATATGCAAAAATTGGTATTGGCAGAAGCACAGGAACAAAACTCATCTCTGCTTGCGGAAACATCAATAAACCAGGTGTTTACGAAATAGAACTTGGCGTACCTGTAGAAGAATTTATTTACAGCGACCAATATTGCGGCGGCATAGCGAATAGCCGTAAACTGAAAGCCGTAGTTGCAGGCGGTTCTTCTGTACCAATTTTACCTGCAGAGCTGATATTAAAAACCGCAAACGGTGAAAATCGTTTAATGACTTATGAATCGCTTTCTGATGGCGGATTTGTAAGTGGTACAATGTTAGGCTCCGGCGGATTTATAGTTTTTGATGATACACAATGCATTGTACGCAATACCTGGAATTTCACGCGCTTTTATCACCACGAAAGCTGTGGCCAGTGCTCACCTTGCCGGGAAGGAACAGGCTGGATGGAGAAAGTGCTTCACCGCATAGAATATGGCAAAGGCAAAATGACTGATATTGACCTTTTGGTTGATGTTGCTAAAAAGATAGAAGGAAATACCATTTGTCCGCTTGGCGATGCTGCAGCCTGGCCTGTTGCCAGCGCCATACGCCATTTCCGCCACGAATTCGAGTACCATGTAAAGCACCCTGAGAAAGTTTTCGATGCGGATCATGTTTACCAGCCGGGATTTAGCATGGCGACAGCGTAACTTTTAGTTTAAGATATTTTGTGAAAGCCGTTCTGATGTTTTTCGGAATGGCTTTTTGCATATATGCTTTTGGCGGAAAATGCTTCCTGTTGGGTGGAAGTATTTTTTGTATGTTTGTGACATGGCTAACAGCAACCTCACCAACGCGAAAAGAGCGAAGAACGACGAATTTTACACACAATACCACGATATAGAAAAGGAAGTTTCTGCCTATTTAGATTATAACCCCGATGTTTTTAAAGGTAAAACAATTTTGCTGCCTTGCGATGACCCGGAATGGAGCAATTTTACCAAGTTCTTTGCGCAGAATTTCGACCGTTTTGGGCTGAAGAAGCTGATAAGTACAAGTTACGCGGTTGACAGCAAGAAATATAAGATAAACTACCAGCCCACACTTTTTGAATTGAACGACCCGCAATACGATTACAAAAAGACAAAGAAACATGGTAAAATATTTATTTTAGACCATGATAAAAGCGGCGATGGAAGAATTGATGTAAATGACCTGGAATGGCAATATTTACAGGGCGACGGCGATTTTAAAAGCGATGAAATAAAAAAGCTGCGCGATGAAGCCGATATAATTGTTACCAATCCGCCTTTTTCCATGTTCCGCGAGTTTTTATCCTGGATTTTAGAGGCCGAGAAGCATTTTTTATTGATTGGGAGTATCAATGCAATTACTTATAAAGAAGTTTTTCCATTGATAAAGGAAAATAGAATGTGGTTAGGCGCTACAGGATATGCGAATGATATGGTTTTTGCAGTTCCAAAAGATGCGAAAATTGCAGAAAAAGATCGTGAAAAGGCAGCTAAACTTGGATACATTGGCGATTATACCAGATTAGGGAATTCGTGTTGGTTTACAAATCTTGATCACGGCAGAAGACATCAACCTTTACAATTAATGACTGAAGCAGAAGTTGTAAAATTTGGCCTAAAAAAGCCTTTTGAAAAATATGATAATTATAATGCTATAGACATTCCATATATTAAATATATACCAAAAGATTATATTGGTGTTATGGGTGTACCAATAAGTTTCCTGGATAAATATTCACCAGACCAATTTGAAATTGTTGGAAGCGATTATTATGTGAAAGATGGCTTATTGCCAGAACTCAAAAAACCCGAATGGAAAGGTAAATTAGATAGAGGCTACATAAATAATAAACGATTGTTTAGCCGAATTTTCATAAAACATAAAAATTAAATGGAAACAACGCTAAGAACTGAAATCACAGTTAAAGATATTTGCGCCGGTTTTCAATATAACGAGCTGGAAGGAAAAGGTTTGTTCGGCTTATCCGGCAAGCTTACCATACAGCCTGAGTATCAGCGCAATTACATTTACGCCGATGGCAAAAGAGATGTCGCCGTTGTAGAATCTATCCTCAAAAAATATCCATTAGGTTTAATTTATTTCGTAAAAGTAGCCGATGATAAATTTGAGGTTTTGGACGGGCAGCAGCGCATAACCAGTTTCGGGCGTTTTGTAACCGGCAAATTCGCCATTATGGATGCAAACGGAAATCCGCAATATTTCAACAGCCTTGCGCCGGAAGAACAAGCTAAAATATTAAACACCAAACTAACCATTTACGAGTGCGAAGGCGATGAACCGGAAATAAAACAATGGTTCAAAACCATAAATATTGCCGGTGTGCCTTTAAATAACCAGGAGCTGAATAATGCCATTTATTCCGGCCCGTTTGTAACGCTTGCCAAAGAAGAATTCAGTAACAGCAGGAATGCAAACATTCAGAAATGGAGCGCCTATGTTTCCGGCACAGCCAACCGGCAAGATTTTTTAGAATGCGCACTTTCCTGGGTTAGCCGCGGCAAAATTGAAGATTACATGGCGCAGCACCGGAAAGACAATAACATAAGCGAATTAAAAAATTATTTCAACACTGTTATAGATTGGGTTTCCACTGTTTTTATAGATGTAGAAAAAGAAATGTGTGGTTTGGATTGGGGCCGCCTGTATGAAACTTACAAGAACCAGCCGTATGATCCCGCGAAAGTATCGGAACAGGTAAAAAAACTATATGCTGACCCATACGTAAAAACCCGTAAAGGCATTTTTGAATACATTCTTGGCGGATCTAAAGATACCAGGTTATTGGAGGTTCGCGTTTTCGATGAAGCAACCAAGCGAAGCGTTTACACACAGCAAACAACCGCAGCTAAAGCAAAAAGCATTTCCAACTGTCCGCTTTGCGCACTCGGCCACGATTCCAACAAAACCAGGATCTGGAAACAGGATGAAATGGATGCCGACCATGTAACCGCCTGGAGCAAAGGTGGCGCAACAAATATCAAAAACTGCGAAATGCTGTGTAAAACGCATAACCGCGCCAAAGGCAATAAGTAATTCCCTTATATGCTTGTGCCAAAAAATGCTTTAGTAATGGTATACTTTTAATGCGAAACAAGTTGAAAAGGAATGAGCACAGAAGAATTACTGCATAAATTATTATCCTCAGAAACGGAAACAGAAGTACTGGAGTTCAAGGAAGCCAAAAGCTCGTATTCAAAAGATAAACTAGGGCAGTATTTTTCGGCATTGGGCAACGAAGCCAATTTAAAAGACCAGGACAAAGCGTATTTAATTTTCGGCGTAAACAATTCCCGTAAAATAGTGGGTACAAGCATCTCCGATGCCACGCTGAATGAATACAAAAAGGAAATGGCAGACCATACTTCTCCATCCTTAAGTTTTACAGATGTTCAGCGAATCAGTACTCCGGATGGCGCGGTGATAGTTTTTGTCATTCCGCGTGCGCCGCAAGGCATTCCCATTTCCTGGAAAGGGCATCGGTATGGCAGGAACGGAGAAAGCATTGGCGGCCTTAATGATCATGAGTTAAATCAAATTACTTCGCAAAGAAAAGACTGGAGTAAAGAAATTATAGAAACGGCAACAATAGAAGACCTGTCACATGAAGCAATTTTGTTTGCCCGGAAACAATATGCCGAGAAAAATCCAAAACTACGTGAAGAAATTGCTTCCTGGAGCGATGCTGTATTTCTAGACAAAGCAAAGGTTACCATTAAAGGCAAAATAACCAATACGGCAATAATATTGTTAGGCCAGCCCGAATGTGAGCATTATATTAGCCCTGCCGTAGCCCGCATAACCTGGATCTTAAAAGATAAAGAAAATATAGAAAAAGACTACGCGCATTTTTATAATCCGTTTATTACGGCGGTAGAGCAGGTAAGTGCAAAAATCCGTAACCTGAAATACCGCTACATCAAATCGGGCACCTTATTTCCTGAAGAAGTAGATCAATACGATCCCTATATAATTCGTGAAGCCTTGCACAATTGTATAGCGCATCAGGATTATACCTTAGGCGGTAAATTATTGTTGTAGAAAGAGAAGATGGCTGGCTTACCTTCGCCAATTCGGGGAGCTTTATTCCTAAAAGTGTAGAAGAGGTAGTTATAAGCGAGAGCCCTGAGCCCAAATACAGGAATGCTTTTCTGGCTGCTGCTATGGTAAACCTCAATATGATTGACACCATTGGCAGCGGCATTAAGCGCATGTATAATATTCAGCGTAAAAAGTTTTTCCCTTTGCCCGAATATGAGCTTACCGATAATATGGTAAAAGTAACTATTGCAGGAAAGGTAATAGATTTAAAATATGCCCAAAAATTAGCAGAAGTGCCTAACTTAACACTCAACGAAATTATCTACCTGGACAAAGTGGCAAAAGGCAAGCCTCTAACAGATGCGGAAGCAAGAATACTAAAACAAAATAATTTAATTGAAGGGCGAAAGCCTAATTATCATGTTTCATCTGGTGTGGCAGCCGTTACCGGAAGCCAAACCGAATACATGAAGCAACGAGGTATTGATGATGGATATTGCCAAAAAATGATCATAGAATACCTTAAAAAATTTGGTATTGGCACACGAAAGGATTTTGAATCCTTACTTTTAGACAAACTTCCAGATGTTTTAGACATTCAAAAGAAGAAGAATAAAATTAAAAACAATCTTCAATCCCTTAGAAAACAAGGAATTATAAGCCCTAAAGGCAAGGCTTGGATAATGTCTAAGCCCAACTAGTTAGACATTCTTAGACATTTTTTTAGACATTTTAGACATTTAAAAAGCACAATACAGCATCTACGAAAGCTTGTTAATGTTAGCAAAGCAACGGCAACCAGGTATTTATCTGAACTTGAAGCCTCAATCTTAGAAAAAGTTGGTACTACAGGTGCAGGTACATCCTATATATTAAAAGGATTCGGTAAGGGCTCAAAGAAGTAATGGTAATGGGCTCGTAATGGGCTCAAAAGATTGGTTTCAAGCAAGGGAGAAATCTAATATAGCTTGTAAATCAACAATATACGCATCAATTAAAGGGCTCATAATTGGCTCAAATGCTTACAAGAAAATACTAATTTTGAGGGAATAACTGAGGAAGTAAAAGACGCTATATTTGAGATTATTAAAGTAATAATCGCTGAAAAAAGCATAAGAGCTTCTGAAATTGCTGAAAGACTAAATAAACCCTATAAAACATTAGAAAGGGATATTAGCTTGTTAAAGCAATAAGAGCTATAGAATATGCTGGCTCTAAAAGAACAGGCGGTTATGAAATCAGTGAGAATCTAAGTAAATTGCTTAAAAGCTAATATTTAACTAAAAAAAAGCTCAAAGAAGTAATAGTTAAAGGGCTCATAATGGGCTCAAAAAAGAGACAATCAGGTAACATGAATTATGTTAGTCCTTATTAATGAGCCATTTGAGTATTAAGCTAAGAACTCTAAAAGGGCTCATAAAGGGCTCAAAGCTGGATCAAATATGTTAGTCAATTGCTTTTGTAATAGTAAAACATTTTAATAAATCTGGAACTTCACTAACTTGGTTTCTTTTGGTTTATATCATATTCAATTTCGGATTCTGGTTGATCAACACTTCCTGAATATAACAATCCTTCGAAAAATGCTTTACATGATAGTTTTGGCTTCATGAGAAATTACAGGTTTCTTCAGCTTTAAAACATACTTTTGTTTTAAATTTATAGAGCGCAACGAGTTATTACTTTTTGCGCTTTCTTTTTGTAAACCGCATATATACTCATCTTTAAAAATGCTTTAAATGCAACAGGGCACAGCACAAAAAACAGTATTTGCTAACTGCGCGCTTTCGGTTTTTCTGCTGGCCGTTTTTTCCGTTTTTACTGCCGATGACAGTTATATCCTGCTGCGATATGCCGATAATTTTATTCAGCATGGCGAAATAAGCTTCAACATCAGCGAAAAAGTAAGCGCTATAACTTCGCCGCTACACTTTATACTTACTGTTTTATTAGTACAGGTTTCCGGCACGCATATATTACTTACCGGCAAAATACTTATGTGCGTACTGCTTTTTGCATCTGCTTTTATGATAGCCAGGCCGTTTAAAGCACAGCCAATGGTTTATATACTTCCGTTTATAACATTACTTTTATCGCCTTTTGTAATTATGTGGACGGTTGGCGGCCTGGAAACAACATTACTGCTTTTTCTTATTACATGGTTATGTATTTCGAGTATTAAAAATGCAACACCTAAGCAGCTTTACCTGCTTTGTTTAATTTCCGGGCTTGCGTTTACTACACGTTTCGATTCGGTTTTATTTACAGCGCCGTTTCTGCTTATTTACTTCTTCCTGCAAAGGAGAACAATTGGCACAGTTCGTATCGCATTCAAAGCTGCGTTTTTATATGCCATTATCCCGGCTGTATGGTTAGGCTTCGCGCTTTTTTATTTTCACGATCCGCTGCCTACATCTTTTTACCTGAAGATAATTCGTTCACTCAGTCTTGATACTGTAATTTACTGCTTACAATTCTTCGTTTACAGCGGTTTTACTCCGTTTTACGCGCTGGCCATATTCCTGTTATATAAACATGATAACCTTGCATATTTAAAAACCCATTTCAGCAAATTCGGCCATATACACCTTGCGCTGCTTTTTATTACTTTATATGGCTTCGCCAATGCGCAGGTGCATATGATGTTCGGTTACAGGCTTTTAATTCCGTACAGCGGTGCACTTGTTTTAATTCTGCTCTATATATTTTATGAAATTTACAGTAAGTACAATGGTAAAGCATTTTTCGGGCGAAACATATATGCGGCTTTGCTGATTTTGTTCGGCTGTTTCCAATTGCTGCACTGCGGTTATGTTTATTACAGATCGGTAAACGGAATGACCTTAAGCGGTGAATACCGGCAGTTAAGTATATATTCGTACAAACATCATTTTTTAAAAGTTATGGAAGATGGCGCGATGGATCTTGAAAAACATATAAGATCCCAGTCTAAATTCATTGACACGCCGGCAACTTTTGTAACTTTTGCGGAAGGTGTAATACCTTATAAAATTCCATATCTATATACATACGGGCAGCTGGTTTCACTACGGAAGAACGATGTAGAATACAGTTATGATTTTATAAAACACAGCGATTATTTTTACCTGGTGAGCCATTTGCAGCAAAGCTTTCTGGATGATGTTTTACAGGCCGGTGATAAATACCAGGTTATTTCTCGGCGCAGCATACCTTTTAACGGGCGACAGGTAACTTTTTATATATTTTTTAATCCAAACCCGCAATACAGGCAGTTAACAAAATATGTAAGAAACAAGCCCGGCGATTTCTTTACCAAGACCTTAAATTACCTAACTACAAATAAGACGGAACACCAAGGTATAACTAAATGAAAATTTGCGTGCCGAAACATACATAAAATACCTAATTTTGAAGCAACTTTATTTTTTCTAAAAACATTACTGTAATACGCTGTAAAGCATTTTTTCAGATATACATATATAGAGAATGTTTAAAATAACGATAGACGGAGTACAAACCGAAGTAGAGCAGGGAACCACAATCCTTAACGCTGCCCGCAAAATTGGCGGCGAAGTAGCTCCACCGGCTATGTGCTATTATAGTAAATTAAAAGGCAGCGGCGGCAAATGCCGTGCCTGCCTGGTAAAAGTTACCAAAGGCTCCGAGAAAGATCCGCGCCCTATGCCAAAGCTTGTAGCCAGTTGCGTTACACAGGTTATGGATGGTATGGAAGTAGAGAACTATACTTCTGAAGAAGTAATGGAAGCGCGCCGCGGTGTTGTAGAATTCCTGTTGCTGAATCATCCGCTCGATTGCCCGATTTGCGACCAGGCCGGTGAATGCCATTTACAGGATTTCGGTTTCGAGCATGGCCGCGTAAAAACCCGTTACGAAGAAGGTCGCAGAATTTTTAACCTGATAGATATTGGCCCGTATATAAAACTGCACATGACGCGGTGTATATTATGTTACCGTTGTACGATGGTGGCAGACCAGCTTACACCCGAGCGCGTACATGGCGTTTTATGGCGTGGCGATGTTTCTGAAATTTCTACCTACATAGAAAAAGCAATTGATAATGAGTTCAGCGGAAATATGATTGATGTTTGCCCGGTTGGCGCATTAACCGATAATACTTTCCGTTTCAAAAGCCGTGTTTGGTTCCTTAAGCCATTAAATGCGCACCGTAATTGCCCTAAATGCAGCGGAAAAGTGGTGGTTTGGAATCATGGTAACGAAATTTACCGTGTTACCGGCCGTAAAGATGAGTGGGGCGAGCTTGAAGAATTTATTTGTAACGAGTGCCGCTACGATAAAAAAGAAGTTACCGACTGGACGATTGAAGGCCCAAGGCTGATAAACCGCCACTCGGTTATCAGCGCAAATAAATACGAGGCGCCGTACCAGCATCTTTTAAGGCCTGGAAATAACCGCACGCTTCCGCAGAAAAAAGATTTACTAAGTACGCCACAAGACGGGGACAAGAACTAGAACAATGGATTTAGCATTTATTTTAGAAAAAACCATACTGGTAGCAGTAGTTTTCGGCATCACCCTGCTAATTGCTATGTACTCCACGTATGCTGAACGCAAAGTAGCTGCAATTTTACAGGATCGTGTAGGCCCTAACAGAGCCGGCCCGTTTGGCATGCTCCAGCCCCTGGCCGATGGTATTAAGTTCTTTATGAAAGAAGAAATTATACCCATTAATGCCAACAGGTTCCTGTTTATATTGGGCCCATGCATTGCCATGCTTACAGCCTGCCTCACCAGCGCGGTAATTCCATGGAGCACGCCTGTTACCATTGGCGGCCGCGTAGTTCCTTTACAGATTGCAAACCTTAATATTGGCGTACTGTATATTTTCGCAATTGTATCCATTGGTGTATATGGCATTATGATTGGCGGATGGGCATCTAACAATAAATACTCGCTGCTTGGTGCAATTCGCGCTTCTTCACAAATGATCAGCTACGAGCTGGCAATGGGTTTATCGCTTATTGCAGTAATTATGATTGCGGGTTCACCAGGCCTTAACGATATTGTTGAGAACCAGCGTGGCTTTAACTGGAATATCTGGTACCAGCCATTAGGCTTCCTCATTTTCCTGATCTGTGCATTCGCCGAGTGTAATCGCGCGCCATTTGATTTACCCGAGTCTGAAACCGAACTGGTTGGCGGTTACCATACCGAGTACAGCTCCATGAAATTAGGGTTTTACCTGTTTTCGGAGTATATAAATATGTTCATTTCATCGGCATTTATAGTTACCTTATATTTTGGGGGATATAATTTCCCGTATATGGATAGCCTGAATATTGATGCCAACTGGATAAGCATAATAGGCCTGCTGGTATTTTTTGCCAAAATATTCTTCTTTATCTTCCTGTTCATGTGGGTGAGGTGGACGCTCCCGCGCTTCCGTTATGATCAGCTGATGCACCTGGGCTGGCGGGTACTTATTCCACTCGCAATACTGAATATTTTGATTACTGGCGGAGTTATTGCCTTCTTTAAGTTTTAAGAGTAAAATTTTATGCAACTTACCAATAGAGCTAAAAAAGTAGAGAAAAAACCCATGAATTTTGCCGAACGCATGTATTTGCCGGCGATTTTCAATGGTTTGGCTATTACATTCAAGCATATTTTTAAAAAAACGCCAACAGTACGCTACCCGGAACAGAAACGTGAGATTGCGACGGTTTTCCGCGGAGTGCATATACTGAAACGCGATGAAAAAGGCGCCGAGCGCTGTACAGCCTGCGGCCTTTGCGCACTCTCCTGCCCTGCCGAGGCCATTACCATGGTTTCTGCAGAACGCAGGCCTGGCGAAGAGCATTTATATCGCGAAGAAAAATATGCCGAGCGTTATGAAATTAATATGCTGCGCTGCATATTTTGCGGCCTTTGTGAAGAAGCCTGCCCTAAAGAAGCTATTTTTCTTACAGAAAGCACAGCTTTACCAAACTATGACCGGAACAATTTTATTTATGGAAAAGACCGCCTGGTTGAGCCTTTGAAACCGCCAGCCGGCCACGTAAATGCTGTGGAAGAAGAAAAACGTAAAGACTGGATGGATAACCGCTAAAGCATTTTTCGGTAAAAGTATATATGGAAACCCGGCTAAAAGCCGGGTTTTTTTATGCTCAGGCATTAAAGTGTAAATTATTATATTTGTACAATTTTATTATTGCCAGCCGAAAACCTTATTTTGTTG
>DAIUCM010000133.1:0-11406 GCA_036846145.1 Bacteroidota bacterium
ATATATGTTAATATCTATTTTTCTTATTGGTATGCCAGGCGGTATGGAGTTAGTCTTCATTGGTGGAATTGTGTTGTTGCTGTTTGGCGGTAAGAAAATTCCGGAATTGATGCGCGGATTGGGCAAAGGCATTCGCGAATTCAATGATGCTAAAGAGAAAGTAAAAACCAATATTGAAGAGGGCATGCAGCAGAAATCAGAAGCTGCGCAAGCGCCGAAAACCGAGAACTAATCTGCAGAATTAAATAATTTTTAACCTGTATTTTCCTGCTTGAATTGGAGTAAATTTACTGGTTAAAATACTTTAGCTGGTTCTGTACACCGTTTACTTATAACTTAAAATGTCGCTTTACCAAACATATTCCACTTACAGGGCAGCGCTTGCCCAGGGCGAAACAACTTGCCTAGACACTGTGCGCCATTTTCTTACGGAAATTGATTCGCGCAAAAATATCAATGCATTCTTAGAAGTTTTTAACCAGGAAGCATTGGAACGTGCCGCAGAGATCGACGAAAAAATTAAGTATGGTGGAGGTGGCAAACTGGCGGGAATGGTTTTGGCTATTAAAGATAATATCTGCTACAAAGGCCATAAAGTATCGGCATCATCAAAAATATTACAAGGTTTCGAATCCTTATATTCTTCAACAGCGGTAGAGCGCCTGCTTGCGGAAGACGCTATAATTATTGGTCGTACAAACTGCGATGAATTTGCCATGGGTTCCAGTAATGAGAACTCTGCTTATGGCGTAGTACGAAATCCGTTAAATGAAGAACTGGTTCCGGGCGGCTCATCGGGCGGTTCGGCAGCAGTAGTGGCAGCTAACCTTTGCCATGCGGCATTGGGCTCAGATACAGGTGGTTCCATCCGCCAGCCGGCGAGCTTTTGCGGCGTAATTGGCCTGCGCCCAACCTATGCCCGTATTTCACGGCACGGATTATTGGCATTCGCATCCAGCTTCGACCAGATTGGCCCGGTAACGCATAGTGTAGAGGATTGCGCGCTTTTACTTGAAGTTATGGCCGGCCACGATGCGCATGATGCAACAGTTTCTACCAAAGAAGTACCTGCTTACTCGGATTTGCTGAAGGCAGGAGCATATAAAATTGCGCTCCTCGAAGACTGCCTGAGAAATGAAGGCGTTGACAAGGAAATACAGCAGCGCTTTGACGATATTATTTCAGCCACCGGCGTACACGGTCATCAATATCAGCGTGCTACGTTCCCGTATCTCGACTATGTAATACCGGCATATTATGTACTCGCAACGGCTGAAGCATCATCTAACCTAAGCCGCTTTGCAGGTATGACTTACGGTTACAGAAGTCCGGAAGCAAAAACTTTGGATGAAGTAATTGTAAAGAGCCGTAGTGAAGGTTTTGGCGAAGAAGTTAAGCGCCGTATTATGCTGGGTACTTTTGTTTTAAGCGAAGGATATTATGATGCATATTACAGCAAGGCGCAAAAAGTAAGGCGGATTATTAAAGATTATTCAAACAAACTGCTGGTGGAAAACGATTTTATCATGCTGCCAACTTCGCCATCAACCGCGTTTGGTTTGGGTGATAATACAGGCGATCCCATACAGATGTACCTGGCGGATATTTTTACGCTGCAATCGTCACTTGCGGGTTTGCCGTCCATATCACTGCCATTAGGCAAGCATAGCAACGGCATGCCATTCGGCCTGCAGCTCATTGGCCGCGCCTTCGAGGAAGAAAAATTATTCGCTTTCTCCAATTATTTAACAGAACACTTTTCAAACAGGTAAATACTATGAAGAAACTCTTTTCTTTAGCGCTGCTTCTTGTGTGGACTGGTGCAGCTTTGCCCGCCAAAGCGCAAACCGGCAACCGTACAGATGATGTACAACAAAGCAGAGATATCCTCAAAAACCTGGATAGCCTGATGAACTTATGGTACGTGAAGAACACTACCTATAACAAGGCTAAAAAATCGGAAAATATTTACGGCTACCGGGCCGATGAAGTTCCGGTTTTCTCAGATTCGGTTTATGCTGCGCGCATAGAGAAAATCAACAGCCCGCTGCCCTATGTTTATAACGATAAGGTGAAAGGCTTTATTAACCTTTATGCCATGCGCAAACGCCAGCAGGTAGAAAAAATGCTTGGCCTCAGCGAGTTCTATTTCCCCATTTACGAGGAAGTGCTGGATAAGCATAACATGCCGCTGGAAATAAAATATTTATCGGTTGTAGAATCAGCGCTTAACCCGAGAGCGGTTTCACGCGTTGGCGCTACAGGTTTATGGCAGTTTATGTACGGTACCGGTATTATGTATAAGCTGAATGTAGATTCATACGTTGACGACCGTAAAGATCCGTACCAGTCATCGGAAGCCGCAGCCTTGTTCCTGAAGGATTTACATAATTTGTTCGGCGACTGGTTCCTGGCAATTGCTGCTTACAACTGCGGCCCCGGGAATGTAAATAAAGCTATACGCAGAAGTGGCGGCAAACGTACTTTCTGGGAAATTTATCCTTTCCTGCCTGAAGAAACACGCGGCTATGTTCCGGCATTTATAGCGGTTACCTATGTTTTCCAGTACCACAGGGAGCATAATTTATACCCGCAAACGGTAAGCCTGCCAAAAATGGTAGATACGGTTATAGTTGATAAGGAAGTAAACTTTGCATCTATATCCAAGGTGCTTGATGTAGATATTGAAATGCTGCGCGACCTGAATCCGCAATATAAAAAAGATATTGTTCCGGCACGAACGAAACCTTTATTCCTGCGTTTGCCGGCAACCAAAGCATATGCCTTTGGCGAGTTAAAAGATTCGATCTGTACGCTTTACGCGTTATCATGCGCGCCAAAACAACCTGTGGCCGAGAAAAAAGCTGCCCCGGATCCTAACGATACAACAAGTAACGGTCAGCAAACAGCATCAGCCGCACAGGATAATGCTGCGCCGCAAAAACAGCAGGAAGAAACTGGAAGCCATAAGGTTAAGGTTTATTATACGGTAAAAGCCGGAGATAACTTAGGGCTTGTAGCTGATTGGTTTGATGTAAGCATTTACAGTTTGCGCCGATGGAATAATCTTAACGGCAACAATATACCGGTTGGCAGGCGTTTAACGGTGATGGTTCCTTCAGAGAAAGCTACGCATTACAAGAAAATAAATACCATGAGCAAGGTGCAGAAATCGAGGTTAAGCGCGCCGAGAAATGCAGAGCCTGAACATGAAGAAACAAGAGTTGCAGCCAATAATAAACCGGCTCAGCTGAAAACAACACCTAAAGCGCCGGACACGAAAAAAGCTGCCGATAATAAAAACGTGCAATATTATGTTGTGCAGCGTGGCGATACATTATGGAGTATTGCGCAGCGCTTTCCCGGTGTAACGGTTGAGGATTTGAAAGAGGTTAACGGAATCCGTGATAACCGATCGCTGCAGCTTGGCCAGAAAATTAAGATACAGAAAAGCTAACTGTTCGCATATAATAGAATAACAAAAAATGCTTCGCCCTTAACCGGCGAAGCATTTTTGTTAGCAGCTTATATGCAGTTAGTTTATTTTTGATTTTAGTATTTGATGTAAACCGGGAAATTTATACCAATATAGATAGATATTTGCGTAAATAACGTGAGCTCGGGAATTTAATATCTGAGGATCAATATTTTAAGATATTATTTGTGTAATTAGGAATGTACTTTCATCGTTGTCCCAGCAGAGTCTCTCGCAGAGGACTCTGTGTTTTTATAGCTCCGATTGCGCAGAGTCCCTTGCAGGAGACTCTGCTGGAACAGTCTGTAATTCCCGAGTTCACGTTAAATAAATCTGGTTTGTGTGTCACGAAACCAGGGAGTTTTAATACGAAGCTCCGTGGCCTGTGGCTCACAGGTCACTTTTTCAAATGCGCACAATTCATTCTATATTGGTATTAGTCAGGCGATATTATCAAACGTACCTGATGAATTAAGTAAAAAGCATTTTTTGACAAAGGAATATATGCGAAACCGGAATTAAACTATGGAAAAATAAAAAAATTAATTCCCGGGTTCATGTTTCTTTAAAAAAACAAACCCATTTTGTTCGTGAATTTTGTTTAATTGTAGCTCATCTGCAAACTGCTGCGCGTTGTTTATCTTAGCTACAAAATATACCGGTTTATCCAACTGCCTTTGCAGCAGCACATCTCGGTTTAGCAGGGCAGAATCCTGCGGCGGCATTTTATTGGTGTAGAAAAGATGCGCATAGCTCTTATAGCCAAGCACTTCCACAAAGCAATCTTCTTGCTGCTTGCTTTTATAAAAATCAATTGCCGCACCTTGTGAATATCGCTCAATTCTTGGAACAAAAAGAAACATTACCAATTGCAGGCAAATAGCAGATGATATGAATAAAGTAATGATGCCCCGTTTCTTGGTGCCTGGCTTACGTAACCATTCCAGGCTTAAAAGAACCGCAGCAAGGAATAAAATACCAATAATAGTTTCGGCATAGCTCCAGCTTACATTTGCCTGGAGGTTGGCTCTTCCGAAAGTGTCGTTTATAAAAGGTGCTATAATTTCGGTATTTTTACCTAATACCGGAACAGCCACCAATGCAGCCGAAATTACCAGTCCGATTAAAAGGAGCAATAGTTGTTGCGCAACGGAAAGCCTCTTTTGCGGCAAATTAAGCAACTTATGAATATAATATGCCGCCAGGAATGTTAGCGGAAAGTAAGCCATGGATGAATAATGTACAATTTTGGTCTTCACAATTGAAAAAATAAACAGTACGGCGAAAAGTAACAGCGCCATCCACAACTTAAAATTTCTTATTTCGTGCTTTTCCGAAACCTCATTTTTAAATGCCTTGAACACAAATACCGAGGCAGGGAAACAGCCTAAGAGTAAAACCAGGAAGTGGTAATAAAATGGTCCGCCATGGCCGGCATCTTCAGTAGTTAAAAGCCTGATCTGGTATTCCACAAAAGTTACAATAAACCACGGGCCGTTTTTTATAGTTTCCACGGCAAACCAAACCGAGGAAACCAGTCCGCCCACTACCAGGAAAACGGCAAAGTGCTTCAGTTTTATAAATGGTTTAAAGCGCATGGCGAGCCAGAAAAACAGCATGGTAACAAGTATAATCAGCAATGCTGCCGGGCCTTTTGTAAGTATTGCCAGTCCGCAAAACAACCCGCCCAGCGCACTTTGCGCAAGGCTTTTATCACGCTCAAAAGCGTTATCTATATTGGTTATACGGCTTAGCTGTACAATACTGAGAAAGATAAAAAGATTGAAAAGCGGATCAATTATGCCTGATTTGAAGTAGAAATGCGGTAAAAACGATCCCGCATAGCACATTACCCAAAGCCAGCCCAATTTTTCATCGGCCTGTTTTTTACCCGAATAAAAGAGTACGCACAAAGTAATTATGCCTACAATTGCATTTGGGAAGCGTGCGCCAAATTCATTTATACCAAAAATTTGCATGGAGGCCGCCTGAAGCCAGATGAATAGCGGTGGTTTTTCCCAGAAAGGTTTAAAGTTTACCTGTACCTGGCTGTAATTGCCTGTAACAATCATCTCACGGGCGCTTTCAGCGAAATTGATCTCGTCCCAGTCGAATAAATGTACCTTGCCTAAAAAAGGAATAAACAGCAATGCCGCCGCAAGTGAAATTAGCAGGTAATTTTTTAAGTTCATTTTTTATACTTCAGCAGCGGCTGGTCCAACCTGCTTTGCTGCTGGTTAAATTTCCATTTCGGGCTGTAAAAATAGTAATAAATTATAAGGGCAGATAATACACCCACCCAAGCGCCAACATACGTATCGATAAAATAATGTTGCGCCAGGTAAATGCGCGAGTAAGCAACTAACAGCGCCAGGATAAGAAACAGCAGGCCAAGGCTTTTCCTTGCGCTGATGAGAGCAAGTATCGTGAACATGCAGAAAGCCGATGATGTGTGCCCGGATGGGAAGCTGTTATTAATATATGGCTGGAAGCCCTCAACCAGGTAAACATCAAGCTCTTCACCCCAGCGTTTCCAGGGGCGTGGCTTATCGGTAAAAATAATCTGCTTGCAAACCAGAACAATGCCGGATGATAGCAGCCATGCGCCGGTTGCAATAAGCCCGTACCTGATCTTTATAAAAAACAGCAGCAGTATAATTGTAATAAATATTATACCATCGCCAATAAAAGTGATATAAGGCATGGTGGCATCGAAATAAGGCTTATTTCTGCTGTTTACAAAAAAGAAGAGCTGGAGCTGCGTATAAGCCAGGTTCAGAACCAGGCCTGTAATGGCGTAAACCACAAAACCCATAAAATACAGCCGGTTCCTTTTAATGATTGCAGCTATTCTGTTCATGATTGTTTGATGAGGGAATGACTGAAAGATTGAATGACTACGGTTTAAAAAGGGTGTTGAAGTATTTTTCCCGATACTGATATATGGAGAATACGCAGAATGTTCCGCTTTTCATTCAACCTTTCGGCTAACCAAACAGTATTTATTTTCCCTGGAATTGTGCGCTGCGTTTGTTCAGGAAAGCATCTACGCCTTCTTTAAAATCATCGGTATCGAAACAGTGGCTGAATTCCATAATCTCTTCAGCAAAACCATTGTCTTTTTTGTCGTAATACTGGTTAATAAGCCTCAGCGTTTGCGCAATTACAAGCGGAGATTTTTTGGCCGTTTTTTGCAGGATCTCTTTGGCTTTGGCAAGCAGTTCATCCGGTGCAACTACGTGGTTTACAAGCCCGAGCGATTTTGCTTCTTCCGCCCCGATCATATCGCCGGTTAGCAGCAGTTCGGTGGCTTTGCTTCTGCCAATTAACCTAACCAGGCGCTGTGTGCCGCCATAACCCGGTATAAGACCTAAATTCACTTCTGGCTGGCCGAATTTTGCATTACTTGATGCAATGCGCATATGGCAGCTCATGGCAAGCTCGCAGCCACCGCCAAGTGCAAACCCGTTTATGGCAGCTATAACCGGCTTTTCGCAATTTTCAATGGCATTAAAGGCATCATGGCCATTTTCCGACATTTCTTCGGCTTGTTTTGCGCTGAAATTTGAAAATTCCGCTATATCGGCACCGGCGATAAAAGCTTTCTGCCCTTCGCCGGTAATGATGATTCCACGAACGTTATCATCGCCCTCCGAAGCACGTATTGCTTTTTTAACTTCCCTGATGGTTGTAATATTCAGGGCGTTCATCTTATCGGGGCGGTTAATTTTAATGATTGCGATGTTATCTTCAACCGAATAAACTATATTTTCGAAAGTCATGGCTTTTAAATTTTGAATGTTAAGTTTTTAATGTTTTGCTGAGGCTTTTACTATTTGTAATAGATTTACATATAGGCAATTGGCTAAAAATGCTTTCCCGTATATGAAAATAAATTAATTCATCAATTGGCATTAAATTAGAAACTCCTGTTTTGGGCTACCCAGTTTTTGATGTAGCCTGCAATTTCGGATGTTGGTGTGCCCGGAGGAAATAATTCGCCAACGCCAAGCTGCGCCAGCGCTTTGCGGTCTTCTTCCGGAATTATGCCACCGCCGGTTAGCAAAACATCGTTCATGCCCTGCTGCTGCATCAGCTGAATAATTTTTGGAAAAACAGTCATATGCGCGCCCGAGAGAATACTTACGCCAATGGCATCAACGTCTTCCTGCAGCGCAGCCTGTACAACCATTTCCGGTGTTTGGCGCAGCCCGGTATAAATCACTTCCATGCCTTCATCGCGCAGCGCAGAAGCAATTACTTTCGCACCACGATCATGGCCATCCAAGCCTACTTTGGCAACCAGAACGCGTATTGGCCTTTCTAACATATTTTCGCTTTAAAAATGCCGCTAAATTACAATAAAATTTTCTCCTGCGCGCCTTCGATTTACGTCAACGCGATTTAGCTATCCTGTTTACGTTCGAGCTTCCACATACCATATATGTTTTCAAATAAATAATGACCTTTATTAGGCTGACATTTTTCCTCTGAAATTAAAAAAATCGGAGCTTCGGCACTGAGGCTGAATTTTTGGTTGCTGGTAATTTCCGGTTTTTCAGTAAGTTGGTAATAATTAAAAATAGAAATTAGTTGTACTGCTGCCTGAAATTCTTCATTATAAACAACAGTGTCTTTCAATCCTAAATTATGCATTCCACAGGAGTAGGTTTTTCCTTTCCCATTACTTATTGAGTTGAGAATGTACATTTGATAAAGGCTGCTTTCATCCATATTATTTAAAAGTTTCGCCCAGTGCTCTTTAGTAAAAGCTATGCCGGTAGTTTCAACCTTAATTCCGGTTCCTCCCGATTTTAATAAAGCATTGCCTGCTTCTGCAATTGATTTTGCGCTGTCTGCATCGCCGGTTTCTGCAGATATGTAAATCACATAGTTATGCTTGTCAATTTCCTTTAAAAATTCATCTGAAATATTATTGATCATGCCAGCCAATTTAAACGATTCTAACAGCCTGTCATCTCGTTCGCAAATTTCGAGTTCGAAGCAATTATTTGTTGCCAGGTTCAAAAGCGTCATCCCCATGAATATATACTCATTCATGTTGTTTTTTACGATGGCAGTTACTATCTCGCTTCTGTTCTTCCAGTTACCGGGAATACAAAGAACGGTTTTGGGCTTATTTTTATTCATTGCATTGTTCATCCTAAAAGGTTAAATAGCTAACTAAAATTTATTTTGAAAGTGTTTTGGTAGGCCAGCAAAGCCTTTTTGTAACACAACAAATAATATAATAAATAAAAAATGCTTCACTTGTTTCAAAGCAAATATAATCGGCAAATCGGAAAGTAGATTTTTGAAAAAATAAGAGCAAATAAAATGCAGGTTCTGGTTTTGGAGAAACTACAATTAGCGTCCGGCATTTTTCGTTTTCAGGAACTTCTCCGTTACTAATCGTGCTCCTGCGCTAAACCAAAAAGGCATAATTACATCACCTGCAATTCCGTTGCCAACCGTCATATCTATTTGAAAAAGCTCACTGAAAAAATAGCGATAACCTGCTTGCCAGGAAGTTCCTGTGCCAGGAATATATGGGTCGCCTGAAAATATTTCGCCGACTAAGTGCATTCCTTTATATGCCTTTATTTGTGTTCCGAGCCCCCATGTTGAAATGAGATTATTTGACCCGTCAATATGTAAATAATTGCCTCCAAAATTGCCGTGAAATAAAAGCTTATCACCTTCACCGAAACTTTGCGATACAGTTAAAAAACCGAATGTGCCATAACCTGCAGGTTTAAACGTGCCTTGCCCAGCGGGTAAAAAAGTTCCTGCAACCATTCCAAAACCTGGTGCTTTGCTGGGCAAATATTCCTTGAATAAAATCTTGGCCTGAAGCAGGGGCAAAGCATATGATAAAGTCTTTTTACTGTCGTGCTCTACCTGGTAGCCATACACACCACCAGCAGTAAGCTCAAGTTTTTTTGTTGGGCCGTATGCTCCCAAAATCCAATGTTGGCCGGCTTCTTTGTCAAAACGAACCCAGGTTTCCAATTGTGCAAGCCTTTCACCTACAACTCTTGCATCATCGGTAATAAAAGGCCTGACCAGTATATCTTTTGATGAATTTATGTCGTCATTTGTATTGTTGTTCAAATTTAAAAATTGTTCGCGAGGAATTTTTGTGTTGTTAAAGTCAAGATTCGCCTGTGCTAAAACTTGCCCTGTAGTAAGGATTATTACTGCTGATAATAATCTAAATCTCATTTTGTAAGTTTAATTGTTGCTTTGACATCTGTGGTTTCCTGTCAGTTAATTTTGCAGCTGATGCTGTATTTTGCGAATTGCGTAGCAAGCTTTCGCGTACTTTATTTGAATGATAAAATTATCAATCCATTAATACCCTAAGCATTTTTTACAATAAGCATATATGTAAACAGTTATTTTTTATAGATCATCAGGCGAAGGATTCTTTTTTATCGCTTCCAGGTCGCCTTCGTCCAAAGCTTCCACATCTTTTTCAATCTCTTTTTTCTCTTTCAGGTCCGGGTCGTCCTCATCCATATCATCCAGTTCGGCATCAATTACAAATGGCAAATCATCTTCATCATCATTGTCTGTTTCCGGAACAAAAGGTGCAATATCTTCATCGTCACCGCCTTTGCCGTAGCCCATAGCTTTAAAATCCTGCTGGTATTTATCGTCGTTACGGTTTATAAGCTTTTTATCGGGCACGCTGCGCGTAAGGAATTCGTTGACCTTATCAATATCTATATTCGATACAATTTCGCCAAATTCATTTATATTCAAGTCCAGCCCTTTAAGCTCTTCATGTACTTTAGGTACTTTGTTATTCTTGCGTTTGCGTCCCATAAAATCAGTAGTTTTTATACAAAGATTTACAACCTTAGAAAAATTGCTTTGTTCAGCATATCTGCCGCATGTGTAAATTGCGTGTAAATATGGAAAAGAAAGCTGTAAAAATAGTTATAAACCCAAAATCGGGCACAAACAACAAAGCTGGGGTTGAGCAAAAGGCCAGGGATTTCTTAGACAAGGGCAGGTTTAATTTCGATTTTTATTATACGAAATCTCCCGGTGACGGCAGCAACGCAGCAAAAATAGCCGTTGCGGAGAAAAATAATGTAATTATTGCAGTGGGCGGCGATGGAACCATAAACGAAATTGGCTCGCAGCTTTTACATACCGATACTGCGCTGGCAATCATTCCTTTAGGCTCGGGCAACGGGCTTGCGAGGCATTTAAAAATTCCCTTGAATGTAGCCAAAGCTTTTTCGGTTGTAAACAAACTAAATATTACTAAAATAGATGCTGCGGTATTAAACGGCAAGCCGTTTTTTAACGTAAGCGGTATTGGTTTCGATGCCTTTGTAAGTTATATTTTTGCAACGCTGAGCAAGCGTGGTTTAAAATCGTACATACAAGCTACCTGGCGCGCGTTCTTCAGCTTTAAACCATTTCACGTAGATGTAGAATCTCCCGGCACGAAGCATTTTTCGGGCATGTGCTATATGGTGAGTGTGGCCAACAGTTCGCAATTTGGAAACAATTGTTATATAAATCCGCGTGCCGATGTGCGTGACGGCAAAGTGGAAATCACCGTTATTGTGCCCTTTCCGCGTATTTTGGTTCCGGTTTTGGTTTATAGAATGTTTTCCGGCAGTATTCACCGGTCAAAATACCTGAAAGTTTTTAGCGTTGCGCAGGCGAAAATTTCAACCCAGACGCCTGTAAAAATGCACCTGGATGGTGAAGTAAAACCTGCCGACACATTTTTTGATATAGATGTAATGCCTGCCGCGCTGAAAGTTGTTACACCGTTTTAGAAGTTATGAGTTATGAATGTTGAATGTTGAATTATGAATTATGCGATATTGTGCGAAGCAATCTTTTAATTTTTTAATTTTTCAATCTTTCAATCTTTCAATTTTGCAATTCTTACATATATATTG
>DAIUCM010000134.1:0-11137 GCA_036846145.1 Bacteroidota bacterium
TGAGCCACAGCCCAGGGAGCTCCGACTGAAAATTTAATCGTTTAAAATTTTATTATTTTAGAATTGTAAAGGGAATCTGAATTTTAGTAGAATTCTATAATCAGCGCTCCGAGGTCTGTGGCTCACAGAAGTCTAATTAAAGAAAAATCCTAAAATAACCGATAGTGAATTAACAATGACTAATGCCGTGATGCGAAAAAATAATGAAAGAATGAATGAATGTAAGAATGATCCGCGATGCGAAGCAACCCTTATTCAATTAAAAATTAAGAATTAAAAATTAAGAATTAAAAATGCCGCGATGCGAACTAACCTTTCAACTTTACAACTAAACCACATATATCACATTTTCAAAAAATGCTTCAATAATCAAAAAACAAAATGAACGGAATCAAATAAATCATTAAAATCAACGGTTAAATACTTTGTGCCTTAGTGCCTTTGTGGCAAAACGCAATGATAAGCAAATTAAAACCTTATAATTTTATAACCTGTTAAAAACCAAAGCATTTTGCGGCAATGATATATATGCTGAAACAGCTTGTTTTTTTTTGATGATCAAATGCTTAATTTTCGGCCATTAATCAGAACTTTTAGTTTTATGCAAAAGCCGGAAAAAGGTACTTATCCAGATTATTTCGACCATTATTTAACATTGATAGAACACGAAAATGTGCTTGAAGGACTGGAAAAGCAGTTACAGCTTACCCGGAATTTCCTGACTGAGATTCCCATAGAAAAAGAAAGCTACAGGTATGCCGAAGGTAAATGGAGCATAAAGGAACTTGTAGGGCATGTGATAGATACAGAACGAATTATGGCATACAGGGCATTGGCAATTGCGCGTGGCGAGCGCCAGCCTTTACCAGGTTTTGATGAAAATGCCTATGCGGAAAACAGTAATGCTGGTAGCCGCACAATGCTGAGCCTGATTGATGAATACACAAGCCTTAGAAAAGCAAATTTATTGTTATACGGTACATTCAACTATGCTATGCTCAATACAAATGGCATCGCAAATGGGAGAGAAGTTACACCGCAAGCTATAATTTCCATTACTTTGGGCCATGAGCTTCATCACCTTGCCATTTTGCGTGAGCGTTACGGTTTCAACTAAAAAAAATATATCAGCTAACAGCAAACAGTGCTTTAGTGAAGCAAAAAGGCGAAAGCAATAAAAATGTCAATGCTTAAACATCATATTTTAAAAAAATAATATTTTAGCCAGAAGGAATTTACTGCAATATCTTTATATAATCATACTTATTGCTGCTTAGGCATATTGGTGTATTAATGAATTTTACTTATATTTGAAATGGCATCATTACTGCTAAGGGATTGTTGCTGTACAAATGCCAAATGTACAAACGCCAAAATCAATTACAACTATGAAAAAAAATTACATTCTTTTCACCCTGCTTTTAGTTTTCGCGCTTCAATTAACTACTGTAAGCGCACAAACAAAAAAACTTACTTTTAAAGAGCTGCTGGATCAAACTTATTACCTTAATATTGCTGACGCTATGCGGTCGCCGCAACATGTGTACAGGCTTCAGCATAATGTAAACGGCGATAAAAAGCTGCCTGCGGACTTGCTGAAGCTGCAAAATTTGCAGATGCTGTCGCTTAGCGGTAACACGCGCAAGCTCGATTGGGAACTTGCCATACAGGAGCTTGCAAAAATAAAGAGCCTGCAATATGTTTACTTTCAGGATAGCGGGCTGCAGGCGCTGCCGCCACAAATTTTTACGCTGGCGCAGCTGAAAGGCCTCGGTGTAATAAACACAAATGTAAGCGTATTGCCGGCAGATGTTTCTAAACTTGCCAACCTTGAGTACCTGGTGCTTATCAATAACAGGATTAGCGTATTGCCTGTGCAAACCGGCAGCCTGAAAAACCTGAAAGTGCTCTACCTCGATGGTAATAACATTTCGGTTTTCCCACCGCCAATGGCTAACCTTAAAAAGCTGGAAGAGCTTGGTATTGCCGATAATCCAATTAAAAATGAGGAAATGAAAAAAATTCGCAAATACTATCCAAACGCTAAAATAATTGAAAGTTATGAGCCGGCTTCGGTTATAGAATCAATAGATTAGTTTGTTGAAAATTTAAAAAAGAAATGCGCGGTAATTTTTTATCGCGCTTTTTTTATTTTACGCTGAACTATTTTTCGCAAACGGCATATATAGGATATGGCAAGAAGAACAACAGAACCACAATATATGCCCGGTACATGCAACATCGGGCGGGAAGAAATTGCGAAAAGATACCGCTATGCCATAGCAGCGCTGGTGGTTTTTGTGCTGTACGCTGTACTTATATATATTTATTCGGCCGAGCGTAACTGGCGCCTGCCAATATTTATCCCTGCTTTTTTAACGGTGTACTGTTACCTGCAGGGGCGGTTACAGTTTTGTGCGGGTTTAGGCTTGCGCGGGCTATCAAAAATAGGGAAAGATGTTACCATCCATAGCGAGCATATTTCGCGCGACCGTAAGCGTGCCGTAAAAATACTGATGTATTCCTTTGCAGCAGCAGCTTTTGTAACCGCAATCGTTTATTATTTCCCGGTTTAGGTTCAATGCATTAATGTGTTAATTTTTAATGTATTAATGTCCATGTTAAATCAACAATTTACGAATGACGAATGCAGTATTTCAATTAAAAATTAAAAATTAGAAATGCTTCAATAACTAAAAAAAATCATCGGAACCAAATAAATCATTGTAAACAGCGGTTAAAACTTTGCGCCTTTGCTTCTTTGCGCCTTTGCGGGAAATCATCCGCGATGCGAAGCAACCCTTATTCAATTACAAATTAACAATTACGAATGACGAATGCCGCGATGCGAAGCAACCTTTAAACTTTGCAACCTTCCAACCTGAAAATATTCATTAATACATTAATGCATTGCCCTTAAAACTGGAGGCCGAGGTTGAAGTTGATGCTGCGGATCTGGCGTTTGGTTTCGGTGCGGTTTGGGCCGGATATGCTTTCGGAACTAATATGTTGTATGCGGTAGCCAAATTCTGTAAGTAAGCCTATTTTTTTGCCAACCATAAACATTATTCCACCACCGGCATGGTATAAAATGCCCGGCGTATAATTTCTCCATGGCGTATCTTCGGTTGCAATTACGGGGTAACCAATTTGCCCGAGCCAATACGGCGTTACAGGGCCGCGCAAAATTTCACCACGCAAGTCAAGTCCCACAGGCACAAAAAGATCGTCGCGCTCATACATATCAAAACTTACAAAACCGCCGGTAGAAAAGTACGGGCTCCATTTATAACCATTGGCCATGCTCGCCCGCAGGCCCAAACCGCCAAACATTAGCCCGCCGCTTGTAGCGTTGTAATAGCCTTTGGCGGCAGACAGGTTTTCGGGCGCATCGGGCATGTTTTGCCTTGTAATTTTATCAACTTCCGCAGCGCTGAAAACCCATATATTCCTGTCGTGCGTTTGTATTTTAATGGTTTCGCCGGGTCTGTTTTCCAATATAGTGCCATGCAAAATGCTGCCGTTTTTCAGGTAAACCACATCTTCCTGCTTTTGCTGCGCAATAACATCGTTCCAGCCAAAAAGTACATATATACATACGGCTAAAAATGCTTTAAACTTATGAAAAGCAAAAATTTGTGAAATAAAACAATTAAATTTACACTGCATATTTTGTTAAATTTATTTAAGCAGATGCAACCTTATACGCAAGCGTTGCATCCTGTACCAGTAAACCGCTAAAAAGCCCAAGTTATGAAAATTGCTTCGTTACCGAAACTAAATCTGCAAAGTATTGCCTGCGCTGTGCTTGCGCTTTTGCTTTTTACCACTTCCTGTACCAAAGATAAATGCGAAACTACCCGGACTTACGTGCGATATAACCCTGTAATAAAGAATCTTACAGAAATACGCCAGTTCCAGGTTTTGCCTGCGCAGCAAATGCAGGCTTATGGTAAAATTTGGCTTTACGGAAAATATTTACTGGTGAACGAACCTAAAAAAGGTATTCATATTTTCGATAATTCAAATCCATCCAGCCCGCAGGCGCTTTCGTTCATCAGCATTCCCGGTAATGTAGATATGGCTGTGCGCGATAATATGTTGTATGCCGATAATTATATGGATATGCTGGTGATTGATATGCATAATCCGCAAACGCCGGCATTGCACAAACGCATGGAAAATACTTTTACTTTTTACCAAAATGCAGATAATAACAACAGCCTTGTGGTGGATTATGAGGAAGAGCTGGTGACAGAGAAGTTTGAAAATGACTGCGAGGGCCATGATGGAACCTGGATGGGAATTAGCGAGAAAGAGAATTTTTTATTAGATAACAGCAGTGCCGGCGGTGGGGGCAATGTGCCAAGCATGGGCGGGTCCATGGCGCGTTTCAGTATGTACCGCAATTATCTGTATATCCTCAATCAAAACCAGCTGCACCCTTTTGAGATAAGCAACGCAGCAGAGCCGGTGAAAAGGCAGTGGGTGCAGATGAATTGGGGCATGGAAACCTTGTTTCCTTATAAAGATAAACTTTTTGTAGGCGCAAATAATGGTATGTATATTTATGACCTGGCGAATGCGGAAAAGCCGGTTATGCTCACTCATTTCCGCCATGCAAATGCCTGCGACCCCGTTGTTGTGGAGAACGATATTGCGTATGTTACCCTGCGTAGCGGAACACGCTGCGAAGGTTTTGCAAACCAGCTTGATGTTGTTGATGTAAAAGATGTACGTAACCCCAAATTATTGAAAACTTACCCGATGTATAACCCGCATGGTTTGGGTATTGATAACGGCACATTGTTTATTTGCGACGGCGCCGATGGACTAAAAGTTTATAATGCAAGTGATATAAACAGCATTACAGATAAAATGCTAGGGCATTATAAGAACCTGGATACGTACGACGTAATTCCTTATAACAATATACTTATACTTACCAGCAAAAACGGTATTTTACAGTATGATTATTCCGACCCGAAAAACCTGAAGCTGCTGAGTAAAATAGCTATTTAAGGAGCAATAGATGATAAGTATCAGGACAAAATACCGGGTATTGAGTATCGAGGAAAACAGAAGATTAAATAGTTGTTTATTAACAATTTACAGTTGATGCCAAAGTGCATTTTAATTAAAACTAAATTTGTCCTTTCACATAAATTAAAAAGGCTTCAAGTAATTATTACCTGAAGCCTTTTTAATTTATGTTCGACTGGAATTAATATTTAATTGTTTTTAGCGTTTAGAATAGCTACTGTGAACAGGTACAGTTAAATTCCGTATGTATTTCAAAACTTACTCTTGCTCTCTGAAGCCGGGCGGTCTTCTTCTTTTGTCATGATACTTTTTCAATAAACCCTATTTAATTCCATATATGCTAAAGTTAAAAAATGCTTTTATTGCCGCTATTTGTTGAAGCCTGGTACAATGAAAACGCGCAAAGGCCCGGATCTTTTATTCAAGTATATCGAACAGGATTATCATACCTATAAATGTTGCGCGGCTGGCGACGTAGGCAATTGCAGCACTTTTTCTTTTCATAGAACCGGCCTGCTTTTTATAGCCTCGCCGGTACTCGGCGTTGCTTAACAGTTCAGGATCGGAAACACGGCTCGGCCTGATTTCGGGCGAGGAAAGGCTTACAATGGCTGTGGGAATAATTCCGGCAATACCGGCTGCAATTGCGCCGCTTGGGTCAAACAATTCTTCCGCGTCCGCTTCGCCTAAAGCGTAATAATCGGTATTTGTACTATAATTTTTGCCAGTTGTTGACGAATTTGTTTTTTCGTCGGGCAGGTTCTGCGTAAAAACTTCCCTGCTGCCATTGGCGAAGTTTATCATAAATACATCCGGTATTTTTATTTGCAGTACCTCGGGTTTGTACACCGGCTCCGAGGTTGTTGTATCCTGCAGGCTGTAATGTATTTTTTCGGCATCTATTATATGTATCTTACAATAAATTAAATCGCCCTGCAAGGTAGTAATTCTGTCCTGCCCGGCAAGTGGAAAGCTGCCAAGTATAAATAATAAAAATAGCCAGGTAAAACGCATGGGTTTTAGTTTCGCGGTATATTGAAACCGGCCATTAAGTTAAAAATAAACCCGTTTTGCGTAGGTACGGCAATAACATGCAAGGGCACCTGTATGCCCTGGAAATTTACAGTAGTGCCGGCCATCATCGCTAGCCCTGTGCCGGCAACTGACAAGCTTGGGCCGATTGAAAAATCCATGTTGCCGGCAGTTCTTATGCCAACAAAGCCGGTTATACTCGGGAAAAACAAGCCATGCTCAACAGCGCCAATGGTGGTTAATGCTGTTAGCGTACCGCTTGCGCCCTGCTTTGTAGTAAAAAGCCTCGATTCGAAAGCCCAGCCAAACTGCGACATAAAAGGGCTTGCTTCCCAGTCATTTATAAGTATATCCTGGTTTTTGCCCGGGCCCACAAAGGTAATACCAACGCGCGGCCCGCCGCTTTTAACTACCTGCGGCTGTATATAGTTTGTTTTGGTTGTTTTTTTCTCCTGCTGCGGCGCTGGTTTTTCAATAAACGTTTCCTTGGTGCCATCTTCATACCTTATCATAAACACATCGGTTTTAGGAATATAGAACAATGGGCCTTCCAGGTTATCGTGCTTGCGGTATTTAATATCTGTCGTCGAAACCTCTTCAATTTTGGCTTTAATTTCATCTCCATTCTTTTTAACAATTACATCTTGCGCCTGTAAAAAAATGCTGGTAAACAAGCAGATAACTACGATTATAATGGTCCTTTTCATATTGCTGGCTAAATATTGTTGTTGTTGGGTATTTGGTATTACGCTTCAACCTGTTTTGTGAGCAAGACGATGATAATTGCAGGTTAGTGAGCTGAAATTATAATTTTGTATAATAAATTATTTACGGCTGCCATATATATACCTGCTGTAAAATGCTTTGTGTTGCTGTGGGAAAGTTTGCGCTGCAGGTAATTTTATCAGAAATAGAAACCCATAAACGCAACTAAAAGCGTACCCAGGCCGGTTACAAGCCCGGCACCATAACCGGCCGCAGCATTCAGCCTCTTTTTGCTTTCAGCTTTTTCTATATACCCGCGGCGGTAATACGTGTTTTGAAATGCTTCAGTGTCTGGTATATTTAAATTACTTTTAGATGGCGGCGTTACAGCAAAAATGGCAGGCGGTGCGGCAGTTACAATATTTGTAGGGAAAGTGTAGAAGGTAAGCCCGCCAATAAAACCGCTCACCGCCGAAGCAAGGAAAACGCCGGTTGGCTTGTAGTATTCGGCTGCATCTCGCTCACCTGCCAGAAGCATTTCATAGTTTTCATTATTGCTTGCATCGGCGCTATATTTGTTTTGCTGCTGGCTGATAACGGGCGGGCTGGAAGCCGGTAATTCAAAAACCGTTTTTGAGCCGTTGCGGTACCTTATGAGGAAAACATCCGCAACGGCAATGCCCAGTGTGTCTTTCGCCAATGTTACAGTATCTTTTATGGTAGAATCGGCCAGGCGCAAATATTTAATATTGACAGATGTTACCTCCAGCACCTTGCCGTAAATTACATCGCCTGCGCGGGTTAATATCCTGTCCTGCGCCTGAATGCCGGAAAATCCACATAATAAAAAAAATACAAGTATTACAGCTTTCATGCAGGGAAGACGTAGGCCGGCAGCCTTAGGTTAGCGTTATTTATAACTTTTCACTGTATTAAAGCCAACCACCAGGCTAAACCTTGTACCATTGGGCGAAGGAACAACAGCAAGGTTTACCGGGAAATTTACACCATCGCTATGGAAAGAAGCGCCGGCCGCAAATACCAGCGAAGCACCTGCAAGCGAAACATTAGGGCCGACACCAAATTCAAAACCTTTATACTGGCGTATGGCGATGAGGCCGCTTAAGCTCGGTAAAAATTTGCCTTGCTCCAGCCCGCCTATCAACGGAATAAACTCAACCATGCCAGATGTACCTTTGCTCGTGGTAAAGAACTTTGTTTCGAACTGCCAGCCGAACTGTGAAAAAATATGGCTTGCGCCCAGGTCTTCCAGGTCTTTACGGGTTTTGCCCGGGCCAACAAAGGTTACGCCGATCCTGGGCCCGCTAAGCTCAACAGTGCGGTGTATTGGTTCATCTTCAGGTATGTCATCAACCCTGCTGCTGCGCCTTGCTGTTTCTTTTCGTTCGGTTTCTCTGCGTTTCGGCGGGTCGTTCTGCTCTATTACTTCCTTAGTACCGTTTGCGTAAGTTATCATAAAAACATCAGCCTTTAAAATAACTTTATCCGGCCCTTCCAGGTTATCAAAGCTTTTATACCTTATGTCTGAAGGATTTACAGCTAAAACTTTGGCCTTTATTTCCTCTCCGTTTCTTTTAAGTATAATATCCTGCGCCTGCGCTTTTACGGCAAAACAAATCAGTAGCATTATGCAGAAGATGTTTTTCATATTTATACGGTTTTTGGTTTAACAAATGTAATTTTTTTAGTGATACGATTAAATGGTATTTATAATATAATCTGGGAATTACTGATTTAAATCACTTAAAATATTGCGAAGGCCGGCAAGGCAGTGCAGGCCTTCGCAATGGTAATAATGGAAAAAAACTATACAAATTATATTTCCCGTCGCTTGGCGTTGAAACCAAAGCTTAGGCCGCAGCGCCAGCCTTCGCGGCCCGGTATTACGTACATGTTTAAGGGAATATTCATTTTGCCGGAGCGGAAGCTTTTACCTACAGCAAATACAAATGATGAGCGGAACTCCATAGTGCCGCGCCTGTCCAGCCTTTCTATAACTTTTACATGGCCGGGCGCGTCCGCATCGCCCAGGTAACGCCATTGGTCACCATCATAATAGCCGCGGGCAATAGGCGCCAATGAAATTTGCGGTCCCAGTGCAAACTCCCAACCATCGCGGTTGCTGCGGAAACCGTTCAGTACCGACAGGCTTGGGTTAAAAAGGTTCTGGTCCAAACCGGCAACAACAGGTATTACTTCCAGCAATGCCTGGAAATTGCCTTCATTTAAGTACTGGATCTCTTTCTGATAGCCGAAAATCGTCATTACAGGGTAACCTTCCCAGCCGCCATTGTCTCTATCGGCCATTATACGGTTGCTGGTTTCGCCAAATACCATAGATAAGCCAATGCGCGGCCCGGAAAGTACAAGCTTTTCAGCGCCCGGGTTAGTAATGGTGTTTTCCATGGTTTCCGTACGGGTAAGGCTTTTTTCCAGCACTTCATCTACCTTAATATTAAACAGCTTTTGTATGGAAACCCGCAGCATGCTTTGCAGGTTATCCTGCAGGTCTTTATACTCATCAATCTGCGTTTTTTCTATAATATCGTTTTTTACATCAATCAGCCGAAGTGCAATTACCACCTTGTTACCGAACCTTTCCACGCTGCCGGTTAGCATTTTATCGGCCTTTAAAAGCGTACCGGCCTGTACCAGGCATTTTTTGCCGTTGCAGCTGTCGGCACTGATACGCGCCTGCTTCAGCACGCTGTAAATATCATATTTATCAATAACCATATACTGGTTTATTTTTTCCAGCTCAAGCCTTACAATGTTGCCGGTTTGTATGGGCGATTGGTTGATACCGTTCAACTCTACACCAATTACACCAATGCTTGGCCTGTTTTGCGCCTGCAGCTGTACCGGCGCTGTAAATAATATGGCCATATATATAAGTGCCATAAAATGCTTTATTCGCTGCCTGTTATTTTGTGTTTGCTTTTTCATAATCGTTTAGTTAATTTGATTGATACAAACTTACTCTACAAGAGAAGGCAGCCAAAACGGAAATACGCAAACCAAAACCGGGCATTTGCATTTTCTGCGGATAAAAGTGCCTGGCAGGATGTAATTGGCCTTGTTTTTTGCAATTTTTGCGACCGGCCTAATTAAGATTTGCAGAAAATGCGGAAATCGCTATCTTGCAGAAGCAATTTTTGCGGAAATCCGTAAATAATTTTAATGAAAAGCATGGCAGGAGCATTTGATACACAGCAACAGTTTTTTCATGAGTTAAAAGAGCAGTTGCCTGCACATATTTCGCTGGTTGATGATATTGCTGAAGCGCTTGGCATTAGTTACGATAGCGCTTACCGGCGTATAAGAGGAGAAAAAGAGCTGTCATTTAGTGAGTTGCAAAAAATTGTGGCCAGGTATAACTTGTCGCCGGCGCAGGTTTTGCAGCAGCAGGCGCAGGGCCACGAAATTTCTTTTCAGTACAATCCCTTAAACAGCCAAACCTTTAATATGTACGATTACCTGGTTTCGGCAGGTAAGGAAATAAAGGGCTTAAGCGGTATTGCCGATTCGGAAATGATTTATGCGGCAAAGGATATCCCGATATTTCATTATTTTTTGATTGATGAAGTTGGCTGGTTCAAAATGTTTGTGTGGCAAAAAACACTGATCGGCTTCCCTGAGTTTGACAACCAGCGCTTTTCGCTGAAACGGCCCGACGAGCGTATTATGGAAGCCGGCAAAAAGCTGCTGTACGAGTATATAAATTTTTCATCGACCGAGCTTTGGAACGAAGAAACCATTTACAGCTACCTTAAACAGGTTGAGTTTTATTGCGAGGCAGATTTGTTTGAAGACAAGCAGGATGCATTTATAATATTAGATAAGCTGGAAGAATACCTCGATCACCTGAAAAAAATGGCGGCGCACGGGCAGAAATTCCTGCCAGGTAAAGAGCCAACCGGCAATTCGGAGAACTTTAAGCTTTACCACAACGAGGTAGTGCGTTCCGATAATACCATTATGGCGAGAGTAGGAGAGAGGAAAGTAACCTTTTTAACACACAGCGCCATGAATTTTCTGCGTACTACCGATGTAAGATTCTGCGAAACCACGCACCAGTGGCTTACACATTTAATAAAACGAAGCGGGTTAATATCTACAGTTTCTGAAAAGCACCGCAACCAGTTTTTTGCCAAATTGCATGAGCAGGTTAAAAACAGCCGCGAAAGAGTAACTTACCTGCTGAAGTAGGTATAAAGGTTCACTGAAAAAGTTTCAATAATTTCACGCATATCATTTCAACTCACTTTTTGCCCTCCGTTGCCGGGCAGGCAAGTTCTTTTTTCTTGAAAAAAAAAGAAGCAATTGCGAAGCATTC